>JAFGQI010000015.1 GCA_016935755.1 Anaerolineales bacterium
CTGGGGCGCCGAGGCGCCGCTCTTCCACTCCATCAGCTGGATCAGCAGGTGATACATGGGTATGGAGAGCCACTCGAGCAGATTGTCAGCCGGAGGCAGATCCTGCGCCGTGGTGTAGTACGGGGCGTCTGCCACCACCGCCTGGATTGCGCTCTGCTGGGCTGCTGCGGCGATGGCGATTTCCGCCCCGGTGGAGCAGCCCAGCACGCCGATTTTGCCATTTGCCAGTTCCGGCCGGCCTTGCAGGTAGGCGATTGCGCCCTGCACATCGGCGACATCCCGCCAGCCCCAGCTGAGCGTTTCGCCTTCGCTTTCGCCGCTGGCGCGCTGGTCGTACATCAGCACGGCGTAGCCATGCCGGGCGAGCATTTCTGCATAGGATTTGGTCGCCAGTCGGTGGGAGGCGTAGCCATGCAGCAGGATCACCGCCGCGGCTGGCTGATCCTTGGCAGCCGATTGGGGCGGGATGTACCAGCCAACCAGTCGGATTCCATCCGGAGCCGTCAGGCTGGCGTCTTCGTAGGTGAAGCCCCAGTCAGCCGGGGTCTCGCAGCACACCGGGCGTTTGGCCGGGCGGATTGACTGCACCGTGCCCATCACCGCCATCGCCACGGTCAGCGAGATATACAGGCTGATCAGGGCGAAGGCGATCAGCTTGAGCCAGTAAGCAGGTTTTTTCCAGGGACGTGTGCTGGCTGGCTGGTTAGGTTTGGAGTGGAGACTTGTGCGCATGTGCATGATTAACTGCGGTTGAATTTCTTCGCCCCCCAGGCCTGGATCAGGATGCTGACCAGCGAGGCATAGACGATGATCTTCTGCCCAACAACCTGGGTGACCAGCCCATCCGGGGTGTCATAGCCAGGGCCGAACTCCAGCAGCAGCACATACAGCACCAGCAGGATACCGAAGACGACGAACACCCAACCGTAGCGGCGCGGGTACTCTTTCTGGCTGAAGATAGCGATGGCGTACAAAAACACGGCGATGGGGAACAGGCGGAAAGCCCACAGGACGAAATACAGGTGCGGCTGCCGGTACACATCGGCGGGGGTGAAGGCGATTCCGATAAAGCAGATCCCTGCGGCTGCACCGAAGGCAGTCCCGCACCAGCTCAGCAGCCTGCCCCGCCGCGTGGTGGTGAAGAACTGTGGAAAGGCCATGAAGAACAGCACCAGCCCGGCGCCCGCCAGGCTGAGGGCGATGAAGAACATCACCGAAGCGACCGGGTTAGGATAGCCGGCGCTGTTGTGGGTGTAGCCGAGCGCGCTGAAGAAGTTGCGGAAGAAGGAGTAGCCTCCGGGGTAGCGGCCATCCGGCCCAGGGTAGAACAGCATGGCGACCAGCGTCAGGATGATAAACAGCAGGCAGCCCACCAGGGTCAGGCTGAAGATCGTTTGCCGCCAGAAGGGTGAGGCCCGATTTTTGAGTAAAAAATAATTTTGGGGACTCAGGGTTGATGCCTCTATGTGCGAGATGAATTCTATCGGAGATGGTTGATTCTACCGCGAACCGTGCTGCCTGGCGGCCTGTCTTCTCAATCCCGGATCATCCGGAACCTGGAGCCGGTCTGGGTCGTCTGATGATGTAGAATCGACCTGTCATGCGCCGTATAAAAACCACTCTGTTCATTTTCGCTGTTGTCCTGGCCGCGCTGGCTGCCGCCGGGATGGCCTGGCTGTTCACTGGCCTGCCCTCGCCAGACAGCCTGCCAGAGCGCCTGAACACGCCCAGCGTGCGCATCACCGACCGCAATGGGAGGCTGCTGTACGACCTGCTGCCAGAGCAGGGCGGGCGGCACGCCGTGCTGCCCCTGGAGAGCATCCCACAGGAGCTTCAGCAGGCGACCATCGCCACCGAAGATCGCAGCTTCTACAGCAACCCCGGCGTGGATCTGCGGGGGGTCGCCCGGGCGGTGTGGCAGTATCTCAGCCAGGGGCAGGCGCTCTCCGGCGGCAGCACCCTGACCCAGCAGGTGGCCCGCAATCTATTGATGGAGCAGGGCGAGCGCGCCCAGCGCAGCCTGCGCCGCAAGCTGCGCGAGATGATCCTGGCCTGGCAGCTCACCCGCCGCCTGGAGAAAGACGAAATCCTGGCTCTGTATCTCAACCAGACCTACTACGGCGGGATGGCTTATGGGGTGGAGGCGGCGGCGCAGACCTTCTTCGGCAAGCCCGCCAGCCAGCTGGACCTGGCCGAAAGCGCTTTGCTGGCCGGGCTGCCGCAGTCGCCTGCCCTGTACAACCCCTTTACTGACCCGCAGTCATCTAAAGAGCGTCAGATCATCGTGCTGGGCTTGATGGAGCAGGCCGGTTTCATCACCAGCGAAGAGCGCCAGCTGGCCGAGCGCGAGCCGCTGATCTTCACCGAGCAGCCCTACCCGATCGAAGCGCCGCATTTTGTGATGATGGTGCGCCGCCAGCTGGACAGCCTGTTCACCCCCGAGCTGATCTACCAGTCCGGCGGGTTGGTGGTGCGCACCAGCCTGGATTTAGACTGGCAGAAGCACGCCGAGCGCGCCATCCAGCGCCAGCTGGCGGCTCTGAAAGACAGCCAGGACGGGCAGGGTCACAATGTCAACTCCGCTGCCCTGGTGGCGCTGGATCCAAACAGCGGCGAAATCCTGGCTCTGGTGGGCAGTCCAGATTTCTTTGATCCGCACAACGCCGGGGCGATCAACATGGTAACTTCGCCGCGCCAGCCTGGCTCGGCGCTGAAGCCCATCATCTATGCCGCCGCCCTCGATCCAACCACCCCGCCCAACACCGCCATCAGCGCGGTGCAGGGAACCTACCTGCCGCCCGCCCCCTGGACGGCGGCGACCATGTTGCTGGATGTGCGCACGGCTTTCCTGACCCACGAGGGGCTGACCTACCTGCCCGCCAACTACGATCTGCGCGAGCATGGCCCGGTGCTGCTGCGCAACGCTCTAGGCTCCTCGCTCAATATCCCCGCCGTGCTGACCCTGGATCATGTCGGGCTGAAAAACCTGTTCACCCTGGCCTCTCGTCTGGGGATGACCACCTTTGGAGACCCGGAAAACTATGATCTCTCCCTGGCGCTGGGCGGCGGCGAAGTGCGCCTGCTGGAGCTTTCGGCGGCTTACGGCGCGCTGGCCAACGGCGGCTTCCGGGTGGACCCGGTCGCCATCCTGCAGGTCAGCGACCTGCAAGGGCAGGTCCTCTACGCCGCGCCGCCGCCCGCCCAGCAGCGCGTGCTGGATGAGCGCATCGCCTGGCTGGTCAGCGATATCCTCAGCGATGACGACGCCCGGCGGATTGGCTTCGGCGCGCACACCATCCTGAACCTGGACCGCCCGGCGGCGGTCAAGACCGGCACCACCTCCAATTTTCACGACAACTGGACGGTGGGCTACACCCCTTCGCTGGTGGTGGGGGTGTGGGCGGGCAACACCGACTTCCGCCCCATGCGAGATGTCAACGGGCTGACCGGCGCGGCGCCGGTCTGGCACCAGTTCATGCGCGCTGTGCTGACAGGCAGCCCCGTCCAGGAGTTCACCCGCCCGGAAGGACTGGAGCAGGTCGAGATTTGCGCTCTCTCCGGGCTGCTGCCAACCGAAGCCTGCGCCTACCGCCGCCTGGAGTGGTTTCTGGCGGGCACAGCCCCTACCCGGCTGGACAGCCTTTACCGTGAAGCGCTGATCGATATCGCTACCGGACAGCTGGCGGACGAGCAGGCCCCACCTGAGCGGCGAAGGAAAATGATCGTGCTGGATCTGCCGGTGCAGGCCCAGCCCTGGGCCAGGAGCCAGGGGCTGACTCTATTCAGCGACCTGACCGCCCCGCTGATCCAGGCTGAGACCGCCTCGCCCGCAGAGGCGCAGACCTCCCTGCAGATCGTCTCGCCAGCCGCCAACGCGGTCTTCATCCTGTCGCCTGGGCTGAACCCCCAGGCGCAGCGCATCCGGCTGGAAGCCGTGGTCCGCCCAGGGCTGCGCCAGGTGCGGCTGGTGCTGGACGGGCAGGCGCTGGCCTCTTTCGAGAGCGGCCCCTACCTGGCCTGGTGGACTCTTGCCCCTGGCCAGCACCGCCTGTGGGCGGAGGCAGTAGATGAGAATGGGGCGCGGGTGGTCAGCCCGGTGGTGGTGTTTGAGGTGAGGAAGTAGCAGCGGAGTGCGCTGTGATGTACCCTGCCATACTCTCGTTCGCCCCGCAGCTGCACTGCGGGGTAGAAGGCGCACGGCAGTACCGTAGAGTGTGTTACCAACGCCCCCTACGGATGAGCTGAAATGACGATCACCACCGTCCGGTTCCTCAGGCGGTTGGCGGTTGAGTCGTTCGGGTACGGCGCTGGCTCGTCCGCCTGCGGGTGGAGCGTAAACAGGCTGGCGGGGAGCTGGGTAGTGGCCCGCAGGTGGTCGTAGACCGCCAGGGCGCGCAGCAGGCCGAGGTCCAGGTAGCTTTCGGCCTCGTCATCGGCCTGGCAGCCAGTCAGGGTGACCTGGATTCTGGCGGTGTAAGGCTCCAGCGCCTGGCCCAGGCGGGTGAGCAGCGCCCGGCTCTCGGGTTTGAGCGTCCAGCCGTAGGCGAACAGCCCACCTTCGAATGTCAGGGTGACTCTCCTGTTCTCTTGCAGCACCCGGATGCCGGGCATCTGGATGGCCAGATCCAGCGGGGGAACAGGTGTCTCCTGCAGGCTGGTGAGCAGTTCGCCCTGGCTGTTCTGGATTGCCAGCACCTGGTCGAACAGCGCATCCTGGGTGGCCTGGTTCAGGCGCACCTCGCCCAGCACGGCCTGCTGCATCAGTTCCAGGTCTGCTGAGGAGAGGCCGGGCGGCAGGGTCGGGTAAGGTGAGGCGGCGATCACCAGCGCAGTGGGGAGTGGGCGGGCGGCGCTGGTCTGCACTGCCGCCAGCTCATCCGACAGGGAAGCCAATCTGCCCTGCACCTCGCCCAGCCGGGACAGGCTCAGCCCCAGCAGCGCCAGGCCAACCAGGGCCAGCAGCCACAGCCAGGCGCGTCCTGACAGGAAGCCCAGGCGGACGGGTTTCTGCTGGCGGGTGACATACTGCAGGCCTTCCAGGTAGGCCGGATTGGCTGGCTCCAGAGCCAGGGCTTTGCTCCACAGCGCCTCGGCCTCCGCCAGACGCCCCTGCTGGGCGCGCATGCGCGCCAGCAGATCCAGCGCCGCAGGGCGGCTTTCGATATCAGGCAGGGTCTCCAGCAGCCCTTCGGCCTGCTGGTATTGGCCCGACCTGGCAAGATGATGGGCGCGGGCCAGGGTAGCCTGTTCGATCAAGGGGGCCAGTTCGGGCGGTGCGTCTGGTATTGGTGCAGGCTCCGCCGGGGTGGACTGCAGGCCGGGCAGGTAGGGGCTTTCCAGGCTGTCGAAATCGGAGGACATGAGCTTGCTCCCTGAACGGCTAAATCACTCCAGAACCAAACCCGCCGCGCAGTTCTTCCTGCTGGTCGGAGGGCAGCAGGGCGATCAGCTGCTGCACCACGGCTTTCAGGCGCTGGACATCGTTGTTCTGCATGGCGATCTGCCCCTGAGCGAAGAGCTGGTCGGCCTGGGCGCGGTCGCGCATCAGCGAACGTTTCTCCTGCAGGTGCTGGAAGAAACCGCCCCAGAACTCTGGCTTTTCCACCAGGATGCGCAGCGCCAGGCCGTGGGCGTCTTCCACCAGGCGGCGCAGCTGGTCGACATCCCGGCTGCGAATGGCCTGCTGGATGCCCTGCTCCAGCTGATCCATCAGCTGGCGGTTGTCCTCATCGCCATAATCATGGATGATCTGGCGAGTGTTGGTGATTTGCTGTTGGGCTTCGGCCACCAGCGCCGGCCATTCCAGAGCATCTTCCACCTGGTCGATGGTGACTTTTAGATCGATCAGGCGGTTTTGCGCCTTGTCGGCTGCGTCTCGGTCGCCCCCCGCGGCGGATAGCGAGGTGTCAATTTGTTCCACCATCTGCTCGCCTTCCACCTTTTCCTGGATGATGCGCTGGGCGGCTTCGTCGTTGGTTTCATGAGCCTTGCGCCGGGCGGCTTCCAGGCGTTTTTTCTCCCGCTCCAATTCGTCTTCCAGGCGGTCGATGTCGGGGGTGGGTTTGTCGAGCTTATGCACTTCTTCGACTTCCAAATCCAGGATGGGGATATAGGCCGAAGTCTTGAGCAGGCGGCTTTCGTCAATCTCGATAGTAACTTCCACATCACTGCCTGCTGGTACATCGCGGCGGATGCTGACTGCGGGAATGGACAGAGTGCCGATCAGCCGGTTGCGGTCGGCGCGGGCATTATCGCCCTCGATCACCGGCACATGGATAAACTCTCCAGCTGCGCCCATGTGGATGGTGGCGGCGGTCTTCAGGTCCCGGCGCTGACGGGCGGGGAGTGGAGTGCCCTTCTCAAAGAATTTTCGCACTTCGTTGTTCGCCAGCGCCACCCCCACGCTGTGGATCAATGGCGGGGCGTCGGGGGTGATGCCGATGGTGTAGTTGAAGTGGTCGGGCTGCACCAGCAGGCGCGCTCCGGAGGCGTCAAAAAGCTCGATGCGGAAGGTGTTGGACTTGCCGCGCTGCGCCCACAGGGTGGTCATAAAGGAGCCATTTGGGCCAAGATTGATCCTGCCGCTGCGCCAGGCAGGCTGGGCGCCAGGGTTGATGAACTCAATCGCCAGGCCATCCAGAGACTGGCCTTCTGGGGCCCGCACCTGCCCGCCCACTACCGGTTCAACGTCTGCCCCAACCGGGTCGTATTCCAGTTCGATCTGATAGGTGGTCTTCTTCTCCTCCCCTGTCATGGGTACGCCCTCCAGACGTTGAGAGCTGGCGAAGATGGCTGCGCCTTGAGCAACCACTGTGAGTGGGTCGATGCTGAAGTCCAGCGGTATGCCTAACCCCTGGTGGGGGTCGTTCAGATGGTCGCGCACATAAGGTGCCAGGGTCGGCCCGCCCACCAGCACCACTTTTTGGATGGCGGTCATGCTCAGGCGTTTTTCGGCCAGGGCCTGGCGGCTGATATTGATCGTGCGTTGGATGAAGGGTTCGGCCAAACGGGCAACATCGGCGCGGCGCAGTTCATACTCGAAGGCCACCGCCTCACCGTTATCGTCATTGCACAGGTAATCGAGGTAGATCTGAACAGAGTCGTCCTGCGACAGGCGGATTTTAGCTTCTTCGGCTGCCAGTTTTAGCTTGGCAAATGCCTTGCGCCACTTCGGGTTGCTGCGCGCAAAATTGCCCAGGTGATGGTCGCGAGCAGCGGCCGGGGCAAGCAAGCTTTCAACGATCTCCCAATCGATCAGCTTGCCGCCCAGATGGTTGTCACCGGAGTGATTGACGATGCGGAAGGTGCCCTCACGGATCTGGATCACCGCAGCATCAAAAGTGCCGCCGCCAAAGTCATACACCAGCCAGAAAACCTTGTCCACCTGGGTCTGGAAAGCGTGCGCCATGGCAGCCGCGGTAGGTTCCATGATCAGCGGGCTGGTCTGGATGCCTGCCAGCTGGGCGGCGCGCTTGGTGGCCTCGCACTGCGGCAGCTCGAAGGCCGCCGGGACGGTGATCACAGCGGCTTGCAGGTCTTCGTTCAAGCGCTGCTGCACATCGGCGCGCAGCGACTTCAGGATTTCGGCGGAGAGATCTTCCGGGTGCATCACCCGCCCCGAGCGGGCAAAGCGGTATTCGGCCTGGGCGCCCATCTGCAGCTTGAACTCGGCGTAGGCGTCGTCCGGTTCCAGCTCGATGCGCTGCTTGGCAAAGCGACCCACCTTCATGTTGCCTTTGTTATCAATATAGACTGCCGAGGGGGTATAGTCCAGGTTATCGTTGTTCTTGATCACTGCGGCGCGTGTGCCATCCATCACCGCAATGGCGCTGTTGGTGGTGCCCAGGTCAATGCCGAAATCAATTGTCATTCTGCTCATGGGGTTCTCCTTACAAGGAAGGTTTGTTTCAGGATTTCATTTTTTAGCTGGCAAAGGTCGCTCTCTGCGGCTGCGATCAGTTCTATCAGCTGGGGCAGCAGGCTTTCCAGGCGGTTGAGGTCAGCTTCAGCCAGCCCGGCCTGGATCTGCGCCTGCAGCTCGTCCAGCCGGGAACTGGTGGTTTGATCCTGGCCCTGAGCAATGAGCGCCTGCAGGCTGGTAAGCAGCGCGGCGCGCTCTGCCAGGATCGCGCTGGCGGCCTGCAGCAGCAGGGCGGTGGAATGCCCGGCTGAAGCCAGGCGGTCTTGCATTTCCTGGGCATACAGCAGCTCAAATGCATCCAGTAAGCTGGAGAGCTGGCCGGATAGGTTGGCAGCCTGGGCGGCTGCCAGGTGGTCTCCCAGCGCGGCCAGGGCGATTTTTTCTTCGATCGCTTCAATCCAACTGCGCTCGTTCACCTGGGCCTGCCACAAACTCTGCATGGCGGGGCTGCCGGTGTGAGCCAGGCGCTCCTGCAGGCTGTGCTGGCGCTCCTTGAGCCGCACGAATTCAATTTCCAACGGGCGAGTGTCCGGAGGCGGCGGGGGTGGGGCAGGCAGCGCGGGTTCGGAGGGCGGTGTTGGCTGCTCCACCAGCAGGGCTTCTTCCGTATTGTCCGGCTCAGGCGTGGGCAGGGGAGATTCTGGCGCGATTGGGGCGGGCGGTTCGGGAACTGGCTCAGGGCGGGCTGACCCGATCCGGACGGTGTCCGCGGCCTGGGGAGTCGCAGCCAGCGTTTTAGCCGGCTGCTCCGGTTCTGGCAGTTCGATCTGCGTCACCGGGGGCTGCGGTGTGATAGCCTGCACCAGGTCGGTCTTGAATAAATCTGGTTCGAGCAGTTTGGCGGAAGGCAGCACCGCAGGCTGCACCGGTTCCTGTCCAGCCTGCGCTGGCTCTGCTGGCGCGGCTTCGGCTCCAGCTTCCAGGGCTTCGGCTGGCAGACGCACCGTCTTGGCGCCTTCGGCGGGGGGCGGGGCAGATTGGACGGCTGGCAGGACAACCCGGTCGGGCTCAACCAGGCAGCGCCGGCCGGATTTGTCGCTCAGTTCGATGCTGATCACATTTTCCTGGCCCTGTATGATCCATAAGGCAGTGATGAAGCTGCCATCCTGTCCCAGGGTACGTTTTCCGCTGCGCCAGGGAGGCTGCATGGACGAGTTGATAAACTCGAGCTGATAACCTAATGGATTTCCCTCGCCCGGCGCCTGCACCTGCCCACTGATGATCGGTTCGGTATCATCTTTGTCGAGTGTTTCAATCTCCAGTGCGATAGTGCAGGTTTCTTGTTCATCAGGGACATTCTCATCCAACACCACAGGCTGGCGGCTGGCTAAAATGGCTGCCCCCTGGGCGATAACTGTCAAGGGGTCGATGCTGTATTCCAGCGGGATGCCCAATCCGTGTTGTGGATCGTTCAATTGGTCGCGCACGAAGGGCGACAATGCTGGTGCACCAACCAGGATGGCTTTCTGCAGGTTGGCCGGATCCAGGCCGGCTTGAGCTAAAACCTTCAGACTGAGGTCTATTGTACGCTGCACGAGCGGTTCGACCAGCCTGACCACCTCGCTCCGGCGCAGTTCATATTCAAATGCCACCGGGTCGCCGTTGGCATCTTTGCACAGGAAATCGATCACAATCTGGGTGGTCTCAGCCTGGATCAAGCGAAGCCGCGCCGCCTCGGCTTCCTGTTTCAGTTTGGCAAAGGCTTTGCGCCAGAGGGAGTTGGAACGGACGAAATCGCTCAGCTGGTGGTCGCGAGCAGCAGTTGGGGCGAGCAGGCTATCCACGATCTCCCAATCGATCATCTTATCGCCAAGATGATTATCGCCATCGTATTGGGCCACGCGAATTTCCCCCTGGTATATCTCGACCACAGCCACCTCAAAGGACCAGCCTTTCAATTGATAGACCAGCCAGAACTGGCGCTCGGTGTTCTTCGTATCGGCATAAGCTGCCGCGGCGGCGGTTGGTTCAAGGATCAGCAAGCATTGCTTGATCCCAGCCAATTTAGCTGCCCGCCGCACCGCTTCGCACTGCGGCAGTTCAAAAGCTGCCGGGATGGTGATGACAGCAGCCTGCAGGTCTTCCTCCAGCCGCTGTTTGACATCTGCGCGCAGCGATTTGAGCAGTTCGGCTGCCAGTTCTTCTGCTCGCATTTGTTTACCGGCGCGGTTGAAACGGTACTCGGCATCCGAGCCTATCCGTAAAAGAAAATCTGCATGTGCGTTATCTGGTTCCAGGGAGAGGCGCTGCCAGGCTTGCCGCCCAACCTTCAGAATACTATTTTTGTCAATATAGACAGCCGAGGGAGTCAGATCATGTCCTTCATTGTTCTTTACCATCTCAGCCTGTTGGCCGTTAAACACGGCCACAGCGCAGTTCTCGCTGCCCAGGTAAATGCCAAAATCAATCTGAGTTCTTTCCATAGATTTTTATATCGTGTCGGCTGGAGGTTCTTGTGGGGGAGTTTCTGTCGAAACGGGGATGACCGGAGTCGCCACGATCACCTCACCCATTTGGATTAACCAACGGTTACTGTCTCGTTCGTAGTAAATGGAGGGCTTGATTGTCTCCGAGACCACTTCACGCTGGATGCCTGGATGAGTTTCAAAGGTCACAACTTTTAAGTCCAGGCCCGAGTCATAAGGCTGGTTGGTGTGGTCAATGATGGTCACGCCAGATTCCTGGAGCGTATCCCACACGCTCTGGAAATGGCGATACGCCCGGCGAACTTCTTCCAGCGGCTGGTCGCTGCCTGGCTGGAGCAGCTTCTGGCGCAGCCGCCACAGCCCGGTGCCCATGTCAGCCAACAGACGCATCTGTTCTTTGAAAAAATGGGATTCCTTCTGACCAGCCTCTGCTGCTGCGGCAGCTGGCGCTGTGCTGCCTGCCTGGCTGCTCGACTTAATATGGGTGACCAGGTTTTGGTACACCATATCGGCTTCAGTCTGGGACATCGGGCTGCCGATTTGTATCGAGCGGCTGAAGAGAAATTGAGTCAGGTCAGCTGCCAGGTCCCTGATCCAGGCGGTGTTAGGGACCGGGCGTTTGGCTGAAGGTAATCTCGGGGCAGGGGAGCCGCTTCTTCGGATGTTTCTGCTTCCAGACATGAGTGCTCGCTTTCTCCTGACAAGGGAATCCGTGATCAGGTTACGAATTTAAACAGCTTCCCGATCCCGTATGCCAGGATGGTGCCTAAAAGGGGAGCTGCCAAAAAGACGAAGGTGTTCTCTATGATCAAGATATTTGGTGAACTAAAGCTCAGAAAAAACAAGTTGATCCCATAGGTGATCAGATTCACCAGCACCAGGATCCCCAGGGTGAGCTTGGATTTACGGAACAGCCAGAAAGTCACACCCAGGATGAAGGGAGACAGGATAAAAAACGGGTTGGAGGCAACCGCGGTCGACTGGGTGAAGAAATCTGTCAGGGTAGCAGCCGTAGAGCGACGCGTGATGAGGTATGCCAGGTTGGCAGGCAGACATATGACCGTACCCATGATGAAAGCGCCAAGTTGGGGATTGGTCGCAAAGGAAGATTCCAGGTTGGCCCTTAGCAGGATCAGAGGAATGAATGAAATGGTGATGATCAATATGCTGACGCCAATCGCCCGCCAGTTGCTGGCAGGTTGGCCTGGCGCACGGGGAGCGCTCTTTGTTCTGGCAGCAGCGCTGGGAGAACCGACTGCTGGCGATGGTACCGGTTGGGAGGTTTTTACTGGCTTTTGACTGGTTGTTCCCGCATCCCAGCGCGCTGGCAGAGATAGGTTGAGATCCTTGGCGATTTTTCGAGTAGCTTCCAGGTTGCCGCGCACAATCTGGTTGTTGGGATCCAATTCCTGGGCGCGCATCAAATCTCGGGAGATCTCGATCAGGGCTTTCCCGAAGTTGCTCTTGCGACCCTCCATCTCGTGATCGTCCTCGGCGTTGCAGTTCGGGCAGATCAGGAATTTGGAGTTTTCATGGCTGAAAGTGATCCAGCGGGTGACATGGGCTCCGCAGGCCATGCACACCAATTGGCCCATCTGGGCGGCCATCTGTTCTGTGCCGCCTAATACAGCGCTGATCGTCATATAGAGAAACTTATCTGCTGAGTCCAGGCGGCTCTTGATTTTCATGAAAATCCGCCGCGGCCGGTCAAGCTCCAGGGAGGCCACCCTAAGCAGGTCATTGGATCGCTGGTTCAAGGCGGTGCTGAGCGCTTTGTGCACCAGCTTGAGTTGGTGGGAATCCAGCGGAGGGCTGGCGGTGGTGAGCAGTCCTTCCAGGATGGGGATGGAATGTTCGTAATCGCTGCTCTTGTGGTGTTGGCGAGCCTTTTCCATCGGTTCCAGGATGTGGGGCGGCAGATCAAAATATCCCTCTCCGCACCAGTCATTGCCCGACTCGAGATTGCCCTTCAGCGTACTGACATTATCCTGCAGCCGGCTGCGCGCCGAGGGGCTGGCGGCGATTGCCAGGTATTGCTCCATCAAGCCAAGCGCCTCCTGCCAGTTCTCGGTGGTGTTGCCATACGAAACCAGGCAGCTCAATCCGCGCAGGGCAATCTCATCATGCAGCACCTGGCGGATAGTGGCAGTCTCAGGCAGCAGGCGGTCGATGATCTGCAGTAAGGGCTGGCACTGCTCCAGCAGGCCGCGCGCCACCTGATTGCCGCGCACAGGATCAGCCTCAGCCTGGGACTCAGCGTTTTTGCAGTAGGTCTTGATGCGCTCACGCATTGGGCCGAGGGCGCGCTGCAGCGCGTCGCTGACCACTTCTGGTGGGAATTCAGCCAGTTGAATGGTGCGCAGCTGCCTCTCAACCACGGCTTCATCACCGCGTTCGTAAGCCTGGATCGCCAGGCGCACATTGATCATCAGCAAGCCCATCGGCAGCATAGCGCGCATACTCTGCACAGTGCTGCCATCCAGGCGGGGGTCATCGAATTCGCGCACCCGGGCGGTCAACCGGCTCCAGAAGGCATCATGGTTGAGCAGGTTGCTCCAGCGACGAAAGGTCTGCCGCCAATAGATGTCCAGGTTTCTGAGTTGGCTTTCGCTGAGCGACCGGTCTTCCAGGATCTTCATTTCTAAATCCAGCGCCATCAGGTGCGAACGCACTGCCAGGTTATGGATCGAGACGTTGTCAGCGCTGTAATTGTTGGCGTAATTGCTCCAGATCTCAACCGCTTCTTCAACCTGATCCTGGCGCAGAGCTGTCAGGGCTTCATCATTTTTACCATCGCCCAACTCATGGGGCCAAAACCAGAAGAACTCGTCAATGAAGCGCCTTTCCGGGTCTCGCAGGCGCTGCACCGCCTCGCCAATGCCATATTTATCCAGCGTTCGATCCAGGGGCAAAGCCCTGCCTGGGCCGGGTAGAGGCGGTACGCCGGTCTTTTGGGCGATCTCGATCACTTTCTGGCGTCTCGAGACATCCATCTCCCCGCAGTCCACTGGCAGTTCCAGCAGACGAAAGGCGTTTATCTGGTAGATATTAGGCTGGGCAGCCTCGATGAATAACTCTCCCAGGCTGGTCAGACTGGCAGTATGGTTTGATATCGGCATACTATTTTCCTACTTATTTGATGCGTTCCGGTCTGGCGGCATGGCAACAGTCATCACCCCCCGCCGCCACAGCGTCACCTGCCATTCGTATTCTTCGCGCAAATCGGGCCATTTATTGAAGGCCTCTTCCATTAAGTCAGCAGCTTCGCTCAACCTGTCTGCGCGGCGCGCCAGTTTGAGCGCTTTCTCTACCATTCCCCTGGCTTCACTCTGGTTCGGGCTGGAAACCGGTCCCAGGGCGTCTTTGTTGGTTTCGGTGATGACCATCTTGGCTGGACTGATCGAGCCGGGCTCGACCGGCTTCCATTTTTCCAGGTCAGCCAGCAGCTGGATGGCAGAGGGGTAACGGTTTTTGGGGTGAATAGCCAGGCAGCGGCAGACGATCTGGTCCAGGCCGGGATCTACCTGGATGTTGAGCTGGCTGGGAGGGATGAGCGGCTGGTCGAAATTAAAATCATCCACCAGGCTGGCCTGTCCAGGGTCACCGAAGGGGAAACGGTCGGTCAATAAAAGATACAGCGTGCAGCCGAGCGCCCAGACGTCCCCCATGCAGGAGTCTTTTTGATAATCCTTGAAGGTTTCGGGGGCCTTGAAGACGCGCGTGCCCTTCGCGCTGACCATCAGGGTCATCGGGTTGGCCCGCTTGGCCAGGCCGAAGTCGCTAACGCACACCCGCATACCGCCAGCATCGTAACCAATGAGCATGTTTTGCGGTTTGATGTCACGATGGACGATTGGAGGTTTCTCGCTGTGGCCCACGGCAATGCCGCGGGATGCCTGGCGGACGATATCGACAGCATTCTCGACTGGCATCAGCTTCAACCCGAACGATTTCCAGTGGTGATCCAAGCTGCCGCCAGCCAGGTACTCCATGGTGAAATAACCGCACAGCCCTTTGCTGGTTTCGGCGATATTGGCGTCAAAGACCTGGATGATATTACGATGGTGAATTTGCGAGAGCAGTACGGCTTCCTGGAGCATCTGCTCGATCTCTTCTATGGACATGCCGGTGGCTTTGAATACTTTCATCGCCTGACGTCCCAGAAAGCGGTGGCGGACGCGGTACACTTCTGCAAAGGCGCCTTCCCCCAGGAAGCGCTCAATGGTGTAGGATTGACCTATTACCTGGCCGTCTTTTAACAGCCGGATTTCTTCATCCATAAAAGACCTCTCATTTGTCGGTAATTTAAACCTGGTCCGGATGAATAGGTGTTCCTGGCAGGGGCTGCCAGAGGTTGTCAGCCAGTTTTTTCAGGCGACGCGCCGCCCACCCTTCAGCGCAGCAGTTAGCTTTTCGAACTCATCCCATTTCCCCTGGGCGGCCAAGGCTGCCTGTTCGGGCCAGGTAGTGGGATCCAGGAATTGCAGCCCGGCGGCGACCAGGATTTCTTTCAGCCGGACAACATCCGCGCCAGCCAGTTGTGCGAAGGTGGCGATGCCGGCTGCCTGTAGAATGGAGTTTACTTTGGGTCCGATGCCTTCCAGGATGGTCAGGTCATCTGGAACGAGGGGCTGCACTGGCAGGGGTTCAGTTTCAAAAGCGACCTCTTCTGTTCTGGTTGCGACAGGCTCCTCAACGTGGGGCAGTTCGGATTGCTCTTCGTGATGGGCTTCGATGTGCGGCGGCTCTTCGTTGGCGGAACGCGTCAGCCACCACCAGACCAGCAAAACCACGATAATGAAGAGAAGGATCCACACCCAGGGTGGAATGCCAGCATCTTGCTGCGCAGCCTGCACGAAAGGTAGATAATAACCGGAAATCATGGTTTAGGGGCCCTCCTTGCGCCGATTATGGAGATTAATGGATTTTCATTATTATACTTACTATTTGATCCTTTGCGCGGTCAAAGGGGAGTCAGAATCGGGGCTAGATCGAGATACAGATTATTTTGGGTTACAATCTGAGGTACCTATGTTATACAACCAGCTTACCACAACCCTTCAGGAGATAGTTGCCCGCTGGCAGGTTCCGGGATTATCCGTAGGCATCGTTCAGGATGGGGAAATAATCTTTTCTCATGTAATGGGGGTTCAAAGCTTATTTACGAAAACGCCGGTCTCTGCCGCCACGCGATTTTGCGTGGCTTCGATTGCAAAGATTTTTGTCGCTTCTGCCGTGATGCGGCTGGTGGAAGATGGCTGTATTGACCTGGATGCCCCCATCTGTGAATATCTGCATTATTTCACCCTGAACGACGAGCGCTATACACGCATCACAGTCTGTCACATCCTCAGCCACACCTCTGGGTTGCCGGACCTGGATGAGTTTGAGTACAACGCGCTGTGGGAAAACCCGGAGTTCGATGAAGCCGCCAGTGAGCGCTACGTGCGCGGACTGAAGGGCTTGGAGCTGCGCACCAGCCCGGGAGAAGAGTTTCATTACAGCAATCTCGCTTTCAACGTGTTAGGTGATCTAATCACCAAAGTCTCCGGCAGCAATTTTGAATCTTATCTGCAGACGCGTGTCCTGGCGCCTGCTGGAATGCCAGACAGCACTTTCCTGCTGAGCGAAGTTCCTTCTGACCTCCTGGCTGTTCCGCACATTCATATTCCCGAGAAGGCAGTTAGCCCGATATATCCCTATCACCGCGCCGACGCCCCAAGCAGTACGCTGCACTCAACTTTAGGAGATATGTGTCATTGGGCGATCATGTGTCTGGACGGAGGCCGTTTTAGGGGTGAAGCGGTTCTGCAGCCCGATACGATCGAACGAATGTGGACGCCAGTCGCCCGGCGTGGGGGTATCCTGTATGCAGACATGGGGTTGGGCTGGAACCTGGGTACCTACCGTGGACAGAAAGCCGTCAGTCACGGCGGTATGGGCGCCGGGCTGACTGACTTTTTCGTGCTGCTGCCAGAAAAAAAGTTGGGGGCGATCATGATGTGCAACGAAGAATCTTACGCTATTGCCAGGGTGCGCGAGGCTGTACTGGATGTCATGGTGGGAATGGAACCCCGGGTGGGCTCAGTCTCCTGGATGCTGCCCATAAGCCAGGCCCTGTTGAAGGGTGGGAGAGAGGCAGCCTGCGCCTGTTCTGCGCAGCTGCGCGCAAGTGAGTCGAAGGATTACGAGGTTGATGAAGAATCCCTTCTGATGCTGGCGATGCAGTTGGAAATGGTTGGCAGGTTGGAACTGGCAATAGATGTGCTTGGACTGAATATCCAGGCATTCCCGGAATTTTTCGATACTTATATTTTGCTGGCAAATGTCTACCGACAGATGGGCTCTATCGATTTGGCTGAAGGCACCTTGCAAAAAGCGCTTGCCCTTGATGCAGGGAATTTAGAGGCACTCGCTCTCTTGAAGAAACTGGTTAATAATTAGCTTTTGGTGTCCAAATAATCAGGATCACCCCGCTATATGATGTTTTCAGCGGGGTGATCCTATTTATATCCGGTTTACCCCCAATTGCCTGATCACGGATTACCTGATAACCGTTTGACTTTTCGTCAATCTCTTCCCTAAGGGGCTACGGTAAACAAGCTGCCCTCCCCGCGTCCGTACACCTCCAGGAAATAGAACTCCGAGGCGGTAGGCGGGATAGCGCGGAAAACGCCCACCGTTGAGGCGCGTACCAGATAGGTAAAGATATACGTTCCGGCAGGCAGATAGCTGGCGGACAGCATCACCTTCTCATCGCGGTACTGCGTATGATCAAAGTACCACCAACCCCAGCCGCGCCAGAAGACATCCTCCCAGGAATAAGTCTGAGGCACCTCAACGGTCTGCGGGCTGGTGAGCAGCGATTGGTCGACGGCTTCCAGACCGGCGGGCAGCGGATCGTCCACCACCAGGTAGTGTACCGCGGTAGGCACAACAATAGTAAGCCGCGCCAGCAGCAGATCGCCCTGTCCCGCACTCGTGACAGGATTTTCCATATCATCTAACTGGTAATAGCTGCGCGAGATCACGATCCCCTGGTCCAGGGACTTGATTTGTTCTACTGGCAGGTATGCCTTCAGATGGGCGGTGTAGTACAGATTGCCTGTTCCATCATCCCGTGCAAAGACCAGGCGATTAGCCTGATCGGTAAGCAGGTCGGCGATATCGACCTTCAACAGGGTGGTCTGACGCAGGGTCTCTGAATTGGCAATCCCGCTTCCCAATTGTTTACCGTTCAAGGAAACGGCGAACTGGTAGTTGGCTTCCAACTCACCACTGGCAACCATCCAGCGGGTCAGTCCCATCAGCGTCCAGGCAGTCTCCTGCGTGCCTCGCCAGTAGCCGTTGGTGCGGCTGCTCATCAGCCAGCGCACCGCGTTGGCGTTGAGCGGGTTGCCAGGGTCGATCTGGCTAAGCGCAGACAGCACAATGGCGGTGGTGCGGGTGTCAGTATTCCAGTTCCAGCGGTCGGTAACTTTCTCCTCCCAGTGAGTGCCAGATGCAGATAGGAAGGCTGTACTGGCAAAGTCGGATAACAGGGTTTGGAGGCGCGGATCAGCTTCATCAATCCAATAGAACGTCTGGGCCAGGAAGGCGCGGGCATACAGGGCCATATTCTGGCGCTGTTCGTAAATCTGCACGCTGGAACTTACTTCGGGCTTGCCAGCCCGGGCCAGCACATAGAGCAAGAAGGCCTGCCGGTTAAGCTTTTCCGGGTTGGTCAGTCCCACCGCTGAGATCAGGCGTCCACGCAGGAAGCCCAGCCCTCGGCTGATGACATCCTGAGATACGGTGTAACCGGCTTCTTTGGCTTCTACCAGGCCCAGCACCACATAGGCTGAGGTCAGCGTTTCGCTCTTCTGATTGCGCCACCAGCCCCAACCACCATCGGCATTTTGCCAGTTGTACAGGCGCTGGAGGGCGATGCTGACCTGCTCTTGTAGATCTTCCTCAATCTCAGCATTGCTCAGCCCGGCGGCTTTCAATGCCTGGGTAGTGAGCACGTTGGGCAGGAAGCGCGAGATGGTTTGCTCTATACACTCGTATGGATAATGCTTCAGGTAATCCAGCCCATCGGTCATCGAGGCCGCAAGGGAGGGAGAGACCTGAACCGTCAGCTCACCTTGTGATACTTTGAAGGTCGATGGCAGGTTGATCGCTTCCAACAGCGAGCCGCCTTCGGTCATCTGACCGGATGTGCCCACGGTTTCGGGGGCTTCGTAGCGATAGACCGGGATGCCCTGCTGATCCAGGGTTCCCATCGGTGGACGGCTGGCATCGCGATAGCCGCCGCCCTCAGCGCTGAAGATCAGGTCCACGCGCTGGGCTTCAGGCAGCACCGTCGCATCCCAGGTCACATATACCTGGCTTTTTGCATTAATCTGCACTGCCTGGCTGGCGGCCTGTTTCAGCTCAACGCCCTCGGTCTGCAGATTGGCGGAAATCTGGAGTGTTTGGTCGGTGTTATTTTGCACCGCCATACCCAAGACAACCTGGTCATTGGCGACAAAGAAGCGTGGGGTCTGCGGGCGAACCAGCAGCGACTTGGTGCTGACCAGATCGAAAACTGTCTGGCCTACACGGGTATCCTGTGTCACGGCGCGGGCATCCATGCGCCAGGTAGTCAGGTTGTCTGGCAGGCTGACAGTCACACTGGCTATGCCGTCCTGGTTGGTGACAACCTGACCATCCCAGAAGGCTGTGTCGGGGAAATCCTGCCGGACTTCGACTACGCCCATGATGCCCTCGCCCTTAGCGCCGCCGCCGCTGCCGCCACGACCGCCCTCGACCATTTTTTCGGAAACATCAGCGTTATATTCTTCGATATTCATCGCGATTGGGACGGAGGTCCACACGCCCAGAGTGCGCTCGGAGTAGAAATAGTCCAAGATGGGGGACGAATTTGGCGGCAGCAATGATAAGGTTGCCAGATCGGACAGGCTGAGCGATACCTCAGCGCTGACTGGCTGACCGTCCGCAGCAGTAGTCTTCACGGTGAAAGTTACTTTTTCTCCCGGCCCAGCCTGGGTCCGGTCGGATGTCAGGAGAACATTTAAGTTTTGCTGACTGGTGTCTACCATCAGTTCGAGGATGCCCATCTTGAAGTTGGGGCGCGGGTTAGTATCATCGACGCCCTTGACCACCACTACCGAGACATAGATATTGGGCGCCATGTTGGCAGTAATTGGCAGCTTGTATATGGTGCTGTTGCTATCCAGCAGAATGACATCCTGATAATGAACGCGGCCCCGTTCCACCGTTACCAGTGCGTACGCCTCGCCCTGGAAGGGAGATGCGATCAGAATCTCGGCAGTATCGCCGGGGGTGTAGCTCTTACGGTCAGAGACCAGGTCGAAGCTGCGGTCATTAGTTTGCCGCCAGGGGATATAGTCCTCGCTGGCGACCCACAGATATGCGGAGGCTTTCCCGGGGTTACCCAGCGCGTCCAGGGCGGTGACATAAGCGCGGAAGATACCACCATTGGGCGGTGTAAAACGCACAGTGGCCTGGCCTTTATCATCCAGGATAACCTCAGGGAAAATGTTTACCAGGATATCTTCTACGGTCGTCGTCCAGGAGATGCGGCCTTCGGCGTCTTGTTCTTGAACGCTGTACCAGCGGCGCTCGACGATCTCGACGGTTACCTTCTGTCCGGGGAGCAGTACGCCATTCCAGTCTACTGCCACGATCTCGAAGGCCTGTTCCTTACCAGCCTCACCCAGGTAGGTCTGCGGGCGGACGCCAGGATACACCTGGCTGCGATGAGCAGTGATCGCGGCGCGCCCACTGACCGAGTTTTGGGAAATATCCGTGACGGTAGCTTCCAGGGTGAGCCTGCGCCCGGTCTTGGCTTCGCCCAGGTTAGCGGGTAGGGTGAGGGATAGCCGCCCCTGGGCATTGGTAGCTCCGGTGCCTTCAGCCAACAATACGCTGCCGCTGTCATACTCCTGATAGAAACCCATGTCCATGTCATCCGCTGTGAAGCTGTAAGCCGACAATTCATCCGGCGGCGTGAAGGTGAAGGGGTCTGAGGTCAGCATCCAGTACACTTCGGCATTGGCAACGCCTCCACCGGAGTAATAATCAGCCTGGATGGCGGCGGTAAAACTGTCGCCCGCCAGCACGTCCTCCGGCTCAGCATTCACGGTCACCTGGAATTCCGGGCGGCGGTATTCGGCTACGGTGAAACCTACTGCTCCAATGATGGCTTCTTGCGCGGGGATTTGAACTTCGATGCTGTAATATCCCAGCGCGGCTTCGCTGTCTAGCAAGATTTGTCCCTCGAAGCTGCCATAATCTGATAGCGGCAGATCTTCTTCGTAGATGGTCTCCTGGTAATTACTGATTTTGATATGGGCCTTGGCTGTATCGGGAATCTGGTAATCCAGGTCATCATCCAGACGGAGGATGCCTTTGAAGTAAACTGGCTGACCTGGGCGGTAGATGGGGCGCTCGGTGTATACATATGCCCGCGGCTGGTTGGCGGGGGAGTAGTAAGAGCCCCAGATGCCATAATCCCAGGTTGAGACACCGCTGCCCCACTGGCTGGAGGCAAAAGCCAGGTTTTTCATATCTTCGGTTGAGGCCAGGGCAAAGCGGTTATCGTAGGGATCCTCGGGCGCGGGCAGATCCAGATAAACCATGCCATCCTGATCGGTAGTGCCGACCTTGATCGTTTTGACAAAATCGTCATAGATGGTGACAGGGATATTCTCGATTGGCTCGCCGGTGTTCAGGTCGGTCAGCCAGACCAGCGCATCCGTAGTGGTGGTTTTGAAGGTCAGGTTAGCGGTGGCAACCACCAACAGGCGGTGATCCAGGTAAGGACCGTAATGGAACACTTCGGGTGAATCCAGGGCCAGGAAATAAAAACCTGGCAGGAGCTGTCTGCCCTCTGCTGTCTGCGGGGTGTACTTTTTCAGAATAATCTCGTCCAGCTCCCCCACGCTGGTTTCCTGCGCCTGCCAGATCAGGTTATCCTCTTGGGGGTAAAACTCATTTACCTGCAGCTTGCCATTCAGGAAGTGGATGAACTCGTTGACGGACAAGCGGTAAAGCCTGGCATCGAGGGTCTTGATATTGCGATAGGTGATATAAAATTCTTGCGGCCCCCCCAGGCGGAAGATAGCTGGCTCGTAGGGCATTTGCAAACCGGCCGAAGGGGCATAAGGACCGGTTTGGAAGCGTACGGTTTGGCCCTGGGTGATCTGATTACCATAGATATCTTGCATACCAGGCAGCAGCCGGATTTCATAACTGGTAGAGGGCTGCAGGACATAGGCGATCATGCTCCAGTTCCACTCGTTGTACCACCACTGCACTTCTCCTGCAGGAGCCGGGGTGATGAGGACGCGCTGCTTGACGGAGGCAATGTTCATCGGCGAAGCAAACTGAATGCGCAGCTGGCCTGAGTAAGTGTCCTGGGTGCTGTTATTGGTTGGAATAATTGTCTTGATCGCTGGAGGCGGTACGGTGGTAAAGTTCCAGGTCAATCCGTTTCGCAATCCCCCGCCATCGGCAGCCTGGGCGCTGGCATCCAGGTTTAGGATGTAGCTGGTGCCCAACGCCAGCCGTTGGGTAGGGGTGATCACCACCTGGGTGAAGCTGGTGTTCCATGAAGTTAGCCAATTCACCTTCTCACCACTTGTGCTGGTCAGGGAAAAAGCGGCTTCTGTGCTGATTGGGTCCATGGGTTGGAAGAAGCGCAGGCGGAAGTACTCATCTAACAAAACATTGCGGAAATTGTTTTCGGGGTTGACCCAACCGTTGGAAAGCTCAAATGATTCAATACTGGCGGTGATTGTGGTGAAACTCCAGGCGTAATCCTGGGTTAGCTCGCTTTCCTGACCGGCGTCCTCCAGGCCGGCTTTGACGGTCACGTTGTAAGTGGTGTTGCCCTTGAGGGGTTCATCGGCGCGGAAGGCGAATACCGAGGTGTTTACCCATTCGCCGCTGCCCGAAAGCGCAGGACTGATGCTCAAGGGTGCGGGCAGCTTGTCTTTTTCTTCGGCAATCACCAGCGGCACCACTGGCCGGTTGAAGATCACAGTGATCACAGCATTATTGGCGATATCGATGGCGCCATCGGCTGGGAAGACCTGGCTGACTTGAAGCTCGCTCACCGTGTTAAACTCGAACAATAAGGGCTCCTCAAGCGTTACGCCCTTGGCGCTGGCAGTCTGCAGTCCCAATTCAGCCTGGTATTGGCTGCCGCTCTGCAGCGACCGAGCGGGCTGAAAGCGCAGTGTGCGTGTGCTGGGCCAGGTGATTTTCCCTTCCACCTCTTTCCCGCTGGAATCAATCATAGTCCAGGCGGTGCTGGATTTTTCAATATCCATAGGCTGGTCGAAGGTGATCTGGATTTCACCCTTCGTGGAGAGCGGCTGTCCTCGATCAGGCTGGCGCTCAACCACCTGGGGGGGCAAGGGCGAGCCGTCATCGATGGCTTGGAACGCGGCGGTTGGCGAGGGGGGAATCGCCGTTGGCGTGGAAGTCAGAACGGGTCGAACTGTGACAGGAGGAACAACCGGCGCGGGCCGGCAGGCGCTAACCAGCATCACCCCCACCAGGATTACCAGACACAGGCGGTATATCGAATGATTGACATGCCGGGAATTCAGGATTGTGGTAGATAGTTTTTTCATCATTACCTCGAATGTTTGACAAGGCCGTGGAAGAGGTTACAAATGTGATTGGTAGGCTAAAAATATAGCTGCTCAGGGTGTGATTTCAACCACCACACCGTTTTCGGCCCAGCCGTACAGCCACTCGGCTGTTTGTAAGTCCAGAATGATGCAGCCATAAGAAGCCGGGCTGCCGAGCACATTGGCCCACAGGCGCTGTCCGTTGGAAAGAGTTGGCAGACCGTGAATGCCGTTCATGAAACCAGGCCAGGCTTCGTAGATGCCCAGAAAATGTGGCATGTACAGATCCCAGACCGAAGCATAGGCATTGGGATCATGGGTCTGCACCTGGAAAATGCCCGGCTGGGTGGGTGAGCGATCAATGCCCGTGCTGATGATGTGCTTGCTCAGCAAACTGCCGTCCTGGTAGGCGCGTAAGCGCTGCTGGCTGATGCTGATGACGATGCGCTTATTGGGGACGATGGGCAAGGGCAGCAGGTCGGTCTTTGCTGGAATGACCAGTTCGGCGCCTGCAGGCAGGCTGTCTGGATTGACAGATGGGTTGGCAGCCTGGATTATCCAATAGGGAAACCCCAACTTCCAGCCAATTTTGAGCAGAGTGTCGCCCTGCTGCACGACATAGGTGGTGGGGCTGTATTTTATATTCAAAGTGACTGGGATCCCTTGGCGGAGCGCCTCGGCAATTTGGGAGCCTTCAACGGGTTCAAGGGAACGGCCTGCGCCTAACTCGGCGCTCAAAGCAGGCAGGTAGGCAGTCAGTCTGGCTTCATCCAGTGTCAGGCGAGGGCCTTCCTGATCCGTTTCCACCATCAGCCACGAAGCCAGGATCTCGCGCGGTACAGGCCATTGGCGCTGTTCATTCACGATAGGATCGTACGCCTGGAGGATAAAGGGGCGGTCTAACAACTGCTGCGCTTCTGCCAGGGCCGCGGAGACATCATTAATTTGAGGAATCACCGGCTGGGGGGTCGTGTTCAGGATTCCGCTGGCAAAAACAATCTCAGGAGTCTCCTTCAGTAGATTCAGGGTCTCTTCAATATTTACTGTATAGCCAAGCTCACCCTCCACGGGGAAAATCTGGCCGTTTTCCACTCGTAAGCTGGCATCGCGGGGTGATTGGCTTAGCGTGGGAGCCAGGTTTTGCAGCTCCTGGCGCGCCACTTCTACCTCCAGTTTAACTACCGGGATGATCTGCCAGCCGTCCTGGAAGGTAAGCGTCATCTGCGCCAGCTTTGCCAGGATGGAGCCGACTCTACCAATTTCATGAGCCTGTTGGGCAGTCTTGAGCGCGTCGATGCTCAGGCCTAACTGGGCTGGGCTTACAGATTGGCTTTTTGGACCATTCACCACCAGCAGGCGTGTTTCCTGGTTCCAGGCCAGATCCAGGGTGATTGCGGCTTGAGCCGGGGTCATCCCCTCCAGGTTGATATCGCCCACTCTTACACCTGGTAGAATACGCCCATTGGATTGGTAGTAAGCGTAGATGCCCCAGACACCCAGCAGCGCCAGCGCCATTAGACCGACCAGGGCAATCATGGCAATCAAGGATAAAACCATGAAAGGCGATGCCCGGGAGGTGCTTGGAGATATTGTCTGCGCAACCGGGTTAGCGCGGGCGCGTTTCTGGGATGGCTCTCCTGGCAGCTTGCGCCGCAATACCTGCGGAGACTGCATCGGCTGTGGTGCGTAGTAGGACATGTGATCAGGACGTCTTCTTGATCGCTTTTGTTCCATAATGCTGACCCCTGAGCAGATGGATTTGGGCAGCTAGATGTCTGCTGTTGAAAAGCTCTACCAGCTTATGAATTCAGCTTAGAGTTGATCCGGCACAATAGCTATAGTATATTATGAATCCTGCCTTCATGCAAAATGACTAATCAGGAATACAGGTGGATCAATATATTGACCTGCTCTCAGGCGCAAGTTATAATTTCAGTGATTATATAGACCTTCGGGGCAGGGTGAAAGCGCATGTTCTAGCGCTTATTCCCGATCGGCGGTAAAGCCCGCAAGCCTGGCGGCAGGATTCGGTGAAACTCCGGAGCCGACGGTATAGTCCGGATGAAAGAAGGTGATCCTCTTCATGACCTGCTGGGCGCATTTTTTGCGCGAGTGGGTTGTGGGAAGGGCCGCATTTTTGATGGAGCCCCGAAGGTGTTTATTTTCGGGGCTTTGTGATATATGGATGTAAGGTGGTTTGATCGTTTGCGGGGCTGGTTGCTAAAGCGGCGAGGATTGCTGGTGCCTGTTTCGATTGTTCTGGCGATCCTGCTCTGGGGGATCGCCGTGCGTTGGTTCAGCTTTCCGGCCTTCATCTTGCCGCCTCCAGACCTGGTATGGCAGCGTTTTACCCAGGTATTACAGGATGGCAGCCTGATGCGTCACAGCTTTTTCACCCTGATGGAAGTGCTGCTCGGGCTTGCCCTGGGGGTGAGCATATCTACTGCCCTGGGCTACCTGCTGGCTCGATCAAAATCGATCGAGCGATTGCTCTCGCCATATATTGTTGCCAGCCAATCGGTGCCGATTGTAGCCATTGCCCCGCTGCTGGTGATCTGGTTTGGTCCGGGGATATTCTCAAAAGTGTTGATCTGCGCCTTGATCGTGTTTTTCCCGGTGCTGGTTAACACCGTGGTAGGATTACGTTCGGTGCCGGAAGATTTGCGGGATTTGATGCGCTCTTTGCAAGCCACTCGCTGGCAAACCTTCCGCCTGCTTGAGGTGCCAGCTGCTCTGCCGGTATTTTTGGGTGGTTTGCGGATTGGCGCTACCCTGTCCGTGATCGGAGCCGTGGTGGGTGAATTTGTCGGCGCTGATCGCGGCCTGGGGTTCATGATCAACCGGGCGCGCGGCCAATATGATACCTCGCTGGTGTTCGTGGCTGTGCTGACATTAATTATCATGGCAATGATTTTGTACGGTCTGGTGGTGCTGCTGGAGAGATGTATGCTTTCCTGGCGCGAACAGCCGGATATCTAGATGGAATTTTGATTGAGGAGTAATTACATGAAACGCTGGTTCATAATCTTCCTGTTGCTGGCTCTTACCCTTTCAGCCTGCGTTGGGCTGGCGGATGGCAAGCCTTCGTCAACATCTCAGCCTCTGACCCATATACGCCTGCCGATGGGATATATCCCAAATGTGCAGTATGCGCCTTTCTATGTTGCTGTCGACAAGGGATATTATCGCCAGGCAGGCCTGGAGATCGAGTTCGATTACAGCAGCGAGACAGATGGAGTGGCTCTGGTCGGAGCGAACGAACTGCAGTTTTCGGTGGTATCTGGCGAGCAGGTGCTGCTGGCACGCGCCCAGGGTTTGCCAGTGGTCTATGTGATGGCCTGGTGGCAGGATTATCCGGTGGCGGTGGCAGCATTATCTGATAAGGGCATCCGCACCCCGGCAGATTTGAGGGGTAGAAAAATCGGTCTGCCAGGCCCGTATGGCGCCAGCTATATCGGCCTGCGCGCTTTGTTGAGCGCGGGGGGATTGAAAGAAGAAGATATCACTCTCGATTCCATTGGTTATACTCAGGTGGAAGCTCTGGTCGCCGGGCTGGAAGATGCTGTTGTGATCTATGCCAATAATGAGCCGATCCAGCTCCAGGACAAGGGCTATACGGTAGATGTGATCCGGGTTGCAGATTATGCCCAATTAGCTTCCAACGGCTTGCTTACGAATGAAAATACGATCGCGGAAAATCCAGATTTAGTCCGGCGGATGGTCCAGGCTACGATCAAGGGGATCGCCTTCACCCTTGAACATCCTGACGAGGCCTACGAGATCTGCAAGAAATTTGTCGAAGGCCTGGAACAGGCGAACGAACAGGTGCAGAAACAGGTGCTGATCAGCTCGATTGAATTCTGGAAGACGGACGCGCTAGGGAAATCGGATCTGGAAGCCTGGGAAAATATGCAGGCAGTGTTATTGGAAATGGAGCTTCTCAAACAGCCGGTGGATTTAGAAAAAGCTTTCACCAACCAGTTTGTTGAGGATCGCTGAGCTACGTAATATGAACTTGAAAGAAACACCGGTCATCCAGGCTCACGGACTCAGCGCTGTTTTTCCTAATGGAAATGGAGGGCTGCATGCTCTCGATCATGTATCCTTCTCCGTTCACTCCCAGGAGTTTGTCTGCGTCTTGGGCCCTTCTGGGAGCGGGAAGAGCACGCTTTTGAGGATTCTAGCTGGGCTCTTGAAGCCGACCGTAGGAGAGGTGCTGTATCATGGCGTCTTGCTGGCTGGGCCGCGTCAGGGAATCGGTTTCGTCTTTCAGAAAGCTAACCTGATGCCCTGGCGGTCGGTGTTGCAAAATATAACTTTACCATTGGAACTTCGCGGCATTCTGCAGGCTCAGGCAGTTGAGCGCGCCCAGGAGATGATAGAATTAGTTGGTCTGCAGGGTTTTGAGCAGTCTTTGCCGCGGGAGTTATCCGGCGGCATGGCGCAGCGGGTGGCGATTGGTCGTGCGTTGGTGCATGATCCAGAAGTGCTCCTCCTGGATGAGCCATTTGGCTCCCTGGATGCCATGACTCGTGAGCGTATGGGTGGCGAGCTCTTACGCATCTGGCAGAAGCAGCGCAAGACGGTGATCATGGTGACCCACTCGATTTCAGAAGCGCTCTTCCTGGCAGACCGGGTGCTGGTGCTTAGCCAGCGTCCAGGCCAGTTGAAGCTGGATATATCAGTTGACCTGCCTCGGCCACGTCAGGAGAGCATGCGCTACACCGCCAGATTTGGCACACTAGCCCAACAAGTACGAGCGTCGATTGGTGAAGCATAAAAAGGATAGACAATATTATGAAAACCGGTTTATGCATCCTCTTTATTTTTATGTTATTTTTGTTCCCTGCAGCTGTCCAGGCGCAACAAACGGTTGAATATGCTGCTGCGGTGGTTGAATTGTGGCCGGAATTCGATCAGCCCAGCATGTTGGTGATCTATCGGTTGGTTCTCTCACCGAAGGTTTCGCTTCCAACGGAAGTCATATTTCGCATCCCCTCGCGCGTTGGTAGACCCAATGCCGTGGCTGCCGGCCAGGCAGATGGATCGCTTGTCAATCTGTCCTATGACACGAATCATGTCGGTGAATGGACTCTGTTGGTTTTTCAGGCAACCACCCCCGATCTTCAAATTGAATTTTATGATCCAGGACTGATTAAAACAGGCGCGAGCCGCCATTATGAATACAGTTGGCCTGGAAATGCTGCGGTTGGTGAATTATCGATTCGGGTGCAGGAACCGGTAGGCGCCCGCCAGATGCGGATTTCTCCCAGCCTGGGTGGGGGCAGCACAGCTGCAGACGGCTTAGTGTATTATGAAGCTGATCTTGGAGCGCTGGTTGAGGGCCAAACTTTTTCGATTACGGTGGATTATGAGAAAGATACCGATGAGCTCAGTTCGCAAAGCGTTCCGATTGATGCCAGCGGTCCTCTGAATGATACAACTGCAGGACGGAGCACAATGCTTTCTGCCCTTCCCTGGGTTCTTGGAGCCGTGGGAGTACTTCTAATCGCTGGGGGTGGTTTATGGTACTATTTTTCTGGACGCCAGGTGGGTGGAACCAGCAGAATTCGCTCCTCTCGTATGCGCAAGCGGCGCAAACCTGCCCCTCAGACGCCTGGTGGCGTTGAAGATGGAAATGTTTACTGCCACCAATGCGGCAGGCGCGCCGTAGAAGGAGATCGCTTCTGCCGGGCCTGCGGCACAGAGCTGCGCATCGGCTCAGACAAGTAAATAGTGGGTGGTAACGCCGCCCATTTTTGTAAGAGCCTGATATAGACTGGCTGCGTGGGGAGGCATTTCATAATTCTATGTGAATATTTTTAAGACAGGGTGGCAATTGGCTTTCTCATGGGTTCTTTTACACGATCTCAGGTTGTATTAATCTATGTATGACAGAATGAAACCGCTAAATTATCACAATTTGGAGGTAAATAGGATATGGAGCAAGCTGCTGATGAGCCGATTAACCCAGCCAGCCGGATAAAATTTATTATCGGAGGTTTGATTATTGTCGCGGCAGTTTTGTATCTGATCATATCCAGTACCAAGGTCAGCGCTCAGTATTTTCTTACAATAAATGAACTCAACGATAAAGGGAGTGATATTATCGGTCGCGACTTAAAAATCTCCGGAGCAGTTATTGGTGAGAGCATCCAATATGATGCCCAAGAGCTAACCCTTACCTTTTTAGTGGCTGATGTCCCCGGTGATAACAAGGTAATAGAAGCCCAGGGCGGCCTGGCTGAAGTGCTTCACCAGGCGGTCATTGATCCAAGCCGGCCGCGCTTGAAAGTCGTATATAACGGGCCTAAGCCCGACTTGCTCCGGGATGAAGCGCAGGCGATTATGACTGGGAAATTGGGCGAAGATGGCGTTTTCTATGCGGAAGAACTCTTGTTGAAATGTCCAACGAAGTATGAAGAAGCTATACCTGATCAAGTGGAATAATCACATCTTATTATGGTAGCAAATTTTGGATTTGGCGCCCTGGTAATCACGCTGCTCATCTCCTTATATGGGATTGGCGCATCCGCCTATGGATCGCGAAAAAATAAACCAGAATGGGTCGAGAGCGCCCGTCTGGCTATGCTGTTGACTTTTCCCCTGATCACATTATCGACCTTTAGTTTGATGTACTTGCTGGCCACAGGTCACTACGAGCTGGAGTTTGTCTCATCGGTGACCAGCAGCAGTATGCCGATGTATCTGCGCCTGACATCTTTGTGGGGAGGGCAGTCTGGCTCGCTGGTTTTCTGGACCTGGCTGCTGTCAGGTTTTGCTACCGCGGTAACCTTGCGCAAATGGGATCGGGATCGAGAATTTCTCCCCTGGGTTATATTGGTTGCCATGATTACCCTGGTGTTCTTCTTGATTCTGGTTATCTTGTTTGAAAATCCCTTCGAGCGTCTGTGGCATTTACCCAGTGGCGATATCGTTGCTGCTATGTTCCAGCCTACTCGGGGAACTCTTTTTTACCCACAGGATGGGCAGGGGTTGAATCCCCTGCTCCGCCATCCAGGAATGATCATCCATCCGCCTATGCTGTATCTGGGTTTTGTTTCGTTTGTCATCCCCTATGCATTCGCGCTGGCAGCCCTGATCACCGGGCGCACCGACGACCGCTGGATCCGCGTCACCCGCCGCTGGTCTCTGGTAGCCTGGTTGTTCCTGTCTCTTGGGCTTGTGTTGGGTGCACGCTGGGCTTATGATGTGCTGGGTTGGGGCGGCTACTGGGGTTGGGATCCAGTGGAAATTGCCGCCTTTATGCCCTGGCTTACAGGTACGGCTTTCCTACACTCCGTGATGATCCAGGAAAAACGCGGCATGCTCAAACACTGGAATATGCTGCTGATCATCCTGACCTATTGTCTGGTTATATTTGGAACTTTCCTGACTCGCTCGGGCGTGCTCTCCTCGGTGCATGCCTTCGCCCAGAGTGCAGTCGGGCCGATGTTCTTCGGTTTCATTGGTTTGACCTTTATCGCTTCGTTGTTTTTACTGTTTTCGCGTTGGGACAGCCTTAAGGCCGAAACCCAGATGACCTCCATGCTTTCCCGCGAAGCGCTCTTCCTGCTCAACAATCTGCTCTTCATTGGCGTCCTGGTGGTGTGCTTTTGGGGAGTCATTTTCCCCTTGATATCGGAACTACTCACTGGCCAAAAAGTCACCGTAGGGCCACCTTTTTATGAGCAGGCAACTGGGCCTCTCTTTGCAGGATTGCTGCTGCTGATGGGCATTGCCCCTCTGGCAGCCTGGCGGCACTCGACGGTTAAAACGCTGGGCAAGGCTATCTGGAAACCCACCATCTTCTCGCTGTTGGGCATCTTGCTGCCCTGGCTGGCAGGGATGCGAAATTGGGCGGCATTGCTAGGCTTTTGGCTGGTTGCTTTTGTTATATCGGTGACGCTGTATGAATTCTACCGTGGGGCGGATGCTCGCCGCCGCAGGGCGGGTGAAAACTTTTTGCTGGCTTTGTGGCGTTTGGCAGAACGCAATCGCCGCCGCTATGGTGGATATATCATCCATCTGGGTGTGGTTTTGATGGCCATTGGCATTATCGGCATCGAGGTATTCCAGACTGAGACGCAGGGCACCTTACCGCAGGGCGGGCAGATCAGCCTGGGCGAATATACCTTGACTTACGATTCGCTGTCGATCTTCAATACGTCTGATGGACGCAACGTAGCTCGGGCGGTGATGGGCGTAACCAGGGATGGGAAATACCTGGGAGAGTTATACCCTCGGCGTGATTTTTATTATGAGTCGCAGCAGCCAGTAACTATTCCGGGTGTTCGCAGTACGATGGAAGATGATTTATATGTCATCCTGGTGGATTGGCAGCCGGTTTCCTCACAAGGAGCGACTTTTAAGGTTTACCACAATCCGCTGGTAAACTGGCTCTGGTTGGGAGGAATCGTATTTATCTTGGGCACTTTGGTGGCTGCCTGGCCGGATAAAGAAGCTGACCTGGCTGCCGAACGAACACGCGAGCAGATATATGCCAGCGCTAAGGTTTGATGATTCGGTTGTGTTATGCGGCTCAAAGGCAATCATTCGGTAGAGGCCATGAATGTGAAGAAGTCTGTGAGAGCAAATCATTGGCTGATGATAACATTTCTGCTCCTGGCAACGCTGATAATTGTCAGCCCCGCTCTGGCTCAGGAGCCAACCCGCCTGCCCACGGATGACGAGGTAAATGCCGTCGCCAGACAGCTATACTGCCCAGTGTGCGAAAATACCCCTCTGGATGTTTGCCCCACTCAGGCTTGCGCTGAATGGCGTAATCTGATCCGGGATAAACTGGCGCAGGGGTGGACTGCCCAGCAGGTCAAAGATTATTTTGTTGAGCAGTATGGGGACCGGGTGCTGGCAACACCGCCAGCGCGTGGACTCAACTGGTTGGTCTATATTGTCCCTCCGTTGGCCTTCCTGGCAGGGTTCTTTATCCTGGCGCGCGCATTACGAATGTGGCGAAGTGCGCCTGCTCAGGCTGAGGCGCCTACAGCACCCCAGATCACCTCAGATGATGGATATGTCGAACGTCTGGAAGAAGAACTGCGAAAAATGTAGGAGTCTGCATGTCTTCCGATAATCAAGAAATAGTCACGAACGGCTCTCTGGTGAGTGAACGCCCCCACTGGGGGCGCATTCTTGCCTGGGTGGGGTTGGCAGCGCTCTTGGTATTATTATTTTTAGGCTTGCTCAGGACCCAGCAAGGACCTGTCGCGGTGGGCAGTAAGGCGCCGGATTTCACCCTGACCAGTTTCGATGGACAGCAGTATCGCCTGGCGGATTTGCGGGGGAAAGTTGTGTTGGTCAACTTTTGGGCATCCTGGTGCAAGCCCTGTGAGCAGGAAGCGGCTGATCTGGAAGCTGCCTGGCGCTACTACCAGCCGCGCGGCGATGTGATCTTCCTGGGTGTGGATTGGACGGATACCGAAAAGAACGCCATGGGATATCTGGCAAGGTTCGATATTACCTTTCCCAACGGGCCTGACCTGGGGACGCGCATTTCCCAGGCCTATCGCACAACAGGTGTTCCTGAGACCTACATCATTGACCGGAATGGAATTCTGGCTTATGTAAAACTCAGCCCGTTCCTTTCTCTTAATGAAATTCTCCAGGCGATTGACAGCCTGCTATCGGAGTAATCCAGCGTGGATATCGGCTCACTTTTTCTCATTGTCGCCTTGCTGATCTTGGTGGCTTTATTCATCAGCCGCCCTCTATTCGAGCGCCTAACCACCGCACCAGGTGGAACTCCAAGCCAGGATGAGCTGGGCATATCTCCCCTGCTGGCGGAACGAGATCGCCTGCTGGAGGCATTGCATGAGCTGGATTTCGACCATGCACTGGGAAAGATACCCGTTGAAGATTATCCTGCACAAAGAGCGCAGTTGCTGAGCAAAGGAGCGGATATTTTACGACGTCTGGATGCTGTTCAACCTCGAGTACTCCAGGAAACAATAGCTGAAGACCGCCTGGAAGCTGCCATCGCCGCCCGTCGCGCCGATGGAGCCCAGGTGAGCGGCAATGGACGCAAAGCAGCCCGCGGGGTCAGCACTGATATCGCTGATCCATCGGACGACCTGGAAGTGATGCTGGCTAATCGGCGCAGGGTGCGGCAGGAGAAAGCAGCCGGTTTTTGCCCAAAATGCGGCAGCCCACTGCAAAAATCGGACCTGTTCTGTCCTCGCTGCGGCGCCCGGAATGCCGGCTGAGAGCTTGGATACCAGCAGAGAGATTGGTATATCAAACCGGATGAAATTATCACGCCTGTTTCCTTTCCTACTTATCCTGATCCTTTCAGCCTGTAATTTTTCTCTGGCTGGCGATGTAACCCCGCCGCCTGGCTACCAACCTCCGGTAGAACAGGTATCCCAGGTTGAAGCCACCTCTGGACCGCTTTTCCCGCTGCTGCCCCCCGATCCATCCAGAGGACAGCCCATCTATGTCGAGAAATGCGCTCCCTGTCACGGAGACTCTGGTCTGGGAAATGGCTCCCGTGCTGCGCAGCTGGCAAATCCGGTGCCCGCCCTGAGCGCTCCAGAATTGGCTCGCCTGTCGCGGCCTGTGGATTGGTATCAGACAGTCACTCAGGGAAACCTGGAAAAATTCATGCCCGCTTTCAAGAGCTTGAGCGATCGCCAGCGCTGGGATGTGGTGGCCTATCTCTATAGTCTTAGCACGACACCCGCGACTCTGCTGATGGGAGCTGAAATCTACCAGGCAAACTGTGTTGAATGTCATGGGAAAGATGGCAAAGGAGGCATGCCAGACCAGGCCAGTGCGCCAGATCTTACCAATCAAGAGTTGATGGCAAGCAAGTCGGGATCAGATCTTTTCCAGGTGATCCGGCAGGGTGCCGGGCCTGCAATGCCTGCCTTTGCAGATAAACTAAGCCTTGATGAGAGTTGGGCTTTGACCGATTATCTGCGCTCTTTAACCTTTGCTCCTGCATCAGACCAGGTCGCAGCAGCAACAGCTGTGACTGCCCAGGAAACACCGGCTGATCAGCTCACTCCATCCGTAGAAATCACCCCCACTCAAGAGATCAGCAGCACAGACAGCCTGGGCATCATATCGGGGCAGATCACATATGAGGGCGATTTGCAAATCCCGCTGGGGTTGACAGTTACTCTGCATGGCTTCGACCAGATGCAGCTCATCATCACTAGAACCGCCACGCTTCAGCCTGACGGTGTTTATACCTTCCCCAGTATTGAGATGCCCGAGGGGCGAATGTTCCTGTCAACGCTGCAATTTCAGGGTATCACCTATGGCTCGGAGGTTCTAACGGTGGAGCCTGGGATGACCTCGTTGGAGATGCCCATCCTGGTCTACGATAGAACCTCTGACTCATCCATCCTGGTAGTAGACCGCCTGCACTATTTTTTTGAACTGGTAGATGAAAAGACGTTGCGGGTGGTTGAACTATATGTGATTTCCAATCCCAGCAGTAAAACCCTGGCAGCTGCCGAAGAAGGCCAGCCTGTTTTATCGTTCGCGCTACCGCAAGGCGCCGCCAACCTGGAGTTCCAGGATGGTGTGTTGGGAGAGCGTTATCTGCCCACCGAGGATGGCTTTGCCGATACTTATCCAGTTCGCCCTGGCATAGGCAGCTACCAGGTGCTGTTTACTTATGACATGCCCTACGACGGCAGATTGGAGCTTGTGCGCCCGATTCGTATGCCAACCAGCGCAGTTGTGATTCTTGTACCAGAAGATGGCCTGGGTATCAAAGGTGACACCATCCAGGATGCTGGGGTGCGTGATGTGCAAGGCATACAATACCACATGTATAATGGCAGCGCCATGCAGGTTGGACAGTCATTCGAGATATCCATCTCGGGCAAGCAAGGAAATACAGACCTGAATTCAAGCCTGATCGTTGGTCTGGCCTCGTTAGGAATTGCTTTAATTATCGCTGGCGTTTGGTTTTACCGCAGAAATATATTGGATAAAGATCTAGAGCCTGAGGTTGCTCCACTCTCAAATGCTAATGAAACCCCCGAGGCAATTATGGACGCGATTCTGGCTTTGGATGATCTCTACCAGGAAGGGCAGCTGCCTGAAGATGCTTATAAAATCCGGCGTGCGGAGCTAAAAGCCCGGCTGCAAGAAACAATGACAGGCTCCACCTCTGGTGGTTAGCAGATCCCGCCTATGGGTGGTTACGGCATGATTGAAACTCGTAAGCTCGTCAAGCGGTTTGGTTTGAAGACCGTGCTGCGGGGGGTTGATTTTCAAGTCCAAGAAGGAGAGTTTGTAGCTCTGCTGGGCCCAAACGGAGCCGGAAAGACCACATTTTTACGCATTTTAGCTTCTCTTTCACGCCCCTCGATGGGGGAGGTGCGCATCGCCGGGCATCGCCTGCCTGAGCAGGCAGCTCACGTTCGCCGCACCCTGGGTGTGGTCTCACACTTGCCTTTGCTGTACGGGGATCTTTCAGCGGAAGAAAACCTGCAGTTTTACGGTCGTATGTACAGTGTGCCAGATCTGGTGCACCGGATAGACGAGGTGTTGGTCATGGTTGATCTGGCCTCGCGCCGCCGGGATTTGGTGCGCACCTTTTCGCGCGGCATGCAGCAGCGTCTGGCAATCGGGCGGGCAGTGCTGCATGATCCGCTGGTGATGCTCCTGGATGAACCGCATACTGGACTGGATCAGGATGCGTGTGTCATGTTGGACAATGTGCTGCGCGAGGTGGCGGCCCGGGGGCGGACGGTGGTGATGACCTCGCATGACCTGGCCCGTGCAGCGGATTTGGCCTCCCGTTTTGATATTCTCTCGCGCGGAACGATCATAGCTTCAGCCAGGCGCGGCGAGCTGGCCCCCGACCATCTGCTGGCCTTTTACCAGCAGGCGCTGAAGGAGGCATAAGATGCGCTCCTTCTTGCGGGCTTTGTGGGCAATTGTTTGGAAGGACCTGGCGGCTGAGCTGCGTAGCCGAGAACTGCTCTCGGCGATGCTGGTGTTTGCTTTGTTGGTGATTCTGATCTTCTACTTTGCCTTAGAGTTGGACCCTGGAACTCGCCAGAAGGTCGCCTCAGGAGTATTGTGGGTAACTTTTGTTTTTGCAGGCACCCTGGGGCTGAATCGCTCCATGGCAATGGAAAAAGATCGCGGCTGTTTGGATGGTTTACTGCTTGCGCCAGTGGATCGCAGCGCGATATATTTTGGTAAGACCCTGGGCAATCTCATTTTTATGTTAATCGTTGAAGCGATCATATTGCCAGTATACAGCATTTTCTACAACACTAATGTAATCAGCCCGGGAATGATCGCGATTGCTCTGCTGGGCTCGATCGGATATGTGGTGGTTGGTACGCTGCTGTCCAGCATGGCTGTGCAGACCCGCACCCGGGATGTGCTGCTGCCAATCCTGCTTTTCCCCGTGATTATTCCCGTCTTTATCGCCTCGGTGAAGGCCAGCAGTGGTTTTCTCCAGGGCCTCCAGATGAGTGAAATCTGGCCCTGGATGAACCTGTTGATTGTGTATGATGTGATATTTACTGCGATCGCTTTCATGGTTTTTGATTATGTGGTGGAAGAATAAAAAGGAGTAATGATTTGAATGCTAAACCTCGGCTGTTAACGAGTCTGGATATTGTCACGGTTTTACTGCTGATTGCCGCCACGGCTATGGTATTTTTCTATGCCCCTCTCGAAGCGGTGATGGGCCAGGTGCAGAAGGTTTTCTATTTCCACGTTGCGGCAGGTTGGGTGGGCATGTTGGGTTTCCTGGCAGCCGCCATCGCAGGATTTGCATATCTTCGCACCGCTAATCGGGAGTGGGATATCATCGGGCTATCCGCCGTGGAAATCGGTATGGTTTTTGCTTTGATAAATATCATCACCGGCTCGATCTGGGCGCGGCCGATCTGGAATACCTGGTGGACCTGGGACCCGCGCCTGACCACTGCCATGATCATGGAACTGATCTACGCGGCATACTTGATGCTGCGTTCAGGCATCGAAGACCCTGACCGGAGAGCCCGCTTTGGGGCGGTGTATGCTATTATTGGTTTTGTCAGCGTTCCACTCACATTCTTCTCTGCGCGCCTGTTTCGCACCATCCATCCCGTGATCATTGGCACAAATCAGCCCGGCGCGACAGGCGCTTTCGATATGACGCCGAAAATGCTGCATACCTTTCTATTCAGTCTATTGGTATTTTCATTAATTTTTATTGATTTGCTCTGGCGCCGTGTGCGTTTGGGTCGCCTTTCGGATCAAGTGGAACAACTGAAGCTGAAAACGATGAGTTAACCATCCGCTCAAATCATGATGGTTTATTATCCCCAGGAGATTGCGATGTTATTTCAAGAAGGCCCTGCTGAGACAACTGTGTATTTGATTGCTGGCTATGTAGTTATTTTCGGTGCAATGTTTGTCTATCTGATCAGTATGATCATCCGTTCCCGCAATCTAAAGCAGGATCTGCTGGCATTACAGGAGCTGGAGGAGCGGCAGAAATGAGCATATTTTCTACCTGAACTCAGCTTGAAATAGTTGTGTTTTTTCGCAAGCCGCAGCTGCCTAAAATATTGCGATGTATCGATGATGCGCTGAACTTTTGGGCGGCGCTCCGTTTTTCACTAATATAAAACTGCCTCAACCGCGATGTTCCAGGGGGAGGATGATGCGGGCAATAAAAAAGGCGATAATGGCGCTGGCGAACTGCCAGATCACCCGCACGACAGTCAGATCAGGGACGATCCAGAAGGCTAACTGCGATAATAGACCAAACAACCCGCCGAACAGCGCCCAGCGGAAAGCCCCTTTGCGTCCATAATAAGCCTCGCCAAAGAACTGGTAGAGCCAGTAGGCTGCCAATGACACCAGAGCTACCAGTGCCAGTATGATGATGGCTGCCAGGGCAATTATATCCGTGGAACGTCCCAGGTTTTCCGGATGGGCCACGATCGAGCGCAGATCACCTGATATCCAGTAGGGCAGCAGGATGTTTAGAAAGGCGCTTACCAGGGTGTAAGTAATAACAGCAATGCAGCTTAAGATCAGGGCGCTTTTTTTGCTTTTTTTCAGGTTCATGGTTGTCTTCTTCTCAACAATCAGATGATCTCGAACTCGTTCTGGTGGAACATATCGATCAATACGGCTGGCAGGTGGGCGCGCAGCGTTTCCGCCCGCTGGATCACTTCCCGCAGCCAGTAGCCCTGAGGGAAGAGAACCAGCGCTTCATCCGCGCTGACCCAACGCATCTCGGAGTGTTCCGCGCCGAAGCGGATTTCATCCGGGTTGAGGATGGTGCAGCCATAGAGCACGCTGAGCAGTTCGTATTCTGGTGTAGCAGGGCCGCGGTAGAAATGGGATGTGCCGACGATAAAGTCGATCTGCACCCGACCTCCGATCTCTTCGCCCACCTCGCGGTGTAGAGACTGGGCAAAGCTCTCGCCCTGATCTACTCGCCCGGTGACGCACTCCCAACGGTCTGCGCCGAAATCCCGGTCGGAGGCGCGGCGCAGGAGCAGGTAGCGCTGGGTCTGCGGGTCATAGATCAGCGCCGCGATCCCAGCCAGGAAGCGGCCGATATGAGGGGAAGGGGAGGCTTTTTCGCTCATGGATGAGTGAACTCCTTGAGGTAGTGGCTAGAAGGGGTCAGATATCGAGCAGGCTCATTCTATCATATCCATGCCTGGCAAGCGTATCCATAGAATCCGAGCGAAATATCAAAATTGTTGTTGACAAGACAAATATATTGGTGTATGATAAAAATTATTGAAACTGAAAGGAGCGAGCATGCCAAAACAGCCCAAAAAATGTCCAGCCTGCAATGGCGACCTGATCGTCACCCGGTTAAGCTGTCCGGACTGCGGAACCGAGGTGACGGGTTCATTCGAACCCGATTTATTCTCCCGTCTCAGCCCGAACGATTTCGATTTTGTGGTTATGTTTGTCAAATCGAAGGGCAACATCAAGGAGATGGAGCGCGAATTGGGCATCTCCTACTGGACGATCCGCAGCAAGCTGGGCGAGATCGTGGCTCAGTTAGGCCTGGGCGCGCAAGAAGCTGAGCCAGAAGAGCCTGGTGAAGCCCGGCAGGATCCTGCTGTACGGCGTCAGGCCATTTTGGAGCAGCTGAACGCTGGCTTGCTGACTGCCCAGGAGGCTGCCGTTTTGCTGGAAAAACTGAAGAACAAACCTTGAGAGATTACGATCGGAGTTCATGATGAGTCACGAGAAGATGATGATTCTAGAAATGCTGAGCAATGGTAAGATCACTGCCGCTGAGGCGATGACCTTGTTGAATGCTTTAGATGAAAGCCTGTCGTCTGCCGGCCAGGGGGGCATTGAAGGCAGTGTTGAGGAACAGGCGCAAGCGGCCTGGCAGGATCTGCCTGACGCCGGCAATGAGTTTACTGGATCGGATGAGGGCGAGCATCCCGGTAAATTTTTCAGGGTGAGGTCTGTTCCCGTCCCAATTCCTGTGCCACCCATCCCCCCACTGCCGCCTATTCCTCCCCTGCCTTCCATATCTGTGCGCCCACCTCGTCCGCCTCGCCCGCCTCGGCCTCCCCGCCACCGCAAGGTCTTTTTAGGGCGCCGCCCGCGCCATCCAGATCCCTCTTACGCCGCAGCGATCAAACGAGATGATATCGAATTCACCCCCGAGCAGATCATTGATCTGCAGGAAGCGGATGTCACCCCGCAGGAGTTGGATGATCTGTTGGCAGTGCGCCGCCGGGAGTGGAGTACGGATGATTTGGTGGAACTGTTGGAGCACCAGGTGCCTCCAGCATATATCCTGGAACTGCACGAGTTGGGCCTGGGTGATCTGGATATTGATCAGATGGTGGAGTTTGCTGATCACGGACTGAGCGCCGAAACCATCCGCCAGGTGCTGGCTTTACAGCTGGATGATTTCGATCTGGATGATCTGCTTGAGTTCGGCATCCATTCGGTGGACCTGGAGGCGGTGCGAGAAGCCCAACGATTGGGTCCGGTGACTGCAGAGGATGCTGTTGAGATGGGCGTCCACAACCTGAGCGCGAGCTATGTGCGCGGTATGGTTGAGACCGGGCTGTCAGATCTCGATGTGGAAAACTTGATCGAAATGCGCATCCACGGCGTTTCTCCCAAGTTTGTTGCCCACATGATGGAGCAGGGGCTGAGCCATCTGACCTGCGAGCAGCTGATTGAAATGAAGATCCACGGGGTGCGTCCTGATGACGCCCGCTTGCTGAAGGAGTTCATCGGGAAGGACCTCTCGGTGGAAGAATTTGTGGAAATGCGCATTCATAACGTCAGCCCGGAATATTTCGAGGCGATGAAAGGGCTGGGCCTGCCCGATCTGGATGTCGATCAGCTGGTAGAACTGCGCATCCACAACATCGACCCAGAATATGTGCGGGCAATGCATGACCTGGGCCTTGAAGCTCTGGATTATGACCAGATCATCGAGTTTGGCATCCATCATGTCGATCCGGAGTATGTGCGCGCCATTTACAGCCTGGAACTGCCGGATTTGGACGCAGAGCAGATCATCGAAATGCGCATCCACCATGTCACCATCGAGCAAGCTCGATTGGCGAAGGAGGTCTACGGCGATCAGCTCACCGCTGAAGACCTGGTGGATAAGGCCGTGCAAGGCACGCTGCGCAAGCTGAAACGAAGCTGAAGCGTTTGTTTTTTTCCCTCCTCGGATTGCCCGGCAGTTCAACTGCCGGGCAATCGGTCGTTCTCGTGGTAACTCTGTCAGCAAGTATGTACGCTTGACGATATTATCGGAGCATGATACGCTACCATTCATGAAAGAGCAAATATATGGATAATAAGTTGTCCCCAATTCATCCTGGTGAGATCCTCTTAGAAGATTTCATCAAGCCGCTTGGAATCACACGATATCGTCTGGCCCGAGATATTGGCGTACCTCCGATTCGGATCAGCCAGATAATTCGCGGCGAGCGAGCAATTACCGTGGATACAGCCATGCGGCTGGCGCGCTACTTTGGCACGAGCGCGGCTGTCTGGCTGAGGCTGCAGGTTCGTTATGATCTCGAATCGGCTGAAGTCACTCTAGGGCCGCGCATCGCCCAAGAAGTGAAGGTTCTACAGACTCCTATCATTTCGTAGTACGGGTTATAAAGACTCCCGAGTAAAAGAGGTCAATGACCAGGCAGAGGGCATCGCCCCTGGACTCAGAACGCCCGACAGGTCAACTGCCGGGCGATTGCATTTTTTTGATTATGGTATAATCGTATTACGTTCTCAATATCGATAGGAGAAATGTATGAATTCTGTTACTATTTCAACAAAATATCAGGTTGTTATCCCGCGGGAAGCGCGCAAACACCTGCGAATTAAGCCAGGACAGAAAATGCAGGTGATCCTGTATGACAATCGCGTTGTGCTGATCCCCATCCGCCCGATTTCAGAAGCGCGTGGATCGCTGAGAGGGCTGAACACCGATGTCCAGCGGGATGAGGAAGACCGGGTATGAATATTGTCGATTCCTCGGGCTGGTTGGAATATTTCGCCGATGGTCGAAATGCCGGTTTCTTCGCTCCTGTGATCGAAGATACTGACCAGCTGTTGGTCCCGGTGATCTGTGTTTATGAAGTGTTCAAACGCATTCTGCAGCAGCAGGGTTTAGGCGCTGCTGAAACACGCATCGCGGATTTATATAAGGGCACCTTGATCGAGGTGACGGCTCCACTGGCGATCAGCGCGGCGGTTATTTCAGCTGAGATGAAGCTACCGATGGCTGACAGCCTGATCCTGGCCGCTGCCCGTGCCAATCAGGCTGCCCTCTGGACGCAGGATGAGCATTTCAAGGGCATCCCTGGGGTTAATTTCATCGCCGTAAATTAGGAGAGACAGGATCAGTAGGTAGGCAACAAAGCCAGAAATTCAATGACAAGGCTCTGGTTATGCAAGTATTTACGGGACTACCGTCAGTGTCTCCGGCTTCGCCTCTCCCGCCACATTCGGATTATAGTAATCATACGCGCTGCTGGCAGGGGTTTGCGCCAGCAGGGGGAACAGGGCGCGCAGGCGGAAGCTGAACTGCAGCGGGCTGCCGAAGCTCAGGTTGCTGACATAGATCATGATCTGCCGCCCGGTCAATTCGTAGCGCTGGATGGTGGGCAAGGCGTAGTCTTCGGGCACATCGTTGAAGCGGGCGATCGGCGCCTGCAGGTCTTCCGTCAGAACGGTGAAGCCAGGCGGCAGCCCCAGGTCGATCAAGGCCGATTCGGCTTTCCCACCCGGCTCGTTGAGCGTGATGGTCACGTTTACGTTGACGGTGTCGTTCACCGCCAGCTCGGTGCGGTCGTAGTCCACCTGGATGGTGACCAGCTCCTGAGTTGGAACCAGCTCCGGGTAGAGCGCCAGCTTCTCCCAGGGCAGGTAGTAGCCGCCGGTGATCTGGTACATCAGATTGCCCTCGCCCTGCATTTCGATCTGCACCAGGTTGTCTTTGCCGGGGTTGAGGTCATCAAAGGACAGCAGCTGCACCACGTCGAAATTTTCCTGGTTGACCTGCACGCTGCGCTTCTGCCCGCCGTTCAGGGTGATCGTCACGCTTGCATCAGTGCTTTCTCCGCCTGCTCGCACGCTCTGGATCAGGGCCTTCAGGGCCAGCACGGTCGCCTGGGTGCTGTACCAGGTGCCGAAGTTGTCCTTCTGCTGCACCAGGTAGAGCAGGGCGGCGTTGCCCAGGTCAGGGTGGGTGTTCGAGCGCAGGAAGGCCAGGGCTACCAGGGCGGTGGTCTCGATGCTGCCAGTTTGCCCCTCGCTGCCCATGAAGGTCGCCACACCGCTGGGCCAGTATGCGCCATTGCCTTCTGCTACTGCCAGCTGCGCCAGGCGATCCAGCACGGCTTCCGTCCCTGGGGTAACTTTCTCGCCGCTCTGCATATCCGCCGCCACCAGGGCGTTGGCGACCAGCGCCAGCACATAGGCATCTTCGGCTTTGGAACTGTTCTCGCGCACATAAGCAATGCCCGCTTTGGTGCGGGATTCGTCGCCATAACCGGCTTCCACCAGGCTCCAGGCGATGTAGGCGGTCACCGGCAGGCGATCATCCCCCAGGCTCGACCAGGTGTTCTCGTGCACCAGGCCGCGATCGTTCTCCCACGAGCCGTCCGAGGCCTGCTGGTTGAGCAGCCACTCGGCGGCGCGCTGCACCAGGGCCGGGTCGATATCGTACACCCGGCTCATATCGGCGAACTCCTGCAGACCATAAGCGGTCAGCATGCGGTCAGCCGGGGCTTCACCGAAAAGGGAGAAGCCACCGCTGGACTGCACCTCGAAGGTGGTCAGGCGCTGGTAGCCCAGGTTGATGTACTCCTCGGCTTTCATCTGCACCTCGGGGGAAGCCTGGTTGGTGGTCTTGAGGTAATCCAGCACCAGCGCATTCGGGTAGGTGATGGAGGTGGTCTGCTCGAAGCAGCCGTAGGGCATGCGCAGGATGCTGTCCAGGCCTTCCACAACCTGGCTCAGGATGCCGGGGTAGATCTTGACCAGCAGGGTCTGCGTGCCGGGGATCACTTCGCCGGGGATGACCACGCTCTGGCTGACGGGCTGGCCGGGCTCCAACCGGTCGGATTGCGTATAGCTGATGTGCTTGCCATTGGGATAGACGTGCACCTCTTTCAGGATGGCATCGGACATCTTGGAGCCTAGCGCGGTGACTTTGAAGGGCTGCAGGCCGAAATCGACCGCCTTAATGCGGAAATACACCACGCTGATGTCGTTGGCGGCGATCTCGATCTGTTTGACCGGCTCATCCAGCAGCTGGAACCAGTCTGCCTGCTCAAGTTCAAGCTGCACGGTCTGGGGTTCTGCCAGGTAGTTGAACACGCCTACCGGGATGGAGATTTCGTCATCTACCGTTAGCGCTAACGGCAGATCGAGATCGATAAAGAAATCCTGGAAGACGCGCAGCCCGGCGGTGGTCGAGCCGAAGCGGCCATCCTGAGTGGAGGCCAGGGCAGTGATGCGCCAGGTGGTGATGCTGTCTGCCACGGGGAAATCCAGTTCCAGCGCGCCATCTGGCCCCGTTTCGGCGTCAGGGATCCACAGCATGGTTTCGGGGAAATACTGGCGCAGGCGAGGAGCCTGGCTGGTCTGGGCTTCGTCGGCTTCACTCGGCGGTGCAGCTCCCGTTTCAACTTCTTTCATCACATCAACTTCCTCCACTACCGGCAAAGCGCCATTCAGCAGACCAGCTGGGCGAGGGGCCTGCATCATCAGATCCTCCATGCCTCCAGCGGACCTCATATTGAAAGAAAGAGAAGGGATAGCAACCGCGCCAAAGATCAGGAAAATAGCGCTCAAGAAAGCTGCCAGGCCGGGGAAGATCTGGCGCTGACGGAGAAAATCACCACTGCGCAGCAAAAAGGCCAGCGGCAGGCAAGCCAGGGAGACCAGCCCCAGAACGATGTAGCCTTCATCAGGCGATAAGCCAGACTGAGCGAGGGCGAAAACCATGAAGCCCAGCACAACAAAGAACAGCGCCAGCAAGCCCAGGCTCCAGCCCAGGCTGGCCTCCCGGCGCTTCCAGGCGATGCCGATCAGGGTGAATAGACCGAGCAGAGAGAGCAAGGCCAAAATGGCTAACATCCATGAATTTTGGTAGAACAGCCACTCCATCAATAATCCCAGACGATCTGCTGGCGTACGCGCCCATTCCGCATCCTGACCCAAAGGCCACAGCAGAACGAGCAGCGCGATAACTGCAAGCAGGGCCAATACAATTGCCAGGCTGCTTCCCAGACTCTTCTTCTTCCACAAGGTGAAGCCGTTTAGCCCCAGGACAGCCAGGGGGATCAGCAGGAAGAATACGAACAGCACCTTGCTCAATCCGCTGAATGCTTCGGCTTGCTTCTGGATCGCCCGCATCTGGGCATCTATGTGCGAGTTGGCTTCCAGGCTGAAAGCAGCCCCCTGGCGGGTCGCAGCAGCCAGGGAGGCCTGGGCGGTATCTTCGATCGCCGTCAGCAGTTCTGGGCTGTCAACCGGGACGCCTTTCACCAGTTCTGGCACGCTGAAGCCGTGCAGGTCATAGCGGGGAACGAGCAGTTCCTGCTCGAGCATGAAATACAGCTTGGCAAAGCCAGGGTCCTGTTCCGCCAGGGCGAAGACGGCTTCATCCACAATTGCCAGCCCCAAGGCCGCCCGAGCGCCGGCGCCATCCTGCCCATTGACCTGGATCATCAGGCTGGCGGGATCGCCGGGGCGGTAGACCTCCTGGGAGGGGTTGAACTGGATGCTCAGATCATCCGCGTGGTCGACCACCACCAGACGGGTGTCGCGGGTGGTAGCTCCAGAGCGCAGGATTTTATAGGCATGCAGTTCGAGCGTGCCGTACAGGTCGGGGGTGAGATCGACGATCACTTCTGCCTTACCGTTGTCGACCTCAACGCTGCGTGTGCTGACTGTTTGTCCCTCGCGCACGATATCCAGGTAAACCGTGCCCTTGGGCTGGGAGGTCATTAGATACAGGCGCATTGCGTCGCCGACCCGGTAAACCGGCTTCTCTGGACGCAGCAGGACGCTCTCTTGGCTGTATTCGCCTTCGAAATAGAACTCGCGCTGGGCGGTGTGGCCCTGCAGGTCACGCGCCTCGATCAGGATTTGCTGGTAAGGGTATTGAGGGTTCAGGCGGACTTCAGCCAGTCCATACGCGCCCGTCTCAGCTTGCAGATTTTGGTTATTTTCATTGTAAAAAGTTAGGCTCAACGATGCCTGGGCGGGCGCGCCATCTGGATAGCTGACCAGCACATACAGGATGTTCTCCAGCCCGGAGCGGAATTTCCCGCCCTCCGGGATGGCTTCGATCACCAGGGCGCTGCCCGAAACGGGTAAGGAGAGATTGGCAACCTCGCTGTGTAGGGCCTGGTCGGTGACCATCGCCTCCAGGTAGAAACGCCCCAGCCCGCCCTCCAGCTCGCTGCCCGTAAGATATCCCGGCAGGTCAAACTCGAAGCTGAAGTCGCCGTTGGCGTCCGTGGTTCCCTGCAGGTTGAAGGCCAGGTTTTTCTGCACATCGAAGGTATAGCCTTCCAGTCTCACCTGCCCTGCAGAGACTGGTTTCCCAAAGAAATAGTTCGCTTTCAGAGCACCCTTGACGTGCTCACCGGGGAGATAAAAAGCCCGTTCGGTCTCGAGCGTGACCGCGAACTTGGGCAGCACATAATGCTCCACGGTGACTGTTTTTTCGGAAGAGGTGTTGCCCAGGGCAGCAGTTATCTTATAGGCGCCGCTGTTGACCTCGCTGGCAAGCTGGAAATCCACCCAGGCAGCCCCAAACTCACTGGTGGTGAGCTTCTTGCGAAAGACGCGGTTGCCCTTGCCATCGGCAATCATGATTTCCAATTCCTGCCCGGCGGCAGGCTGCAGGTCAAAAGTGCTCAACGCCAGCGCCCGCAGGTGGATGACCTGCCCCGGCTGGTAGAGCGGCTTATCGGTGGAGAGCAAGATGCGGTAATCCCGGGCAACCGTGACAGGCCGCTCAAGTGTGTCCGACCCCAGGCTGGAACTGGTCTTCACTTCCAGCACCTGATCTGGAGCCAGCTCCTCAGGCACCTGAAACGCTACCGCCGCGCTGCCTTGAGCGTCTGTGCGCCCGCGGTAAACCAGCAGGGTTTTGCCTCCCTGGCTGGGGCGCAAGGCCAGTTCGATCTCTGCGTCTGGCAGGGGCGCGCCATCCCGGCTATCGCGCACCAGCACACGCAGGTTTGCCTGGCTGCCAGGTGTAAAGCGGTTTTGACCTAATACAATCGTCTCGTGTTGGCTCAGGCGATTGGGTAGATCCTGCACATACGAGGAGTAGGCAAAAAGCCCTACGATCGCCATCGGGATCAATAGGGCGAAGAAAATCTTGAGCAGGCGCTTCTTGGACATACAGACCTCCTTAGGTTGGACGTGGCCTGCATCCAGGACGATGCCCGTTCGAGAATTGTTCCTGAATGAAGTATCTTTGATCTATGGGCCCAGGAAGCGGACTTTCAGGGCGTTGTAAATATAGTTCTCCCAGACCAGCTTCATGGTGTTAAAGGTCAAACTGTGAGAAGAAAAAGTCTGCAGGATCAGTTTGCGCTCCATGCATACAGTCACTGTCCCATGGCTGGTCGTGTTGCCGGCAGTCGTGCCAACCAGCAGTTGGGCGTCTCCTCCGCCGGTGATCTTTAACCAATCACCCTCATCAATATCTGTCTTGGATTTGGCGACGTACCAGTAGCTGGTCGTGGCAGTGAATGACAGGGTGTTGGGTGTATTCAGGATCGGGTCATCCGAGACCAGTGGAAACATTGCCAGCGCGGCGGGAGGTACGTTGATCCAATTTCGATCTAAATCCACACCGCATTTCGATAACAGCGAATGCGCCGCCCCGCCAGCCATCTCATTGATATACCAGACCTCAAAAATGACCGATGTGCCCTTGGATATAGCATCTTCGACGTAATCAAAAAACTCTCCCTGCCAGCCGCCCTTAATTTCTGCTGCGATGATGATTAAGTCCCAGGGCTTTCCGCCCGGTGCGCCGCTGGTGACATCGGATTTAAGCCAACCCTTAGCGCTGCCATCATCTTTATATGGCAGCCCCATTCCATCCAGCGTATCTTTGACATAGCGGTTGGTGTCCAGCTTCCCAACCATATCCTCGTAGAGCAGGATATTGGCGGATTTCATCATGCTATCAAGATCGGACACAGCGGTGGGTGGGATTGGTGTGCTGGCTTCTGTAGCATCCAATGGCGTGGCCGGTTGGGTAACCTGGAGTGATTGAACTGTCATCTGGGCAGCCTGAGCTGCATCGATGGTCGGACTGGCCTGCTGCGCGATGCGCGTTTCTTGGTCAATCGCCTCCAATGTGGATTGCTGCGCCTGGCGGGTATTCTCCAGATCTACATCTACCTCTTGCTGAGACTGGAGGGTCTGTTGGACATTCAGCTCCAGTTCTGTCTCCCGAAGGGCAGGATCCCGCGTGGTGATGAGGGATGAACAACTCCCCGATATCACCGCCAAAGCCAGGCTGGTGATCAACAGCATCGGATAGATGATCTTCTGATGGGTCGATATGCGCCAGTCATATCCCTGGCGGTGAAATCTCTTCATCTGGTTGCCTCCAGAATCCTTCCCGAGCACCAATAAATTCGAACCGGATAACTTGCTGCGTTACGGCGATCCTTGCAGCCGCCACCTCAGGGCATTGTAAATATAATTCTCCCATAACGGATACATCACATTATATGGGAATGAGTGGCTGCTGAAGGTCTGGATAATCAGCTGCCCGCCTTTACAGACTGCCAGGGCGCCATCCTGGTATTCTTTGGTGGCGTTGGTTCCCAGGAGCAGCATCGCGTCGCCGGTTCCGGTCAGGGCCATCAACGAGCCCAGGTCGAAGGAGAACAGCCATTTATCGCGGGCCTTGGTGAAGCTCATCCCGCTGTTGGGTTCGTTAAGAATAGGATGGCTGACCCCGGAGAGCGGCCAGATAACCACATCATTGACCGTCCCGGTCTTGGGGAAATAGGGATAGATTTGCACACCGCAATCCGCCAGGATGGGGCTGATGGTGCCTTCAGAGATGGCATCCAGGTGCCAGGCTTCCAGGATCACGGCTGATCCTTTGTTCAGCACATCCTGAAGATATTCGAAATATTCTCCCGAGACACCGCCGCGCACCTCAATCGCCAGGATCACCAAATCCCAGGGCTGTCCATTCGGACCGTTGCCCAGCAGGTCAGTTTTCAGCCAGCCTTTGGCGCTGCCATCATCTTTATAATTCAATCCCATCGCATCCAGGGTGCGTTGAGCGTAGCGGTATTCGCTTGGATCGTTAACGATATCTTCGAACAGCAAAATGCTGGCTTGTTTCATGCGCGCATTGAAATCTTCTGGAGGAACAACTGGAGTATCTGGTGGCGCAAAAGGAGTATCTGGTGGCGCTTCAATGGGGATGGCCGTCTCGCCTGGCGGCGGAGTGATCTCGACCGGAGGTAGTTGGGCTGCCATCGTCTGCTGCACGGAGCCAGCAATCTGGGTCGCCATCAGGTCGGGCGTGGGAGGAACACCAAGGGCATCAATGGTGGCCTGCTGGGCCTGGACAGTGCCTTGCAGGTCGCCCTCAGCCTTGGTCGCCAGATCGGTTTGTTGGATCGAGATGGCTGTTTGGGTTTCCTGGAGGGAATCACCGCTTTCAAGATCAAAGTTGCACGATGCGATGCCCAGGCTGAAAATCAGGATAAAAACAGCCAGCCAGGATATTGTTTTTACGTTTCGACCAGTGGGAATATTAGGGGTGGTTCGCATGATCTGCCTCCATTATCAACTCGTGCAAGCACAAAGACTCGCCTTCGACATGGAAAATCTCGGATTGGAACCAATCACATTTTCCGGGAACCTAATTTGTTCGATGTTAGTATTTTTATTATAACCTACCAGAGACGTACTTTGACGATATTTGTTTTTGGGTTCTAACCAACTGGGCGCCCCTGATCAGAAGGCGACTTCACAAATATGGTATGATTGGCAGGCAGATTCTGGAGATAACATAGTGCTGCATCGCTTATTACCGCAAAACAGGGTTGCCCTAGGTATTGCTCTCGGAACTGCGCTCCTGGCGTTGTTTTTACTCACATCTGGTCTCGAACAGTTGCAGCTCAATGCGGGAACGTTATCTTCCACGCGTACCATCTCGGAAGTGAGTGATCTGTTGGATCAGTTCAATGGGTGGCGGGTTTTTAGGTTTTGGGTGGGATTCCTGCTGCTGGTCGCAGTTCTGTATCTGGTTTTCTCGCCTAAACAAAAAACAGTCCCTTCTGATGAAGCCCCTCGGAAGAAATCCAATTATCGAGTATGGTTGATTTTGCTGCTTCTGGCGGCGATCTTTATGTTCTTCAGGTCGGGAAAACAGTTACAAGCTACACCGGTTGTCTCTGCTACTGCCGAAGATATCCCTGAGTCAGCGCAAATGGCAACCGAAGTGGCCTTGGGCGAGAGTAATCCGATTAGTCCTACCACGATCACTGACAGTATTGCATATTTGGTCAGCCTGATAATTTTATTGATCGCCTTTACTGCCTGGTATATGATCAAAGCGCGACAAGCGCCAGACGCCCATGATCTGCTGGCCCAACAGGCTCGCCATGCATTGGGAGAACTGCAGATGGGAGGCAATTTTCGCAGCATTATCCTGCGCTGCTATGCGGAGATGGAGCGCATCCTGGCCCAGCAGCGAGGGGTCAAGCGCAAGCCAGGCATGACTGTGCGGGAGTTTGAACTGCGCCTGGTTGGTTTGGGTTTCCCTGAAAAGCCGGTGCAGCAGTTAATTTATCTCTTTGAGGGGGTGCGCTATGGAGACAAGGATCCTGGCGTCGAGGGAGAAGCCGAAGCTGTGGCGTGCCTGGAGATGATTGCCCGATCTGTAGAGGTGCAGGCGTGAAAAATTACCTGCAAGGACGACAGATCTGGCTTATCCTGGTGTTGCCGGTTGCAGCAGCGCTGGCTGCTATCCTCCTGCGTTCATTGGTACGCACTTATCTCCTGGAGCCAGTCATCTATCTCTTCCGAGCAGGTAAAGTGATTTTTGAGGCCTTGCCGCAAGCTTATTGTTGGAACAGCTGGCTGGTGATTTTACTCCCCCTGGCGATCTGGAGCCTGTTGTTGCACTCGAGAAAACCTGACCGATCTCCCAACCAGAATGAGCGTTTGAGCCGCGTCAGGGACTGGGAGGAGCTGCTGCGCCAGGCACAGCGATCTAAATACTGTAGATGGCTGTTAGCCCTCCGGCTGGCAGATCTGGCGGTAGATATCCTGGCATACCAGGAGCGGCTCTCGCCAGAACAGACGCGCCTGGCTGTTCATCATGGGAAGCTGCACATCCCGGAGGATATCCGGGCTTACCTGGATTTTGTCCAGGAAGTCCCCTCATATCGCCGCTATTCAGAATTGGTCAGCGCAAGAGGTCGCGAGATACCAGGCACAGCGCTGATCTCACAGCCGCGTAAAATTATCGAATATCTGGAAACCCGGATGGAAACAGGAGAAAATTCTTCATGAACAACATTGATATCGCTGATGTATCGTCTATCAGCCTGCAGGTCATCCGTGAGGTTGAAAGCGCGATAGTTGGAAAAACAGATATGATCCGCCGGGTGATGGCTGCCTGCCTGGCAGGGGGGCATATCCTGCTGGAAGATTACCCCGGGCTGGCAAAAACGTTGCTGGCAAAAAGCCTGGCAGCGGCCTTGGGGCTGGATTTCAAACGCATCCAGTTCACTCCTGATTTATTGCCGGGGGATATTACAGGCAGCTATTGGTTCGACCGGCAGCAAAATTGTTTTGAGCTGCGCAGGGGACCAATTTTTACCCACATTGTTCTGGCAGATGAGATCAATCGCGCCTCGCCCAAGACCCAATCGGCCCTGCTGGAAGCGATGCAGGAGCTTCAGGTGACTTTAGAGGGTGAGACGATGCGATTGCCAGAACCTTTTATCGTTATTGCCACCCAAAATCCCATTGAATATGAGGGCACTTTCCCGCTGCCGGAAGCGCAGTTGGATCGCTTCCTGGTAAAGCTGACCATTGGCTACCCCAGCCTGGAGGATGAGCAGGAAATCTTGCGCCGCCGGCGGGAGAGGAAACGCGATGATGTGCCTATCCAAAAGGTATGTGATGTCGAAACCCTGCTTGGGATGCAGCAGGCCATCGAGCAGGTGCATGTAGCAGCAGATGTTGAGCGCTATATCTCAAGCCTCGTGCATGCTACCCGCCAGGATCGGCGCGTGCTGGTTGGTTCCAGCCCGAGGGGTTCGCTGGCGCTGCTGAAACTTGGGCGCGCCCAGGCTGCTCTGGAGGGGCGTGATTATGTCATACCTGATGATATCAAGATGTACTTTGTCCCGGCCCTGGCACATCGATTAATCTTGGAACCAGATTACTGGATGAGACGGCAAGCCGTGGATGATATCCTGCGCCAGATCCTGGAGCAGGTGCCGGTCCCGGTGCTGCCAAAGGAAAAATAATGGGAAGGTTAGCGCTGGTTGGCGCTCTGGTCTACCTGTTAATTTTTTGGGGCCTGACAGCTTTTCAACCGGGCTTGTTAGTGCTGGCTATCCTCCTGGTGGTTTACCTGGGGGCAGCAATCTTATTTCACCCTACTAATATTAACTTGAGGGTCGAGCGGACGATATCTCCAACGCGTGCCCACGTTCACACTCCTGTCACCGTTCACCTGGTGATAACCAATCTTGGCGCCAATCTGGCTGAAGTACATATACAGGATGTCATCCCCGCTCGCTTACAGCCGCTGGAGGGCGCTTCTGACCTGTTGACCGAGCTGAAAGCTGGCCAGACGATAGATATGACCTATACCTTGAGCGGGGAGCGTGGAATTTTCGAGTTTACTGCACTACGGATCGTAATAAATGACCGGTTGAGCCTGTTCCAACGAACGATTCTCGCACCGGCTGCCGGGCAGCTTTTCTTGCTGCCTAATGTCCCGCCTCTCAAGCGGGTGGCGATCCGTCCGAGACAGACCCGCGTGTATGCAGGCAGCATCCCGTCTCGGCAGGGTGGTCCAGGGGTGGATTTTTACGGTGTGCGTGAGTTCCAGCCAGGAGACTCGTTGAACCAGGTCAACTGGCGGCTGAGCGCCCGCTATCCAGGATCACTCTTCAGCAATGCTTATGAACACGAGCGTGTTGCCAATGTCTGGATCATCTTAGATGCACGAAAGCGCAGCGATATCCAGGTTAATGGCGAGGCGCTTTTTGAACACGCCGTGATGGCAGCCGCCAGCCTGGGCCAGGCCTTGCTGCAGGATGGTAACCGGGTGGGGTTATTGGTGTATGGGAGTTACCTGGATCGCACTTTTCCCGGTTATGGTTATGTTCAAAATGAGCGGATACTGCGCGCCCTGGCACGCGCACAGCCTGGGGAGAGCATGGTGTTCGACCAATTGGAAAATCTACCTACCCGGCTCTTCCCGCTGCATTCACAGTTGATTGTGATCAGCCCACTGCACAGCGATGATTTGCATCATCTTGTCCGTTTGCGGGCGCGTGGATATGCTCTGATAACCATCAGCCCTGATCCGATAACCTTTGAGCTAGCCTCTCAGCAGACAGACCCATACAGAATGCTAGCCGCGCGCCTGACAAGCCTGGAACGCCAACTGCTCAAAGCGCGCTTGCTGCAAGCGGGAGTGCAGGTGTATGACTGGGATGTCAGCATACCCTTCCACCAGGCATTGAATCATCTGCTCAGCCGAGCAATGCCTGGTTATGTTGGACAAAGAGGCCGATCATGATCAGGGCTTATCTTCCCGGCGCGACCTACCTGGCAGCGAGCGGGGTATTTTTCATCCTGGGATTCAGCAGGGCAGGCTTTTGGCCATTTTCTCTGGCAATTGCTGCCTTGGGACTCCTTTGGGCAGGCAGCCTGTGGAAGCATTGGGTTTCTCCGATATTTCTGCTGGCGGGGGTTGGGCTGGCGGTGGGCGGCGTGTGGCTGGGCGCGTCCATCCTATGGATCGTGTTTGGTCTGGCGGCGGCTGTCGCTGCCTGGGATTTGCTGGAGTTTAGCTGGCGTCTGAGGGCAGCCCAGAAAGTTGAGCATCTGGATCGATTGATGATCCGCCATCTAATCCACCTGAGCTGGGTGATGCTTGCTGGCACAAGCCTGGCGCTTGCCAGCTGGTTGGTGAAGCTTAATCTCGATTATCCTGTGCTGCTCTTCTTGAGCGGATTGGTTGTGGTGGGTCTTGCAGCTACCCTGCGAATGAATCATCGCCAGAACTAATCATGTCTCACATGTTCCGTCTTTTTATCCCGACCTGCTTCCCAAGAGACGAAAAACGCATTGTGGCACACCTTGTGCGTCGCGCTCCAACCGAGAGGTTTGTTTGACGGCTGTCCCAGTTAGATATTCCAATAAGTAACTGTCCAACAGGCAAAGCTCGGGGTGGTCGGCCAGGATAGCTGCATAAGGGCAGTGACCAAAGATCACATGGGGAGCATCGCGGTGGGCTTCCCAGCGCGGCTGGTAGTGCATCTCATTCAAACGTTGGATAGCGGCGTTCAATCGTTGGGTCAGGTGCCCAGCGCCTGCAGGGATTATCTGGCGGCTGGTATGAGAATTGGATCCTTGGGCCATATGCCGGGCAAGCCGCTCTAACATGCTTTGGTATTCCTCGCCCGTTAACGATGAGCCCAACTCGGTTAGCAGGGCGCTTGCAAGCCGATCGAGGTTGTGTCCTAAGACCGACTCAGAGATGCTATAAACCAGAGACGGACGTCCTTGCCCCAGCAGCTGGCGTTTCCCAATGATATCTACCAATCCCTGGGATCTTAAAATGCCCAGGTGGCGGCGTGCATTCGCTTCGGTCATCTGCAAAGCCAAACTGATCTCAGTGGCAGTGGCAGCCCGGTGAGCACGGATAAACTCCCAAATTTGTTGGCGCACGGTTTTCATAGGGTGATTATACCTTTATATGGTAATTTCGCAAATATATATTTGCGTTACTAGACGTTGACCTTTTCTTGAAAGAGAGTATAATTACGCCTGTATGTTGACCTGGGAAGATTCATATGCTATAGCCCTGGCGTTGCGTCAAGAGCATCCGCACATCAGGTTAGAAGAAGTCTCCTTAGGGATGGTCTATCGTTGGACGCTTGAACTGGCTGAGTTCTACGATGACCTTAATCTGGCCAATGAAGCAATTCTGGAATCCATTTATCAGGAATGGTTTGAGGAGGTTAATCCCGTATGAGTGACATGAGGCGAGATAATATCAACAACACCAGGTATGATATTCCTCCTGAGCTAGAGGGGCAGGTGGCGATAACCACCCTGGATAAGATCTACAACTGGGGGCGCAGGTCATCCTTGTGGCCGATTATGTTTGGCCTGGCCTGCTGTGCAATTGAGATGATCTGTACAGCTGCCAGCCGCTATGATTTTGCTCGCTTTGGCATGGAAATTATGCGTCCCAGCCCGAGACAGAGCGATTTGATGATTGTAGCTGGAACGGTGACCAAGAAGATGGTCCCGCAGATTGTGCGTCTGTACAACCAGATGCCAGAACCGAAATACGTAGTGGCAATGGGCGCCTGTGCTTCAGGGGGTGGGCCCTTCAAGGAGGGATATAATGTTGTCTCTGGGATCGATAATTACATCCCAGTGGATGTGTATATCCCAGGCTGCCCTCCCACACCGCAGGCGCTGATCCATGGTTTGATCACACTGCAGAGATTGATCGATACTCAGTCCATCAAGCGTGTGCGCTGGTATGGCAAGGATCCGATCCCGGAAATTCCAGTGCCAGTGCTTGGCCCAGACCTCATGGATCCTCGTCAGTATGAACTGATGCGTGAGGTGGCTGCCCGGCGCAAAGCCGAGCTGGAAGCTGCTGAAGCTGTGAGCGCGGGAAGCGTGGAAGCCTGAGGGAGTTGAGACATGACTGAAAAAATTGCATCGCCTCTGGAAGAAATGCGACAAGACGAGCTGGTTGCTCGCTTCCCGGAGTATATTACGGCTGATCCCCGTAAAGGCTATTCAGGCTATCTGGTTAAAGCGGAAAAATTGGTTGAGGTTGCCACTTCCATCCGCGATGACCTGGGTTATGATCTTCTGTCTTCCGTTACCGGGGTGGATTATCTGCCGGATGGTTTGATGGAAGTGGTCTATCACGCTTTGCGAACTACCGGGGGATCGCCTCTTGTATTCAAAGTCCAGGTGCCTCGGGATGATCCGGTCCTGCCTTCCCTGGTATCCGTTTACCCTGGGGCTGATCTACAGGAACGCGAAGCCTGGGATTTGCTGGGCATCCGGTTCGAAGGTCACCCAGATTTACGGCGCATCCTGATGTGGGAGGGCTTTGCCGGATTCCCCTTGCGCAAGGATTGGCGGGAAGTGTATTTTGAGGAGGAAAGCAAACCCTTTAAGAGCCGCTGGCCGGATGGACATGTGCGCCGGGCAGAAGATCAGAATCCATTTGGCAAGAACATTGATTTTTCCGTTGATTTTGACCCGGACGGTTGGACTGCGGAGAAAGACAGTCTGCTCTATGCCAGCCTGGCTCGATCTAATCGCCCAGATGGCTCTTCGTTGATAAAAACCGACACGGTTGTCGTAAATTTGGGGCCTCAACATCCTTCCACACATGGTGTATTTCGCGTAGTGGTGGCAATGGATGGAGAGACGATTGTCGGGTTAAAACCGGTGATGGGTTATCTGCACCGCAATCACGAGAAAATTGGCGAACGCAATACTTTTTTGCAGAATATGCCCTTCACGGATCGCCTGGATTACCTTTCTTCGATGAGCAATAACTTTGGCTATGCCCTGGCGGTGGAGAAATTGATGGGCGTGCGCCCTCCCGAGCGCGCCGAGTACTTGCGCGTGATCATGGTGGAATTAACCCGGATCAGCAACCACCTGATGGCCATTGGCGCTTTGTTGAACGACCTGGGGGCGTACTTTACCCCGATGCTATATGCTCTTGAGGAGCGCGAACTAATCCTGGATATCTTCGAAGCTACGGCGGGTTCGCGCATGATGTGCAACTACTTCCGCTTTGGTGGGGTGGCGCGCGATTTACCTGACGGGATTTTAGACAAAATCCGCAAATTGGCTGGCGACCGCCTGCCGCGCCGGATCGATGAAATTGATCTGTTCCTGACGAATAACGAAATCGTCCGTTCTCGAGCGCAGGGCGTGGGCGTGCTGACTTCCGAGCAGGCGATTGCTTACTCCGCCACCGGCCCGCTGCTGCGTGCTTCAGGCGTTCCTTATGATATCCGCCGCGCCGACCCTTATGGAATCTACGATCGCTTTGATTTTGATGTGGCAGTGCGCTATCATGGCGACATTTATGATCGTTATATGATCCGCATCGATGAGATGCGGCAGAGCTGCCGGATCATTCAGCAAGCTGCGCGCGATATCCCTGAGGGTCCGATTCAGGAGGGAAAACCACAATATCAAGTACGTGTTCCTGCTGGTGAGTCGTATGGCCGTGTAGAAGGGCCCAAGGGTGAGCTGGGTTACTATATCATATCGAATGGAAAGCCTAATCCCTGGCGCTATCATGTACGCGCCCCTTCTTTTATCAACCTGACTCCGCTGGAAACGATGTGCGTGGGTAATAAAGTAGCGGATGTGGTAGGGATACTCGGCTCGATTGATATCGTTCTGGGTGAAACAGATCGCTGAGCGAGACGCCAGCAAAGGAGACGGAGCTGACCTATGGACGGATGGGGTATTCTTAAAGGGCTGGGTGTCACCCTGAAACGATTTGTTGACACTTATCTCGATGATATTCGCTGGTTGGGAAAGCGCTACTACACACGTGAGGGCCTGGCTAACCGCAGCAGCTATGAGGGAAGCGGTATTTTCACGATCCAATATCCGGAGGAGAAACTGCCTACACCGGAAGAATTCCGTTTTACACCCTTCCTGGTTTATGATGTTGGAGAGAACGGAGAAAGAAAGGATCGCTGCACTTCGTGCGGTATTTGCGCTAAAGTCTGCCCACCGCAATGTATTTGGATTGTCCGCACTAATGATCCAATCACTGGACGCCCGATTCCAGAGCCAGCGGAATTTTATATTGATGTGGATATTTGTATGAATTGTGGTCTCTGCGCCGAATATTGCCCGTTTGACGCAATAAAAATGGATCACGATTATGAGTTATCGGTGTATGATCGTCAGTCTAAAAATATATATAATAAAGAAAGGCTATCCAGGCCGGTTTCGTATTATGCCAGCATCCGGCCGGTAAATTACGCCCGTGAAGAGGCGGCCCGCGCCGAAGCCGCTGCGGCAAAGGCTGCCAAGAAAGGTTAGCCTAATAATTTTTGAAAGGGAACCATGAATAAGCAAGTTAAGATTACCTCTGAAGCAGTACTTGATGCACTAAGTAAGGTGCAGGAACCCGAACTGCATAAGGATCTGGTTACGTTGAACATGATCCGCGATCTAAAGATTGATGGAGATCGGGTTAGTTTTACGATTGTTTTAACCACTCCCGCCTGCCCTATGCGCGGCAAGATCGAGCAGAATGCTCGCCAGGCTGTGGAAAGCATCCCGGGGGTGGGCGCCGTTGAGGTCAAGATGGATGCCAATGTGCCCAGCGATGGCCGGGCACGTGGATTGCTCCAACTGCCGATTCGCAATGCGATTGCAGTTGCCTCGGGCAAAGGCGGGGTTGGCAAGAGCACTGTGGCAGTGAACATTGCCGTTGTGCTTGCCCAGTATGGCGCCAGGGTAGGATTGCTGGACGCTGATATTTATGGCCCCAATATCCCAACCATGATGGGCGTTCAGCAGTTGCCGCCTGCTCATGATGATAAGTTGGCGCCAGCTGAATCGTACGGCGTCAAGATCATGTCCATTGGCTTCCTGGTCAAACCTGACCAACCCCTAATCTGGCGCGGGCCTATGCTTCATTCCGCTATCCGGCAGTTCTTGACCGATGTTGCCTGGGGCGAGTTGGATTACCTGATCGTAGATTTGCCCCCTGGCACTGGTGATGCAGCTCTGAGTCTGGCGCAATCCTTACCACTCAGCGGCGGCATAATCGTCACCCTGCCTCAGCAGGTTTCGCTGGATGATGCCCGCCGAGGCCTGGAGATGTTCCGCCAGTTGGATGTGCCATTATTTGGTGTGGTGGAAAACATGAGCTACCTGGATCTGCCGGATGGCACCCGTATGGATGTGTTTGGTTCTGGTGGTGGTGAGCGCCTGGCACGAGAATCAGGCGTACCATATATTGGAGCGATACCGATCGATCCAACTGTTCGCCAGGGCGGCGATCAGGGTAAGCCGGTGGTTATCACCCATCCAGATTCGCCAGTGTCCCAGGCATTGAAGCATATTGCTGAGGATATTGCTGCTAAGATCAGCGTCGCGGCTGTCCAGCAGAATGATAATATTATCCCGATTACTATGGTCGACTGATAGATAACAGGGTGAGGCCTGGTACAGATCTTACCCTGTTATCCCTGGAATGAGTTAATGGAACCTTTTATTGTTGGAATTCGTTTTCAAAAAACTGGTAAGATTTACCATTTTGATGCCAGCGCGTGCAAGAATATCCAGATTGGAGATTTTGCTGTTGTAGAAACCAGCCGTGGGCGCCAGTTGGGTGAGGTGATCCAGTTCATCCAAAATCCATCTCCTCCCCCGGAGGGATCCTGGAAAGCGATCAATCGGAAAGCCACTGCGCGTGACCTGGTATTGCGCCAGCTTTGGCAGAAGAAAGAATTGGAGGCAATGATCAACTGCCGCTCCAAGGTGGCAGAATCTGGCCTGCAGGGAGTAAAAATCGTCGCAGCCGAATTCACATTCGACGGAGCTCGCCTTTCTATTCTTTACAGCACCGAAACAGAGGGCAGTAAGATTGATCTGCGCAACCTGCGAAATGCCATGCAGCGGCTGTATCCACGCTCCAATGTCGAGATGCGCCAGATCGGACCGCGCGATGTAGCCAAATTACTGGGGGGAATGGGCGCATGCGGCCTGGAAAATCGCTGCTGCTCGATGTTCCTGAGTGATTTTAGCCCGATCTCGATCAAGATGGCGAAGGAGCAGGGCATTTCCCTGACCCCCTCAGAAATTACGGGCATGTGTGGCCGGCTGCGCTGCTGTTTGGTGTACGAATACGAACACTATGTGCAGGCGCGCAATACCCTTCCCAAACGCAATAAGCGGGTGATTACACCGCAGGGGGAAGGGAAGATCATAGATGTCTATCCACTAAAGCAAGCTGTGATGGTTGAGTTCGACAATGGGCAGCATAAAGAATATCCTGCTGAGGATCTGCAGCCCTGGGATGAGGTGGAAGCCCTGCGGAGAAAGGCTGAACAACCATGTGCGCAGTGCGATGATGGAGAGGACGAGTATGGTCAACCTGATCCACCTGCCAGCTCTGAGAGCGTTCCTCCAATCAGGAGAGCCCCCAACCCATCTGCCGGGAGATATCCACCGAGAAAGAAGAAGAAGAAATAAGTATGTGGGAAGAGTGGCCTGTACCTCAACGCATTCTGGTGGTCTTAGCTCATCCTGATGATCCGGAGTTTTTTTGCGGCGCGACGATTGCCCGTTGGACCGCAGCTGGGCATCAGGTTGTATACTGGCTCCTTACCTGCGGTGATAAGGGGGGAAATGATCTCACCATCTCCCCGGGAGAGCTGTGTGGGGCGCGCTTTGAAGAACAGCGTCTTGCAGCGCAGGTCCTGGGTGTTCATGAAGTAAACTTTCTAAATTACCCGGACGGGCATCTGGTTCCAGACCTGACCCTGCGCTGCGATGTTACTCGCCTGATCCGCAAGGAACGCCCTGATATCCTGGTAACCTGCGACCCACGGACATTATTTTTCGGCGAATATCGCATCAATCACCCGGATCATCGTGCTGCGGGCCAGGCGGTTTTAGATGCGGTCTTCCCAGCTGCTGGAAATCCCTACTACTTTCCTGAATTGCTAGATGAAGGGCTTCAACCGCACACCCCACGCGAGGTCTGGTTTTCGTTGACCCTGGATGCCAATGTCCAGCTGGATGTGACCGACCTGTGGGAGACGAAAATACGCGCCCTTACTGAACATAAAAGCCAGATTGGTGATCCTGCGAAGCTGGCAGAGCGTATGCGCAGCCGTCATACATCGGACAGCAGCCCGGAAAATCCACGCTATGAAGAAGCCTTTCGCCGCATTATTTTGACCTGATGCCAGCGCAATTTGTACGTTGATTATAAAAAGTTTACAGATAATACCCCCGCTCTCGGGAAAATGCAGGAGCAGATATGATGTCAATATTACAAGAAGCCGAGTCGCTATTCACTTACACCCAATCTCTGCGCCGAGATTTTCATCGGCATCCGGAATTGGGTTTCAAAGAATTCAGGACGGCTTCCATTGTTGCTCAGGAACTGCGCAAGTTGACCCTGGATGTGACCACTGGCGTTGGAGAAACTGGGGTTGTGACCACGATTGAAGGCGCTTCGCCGGGTGAGGTGGCATTGCTCCGATTTGATATGGACGCGCTGCCTATCACCGAGCAAACTGGAGCAGAGTACGCTTCAGAAAATCCGGGTGTGATGCATGCTTGTGGGCATGATGCGCACACGGCGATAGGCCTGACAGTGGCGCGCTTGCTCCACGCCCATCGCCAGGAAATTCACGGCTCAGTCAAGCTGGTTTTTCAGCCTGCTGAGGAGGGCATGGGCGGCGCTGAGAAGATGATTGAGCAGGGTGTGTTGGAGAATCCCAGACCCAATTTCACGTTGGCGCTGCATATGTGGAATGAACGCCCGGTAGGATGGATTGGGGTGACATCTGGGCCAGCCATGGCGGCGGCAGAAATATTCCACATGCGCATCACTGGCAAGGGAGGGCATGGCGCGGTACCGCACCTGGCAACTGATCCGATTGCTGCTGCCGCGCAAATCGTCACTGCCTTGCAGACGATTGTCTCTCGCAATGTTGCCCCGCTGCAAACCGCTGTGGTCAGCGTAACCATGATTCATGGCGGGGAAGCCTTCAATGTAATCCCACCAGAAGTCGAACTGCAGGGCACGATCCGCACCTTTGAGCCGGCAACCCGCCAGCTGGTAATCCAGCGATTTGAGCAGATCGTCTCCGGTATTGCCTCTGCCATGGGCTGCCAGGTTGAACTGAAGATAGAATCCCTGACACCGGCAGTGATCAATGACGCTCAGCTGTCCGCCCGCATCCGCGAGGTTGCCACCAAAATATTCCCCACGGATGAAGTGGCTGGCGATTTTCGCACGATGGGTTCTGAGGATATGGCCTTCATGATGCGCGATATCCCGGGTTGTTATTTTTTCATTGGTTCTGCAAACCATGAAAAGGGATTGGACGCGTCTCATCATCACCCTCGCTTTGATGTTGACGAACGAGCTTTGCCGCGCGGGGCTGCTCTGATGGCCGCGGCTGTATTGGAACTTTTGCGATAAAAACATACTGCTTGAAGCGACGATAAGAAGGGGCGCCGAATGGCTAATAATGGTCATGTGAAAATCCTGCAATTTACTCGCCCGCCCCAACGGGTGGTCTCACTGGTCCCCTCGCTTACCGAAAGCCTTTTTGATCTGGGGTGCGGCCAGGCAGTGGTGGGTATCACTGACTACTGCGTTCACCCTGCCGAATCCCTGGTGAACCTGCCCCGGTTGGGTGGGCCAAAAAATCCACGCCTGGATGATATTGTAGCTCTCGAGCCAGACCTGGTGCTGGCGAACCAGGAGGAAAACTCCCTCCAGGACGTAGAAGCCCTGGAAGCTAAAGGTGTACCGGTGTGGGTTACTTTCCCCAAAAAGGTTTCACAGGCGATGGAGGTGCTGTGGAAGCTGGCCGAACTTTTCCGCAGCCCCGCAGCCGCCGTTCGCCTGGAAATGCTGGAGCGCAGTTTGGAATGGACAGCTTCAGCTGTCAGAGAGCGTTCATCAGAGCGCTATTTTTGCCCGATCTGGTACGACACAGCCCCTGGCGAGAAAAACTGGTGGATGACTTTTAATGGCGATACCTATTGTCATGATCTGCTGGCAACTATGGGTGGGGTAAATATCTTTGCAGGTCGTGCTCGGCATTATCCGTTGGAGGCAGACCTGGGGCGAGGAATCCCCGAGGATCCCGGTTCACGTGATACCCGCTACCCCCGCATCACCCTGGAAGAGATCGAGGCAGCCCAGCCCGAGATTATCTTGCTGCCAGATGAACCATTTTCGTTCGATCAAGCACACCTTGAGCAGTTATCCTCTCTCTTGCCCGATACCCCTGCGGTAAGGAATGCTCGCGTGCATCTCGTGCAGGGCAGCCTGATTACCTGGCATGGCACGCGCCTCGCCCGCGCCTTGCGCGAGTTGCCAGCCCTATTTGATCTTTCAAGCGAGGCTGCCGGGCAATGATGGGGCACAAAAAATACTCTATCACCGGAACTGATCAGAAAAAAGGTAACAACAATATTTGATAAGAGGCAATGAATTTCGGGAGATTTTATCTAAGGAGTCGATATGTCTGAAAAACAAACATCAGTAGAAGCACAAACGGTCAGTGCTGCACATCATGTGGTGAATGATTTCTCTATCACAGTCGCAACAGTGAATGGCTCGGGCAGTCAGACTTCCAACCTGACGATCTTACGGGCGATTTTTAAAATGGGTGTTCCTGTTTCTGGGAAAAATCTATTCCCCTCCAATATTCAGGGTTTGCCGACCTGGTATACCATTCGCGTCAGCAAAGACGGTTTCCTGGCGCGTCGAGATGTACACGAGATTGTCATTTCGTTAAATCCAGCCTCTTTTGCTCAAGATCTGGCTGATGTTGACCCTGGTGGGGTTTTCCTATATGCGGATGATATCCGTATGCCGATCGAACGGAAAGATATTTCTGTGTATCCGATGCCGGTAAAGAGCATCGTCAAAGATTCTGATGCTCCCATTAATCTGCGAGACTATGTGGCTAACATGGTTTATGTAGGTGTACTGGCGTGGGTTCTAAACATTGATCTGGAAAAAATCTATCAGGCCTTGAGCTTCCATTTCAAGGGCAAAACCAAGCCCATTGATCTGAATTATGGTGTGGTGAAAACCTCGTTTGATTGGGCTTCGCAGAACCTGGTAAAACAGGATCCTTATCACCTGGAGCCGATGAACCTCACTGAGGGGTACATCATGGCTGACGGGAATACAGCCGCGGCGATTGGGTCTATTTATGGTGGCGTACAGTTCGCTGCCTGGTATCCGATCACACCAGCTACCAGTCTGGCGGAATCCCTGGTGGAGTACCTGGGTATCTTGCGCAAGGATACTGAGTCGAACCAAAAAAATACCTATGTTGTTCTGCAGGCTGAAGACGAACTGGCTGCTATTGGTATGACGGTGGGAGCTGGATTTTCAGGCTTGCGAGCCATGACTTCCACCTCTGGGCCTGGGCTCAGCCTGATGGCGGAATTTGCGGGTCTGGCTTATTTTGCTGAAGTTCCGATCGTGGTGTGGGATGTCCAGCGAGTTGGCCCCAGCACGGGTCTGCCCACCCGAACTGCGCAGGGCGACCTGACCTTTGTCAATTTTATCGGTCATGGGGATACCCAACAAATAATTCTGATTCCAGGTTCGGTAAACGAATGTTTTGAGTTTGGATGGAAGGCCTTTGATATCGCCGAACGAATGCAAATGCCGGTCTTTGTACTAAGCGATCTGGATTTTGGCATGAATCAGTGGATGACCCAGCCATTCCAATACCCAGATACTCCAATGGATCGAGGCAAAATCCTTTGGGAAGCGGATCTGGATCGAATCGAGGGTAAATGGGGACGCTATCTGGATGTGGATGGCGATGGCATCCCTTATAGGACGGTGCCAGGCAACCGCCACCCACGGGCGGCATATTTCGCGCGCGGTACCGGTCATGATGAGAACGCTCGCTATTCGGAGGATAAAGATGTCTGGAACAAGCTATTAGGTCGCCTGAAACGAAAATATGAAACTGCCCGCCATTATGTGCCTAAGCCCATCGTTGAGAACATGCAAGGTGCTCATGTGGGGATCATTGCCTATGGCTCTACGGATCCAGCTGTTCAAGAAGCTCGCCATCTTTTGGCTCAGGATGGTCAGAAGACGGGTTACCTGCGTTTGCGTGCTCTTCCTTTTACCAGCGAGGTAGATGACTTTATCCGAACTCATGACCATGTTTATGTGGTTGAAATGAACCGTGACGGTCAACTGCACCAACTGTTAAAAATTGAATATCCCCAATACGCGCTGAAGTTAATTTCCCATGCATGTACCGATGGCTTACCCCTGACCGCTCGCTTTGTGCGGGAAGCCATTGACTCCAAGGAGGCGAAATAATCATGTCTGAACAAACTGCTGCTTCAAGAATTCAGGTTAATTTGGTTGGCCTGACGAAGGCAGATTACCGCGGCAATCCCACCACCTTATGCCAGGGATGCGGACACAACTCCATTTCCAGCCAGATCATTGCTGCCTGTTACGAACTGGATATTATCCCCGAGAATGTGGTCAAGTTCAGTGGGATTGGCTGTTCCAGTAAGAGCCCGGCTTATTTCTTGAATCGCTCCTTTGGCTTCAACGGCTTACATGGCCGTATGCCCTCCCTGGCTACCGGAGCGCTGTTCGGCGATCATACTTTGAAAGGTATTGGGGTGAGTGGAGATGGCGACACCGCCAGCATCGGGATGGGGCAGTTCAAACACGTGCTGCGCCGCAACCTGCGTCTGGTGTATATCATTGAAAATAACGGTGTTTACGGTCTGACGAAAGGCCAATTTTCAGCTACAGCAGATGAAGGCCTGGCGCTCAAAGGTCAGGGCACCAATCCCTATATGCCAGTGGATATTGCCTGGGAAGCCCTGGTCGGACATGCCACTTTCGTGGCTCGTTCGTTTGCTGGAGACCCCAAACAGGTGAAGGAGCTAATCAAGGCTGCTCTAAGCCACGATGGCATCGCAGTTTTGGATATCATCAGCCCTTGCGTCACTTTTAATAATAAGGATGAAGCCACCCATTCCTACAGTTGGGGCAAGGAGCACGAAGTAGCGCTGCATGAGTTATCTTATGTGCCGGTGGCGGAAGAAATCCTGGTGGATTATGAGCCAGGGCAGGCTGAAGAAGTCACTATGTATGATGGCTCAAGGATTATATTAAAAAAATTGGCCCACGATTATGACCCATGCGACCGGGCTGTAGCAATGCGAATGCTAGAAGAAGCAAACGCCAGGGAGTGGCTGCTCACAGGCCTGATCTACATTGATCCAGAACAGCCATCCCTGGCAGAAATCTACAACCTGACCGAAACGCCATTGAACCGGCTTCCCGAGACTCGTCTCCGCCCGCCACGCCAGACGATAGATGATGTGAATGCCATGATGTTCTAAAAATCACAATCCGTATCTTGTTCAATGGTATAATCCCTCGCGAGGTGCGCCTGTAAGGCGTATTCGCAGTTAGTGTTCTACCTGGATTTTGACACTGGGTACATCTTGGATAACCGCAGTTGCTCGTCGTAAACTGCCAAGGAGCCACAGTTGGCATTTAACCCTCTGAACTGGTTATGGGGTTTATTTTCATTAGATATCGGCATTGACCTGGGAACTGCCAACACCCTGGTCAATGTACGTGGGAAAGGAATCACGATCAATGAGCCCTCCTGGGTGGCGATTGATAAGCGCACCCGGCAGCCTTTAGCAATTGGAGCTGAAGCCAAGGAGATGGTAGGACGTACTCCTGCCAACGTGATCGCTTTACGACCGCTGCGGGATGGCGTCATCTCCGAATTTGAAATTACCCAGGCAATGCTGGAATATTTCATCGGAAAGGCCCATGAGCAGAGCATCGTTCCGGTGCCTCGTCCACGTGTGATTGTCGGCATCCCTTCGGGGGTGACTGAAGTTGAAAAACGAGCCGTTTATGATGCGGCCATGTCGGCTGGGGCGCGCGAAGTAGGCTTGATTGAAGAACCGGTAGCCGCTGCACTGGGTGCTGGCTTACCGGTGAACGATGTACGTGGCAGCATGATTTGTGATATCGGTGGTGGAACTTCTGAGGTTGCCATCATGTCGATGGGTGGGGTAGTCGTCTCCCGCTCCTTGCGAGTGGCCGGCGACGAGATGGATCAGGATATTGTCCAGTATATGCGCAGTAAGTATAACCTGCTGATCGGTGAACGCATGGCCGAACAGGCAAAAATTGAAATTGGATCGGCCTATCACCTACCTGAAGAAAAAACAATGCTCATCCGCGGTCGGAATCTGATCACCGGTCTGCCCGAAGCGGTCGAAGTTTCCTCTGTAGAAATTCGCGAGGCCATTGCCAGTTCTGTACAGACCATTCTGGATACGATCAAAGACGCTCTGGATGAGGCTCCACCGGAAATCATCTCTGATCTGATGGAAATGGGCATCTGCATGGCGGGCGGAGGTTCGCTGCTCCAGGCGTTAGACAAACGTTTGATGGAAGAATTGCGCATCCGTGTCTGGGTTGCTGAAGATCCTATGAGCTGTGTGGCACGCGGCGCGGGTATGATATTGGAAAACTATGATATATTGAGACGCCTGCTGGTAGGACTGGAACGTGGCAGCACGCGTCACAATTAAAAAATGAGATATAACTCCCCTCGCTCTTTACAGACCGTTGTACTGGTAATGATGGTCATCGGCCTGATCGCCCTGGCGCTGGGTGGTTATTTGACCCCCCTGACTCGATTCATTCTGTCTCCCTTAATTGGCGTCCAGAGCTGGTTAGCCACCAGGATCCAGGCTTTAGAGAACTATGTCAATGCGCCACAAGATATAAGCCGTTTGCGCGAGCGAAATCGGGAGTTGGAAGATGAAGTCGCCCGTTTGCAAATAGAAATTATTGATCTCAAGCAGCAGATATCCGAAACCCGCATCCTCTCAGCCCTGGTGGATTTTGCCCGCGTTCACCCGGACAATCGCTATCTGGCGGCTGCTGTTATCGGTCAAGACCCCAGCCCCTTTATGAAGTATGTAATTATTAACCGCGGCTCGGACGATGGGTTGCGGCGCGGGATGCCCGTGGTTGTCCAGCAAGGACTGGTTGGTCGTGTGGCTGCGGTGACCGCGAATGCTGCTCGGGTGCAATTGATTATCGACCCAGCTTCCTCTGTCAATGTCCGCCTGGATCCGTCCAGTGCCCAGGCGGTACTATTGGGCAGTCTGACGGGCGAACTAACCCTGGATATGATCCCTCAATCTGCTTCGGTACAGGTCGGCGATTTGGTGCTTACCTCGGGTTTGGGTGGTAATTATCCGGGTAGTATCTTGATCGGGCAAATTATCTCTGTTCGGCGCCGGGAGACGGACCTCTTTCAGGAGGCGAATGTACAGCCGGTGGTGGATTTCAGCCAGTTAGAAATCCTGTTGGTCATTACTAACTTCCGACCAGTAGATATCAGCCCCTTAGTTCCCACGCCTGGAACATCAAGCGTTCCATAATCTAGTGGGAGCGAATGTCCATCCTGATAGCTTTTCCGCTCTTTGCTTTTCTGACCATCGTACAATCGGTCATTGTCAGTCGTTTCCCACTGCTGAATGGGTCAACAGACTTGGTGCTGTTGACCTTAATTGCCTGGGCATTACAAAAAAGGGTGCGAACTGCCTGGCATTGGTGTGTGATTGGCGGTGGAATGATCAGTTATGTTTCGGCCCTGCCCACAGGTGTTCCTCTGGGCGGATATCTATTGGTGGTTGGGATGGCGCAGCTCTTGCGGCGCCGTGTTTGGCAGGTTCCTATCCTGGCGATGCTGGCGACGACTTTCTTAGGGACTCTGCTATCTCAATTGATCAGCCTGTTGGCATTGAGTCTGGTGGGCGCCTCCATCTCTATCCTGGAGGCCATAAACCTGGTCATCCTGCCCAGTCTGTTGCTAAATTTATTGTTTTCCATCCCGGTTTTCGCGATTTTCTCGGATATGGCGAGCTGGCTTTATCCCGAACCGTTGGAAGTATAATCTTGTTGGTCTTTGATAAAATAACATTGGTGTCTAAACCTTATGAATGGAAATAGTTCAGCGCAAAATAATTTAGAAAATTGGCGCCTGATGATTTTTATTGTCATCGTGGGAATGGTTTTTGCTGTCTTCTTTTTTCGCCTGTTTGTACTGCAAATTCTCCAGGGCGAGGAATGGGCTGCCAAAGCAAGTGAGAACAGCACTCAGGATATAAATTCGGCTGCTTTGCGTGGCATTATCTACGATCGCAATGGTGTTGTTCTGGCCCGTAATGTTGCCTCATACAATATCGTCCTGACTACAGCGAATTTGCCTGATGACTCTGGAGCAGTACAGCAGATTTTCCGCGAGCTATCAACGCTGATTGGTTTACCTGTGAACCGCAGCCAAATCACGCCCGATAACCCTTATGTCCCTTGTATCTCAGACCACGGCATTGCCCAAATAGCTGAATATGGCGAGACCACTTCACCTTATCAGCCAGTTAGCGTTAAATGTGACGTCGATCAACGAGTGGCAATGATTACAATGGAAAAAGAGTCGGACTGGCCTGGTGTATCGGTTGTAATTCAACCGATCCGCGACTATCCTACCAATTCGATAACCGCCAATATTATCGGGTTCTTAGGTCCAATCCCTGCTAGTCAGGAGGATTATTTTTTGCAGAAAGGCCTGGTCGCGAATCGTGATAAGGTAGGTTATGCGGGTCTGGAACTGCAATATCAGGATCTCCTGGCTGGCAGGAATGGGCTACGAGTGGTTCAAGTAGATGTCGCCGGGCAGGTGCTGCGTGATATTGATCCCCCCATCCCGCCTCGAGCGGGTTTGAGTTTACGCCTGACGATCGATACGCGCTTGCAGCAGGCTACCGAAGCCATCCTGGTAAATGAGATGGATGAGTGGAATCGCTACTTTAATGATCTGCGTTATACCAGCGGGGTAGTGGTGGCGATGAATCCGAAGACAGGCGAAATCCTGGCGATGGTTTCGTATCCCACCTATGAAAATAACCGTATGGCCCGGTTGATTCCTCAATATTATTACAACCAACTCACTCAGGATGCCACGTTACCGCTGCTCAACCATGCTGTGGGGGATGTTCTTCCTGCCGGATCGGTGTTCAAACTGGTGACAGGTACAGGTGCGCTGAATGAAGGCGTGATCACTCCAGACCAGATCATCGAGACACCCCCAAAGCTGGAGGTCACGGAGAAATATTACGCCAATGACCCTGGACAGGCGCGCGAGTTTGTTGATTGGAACAAAGCTGGTTTTGGCAGTTTGGACTTTGTACACTGCCTGTCTAACTCCAGCAATGTGTGTTTCTACAAGCTGGGCGGCGGGTATCAAGATGAAATACCTGACGGTGGTTTGGGGATCTGCCGTCTGGGCACGTACGCGGCAGCTCTGGGTTATGGAGAGGCTGCAGGCATTGGCTTGCCTGAAGAAGAGAGTGGTCTGATCCCCGATCCTACCTGGAAAAGGATAAACCAGGCTGAAAGCTGGTCTTCAGGGGATACTTATATTGCCAGTGTGGGACAGGGGTATGTGCTGGCTACTCCGGTGCAGGTATTGATTTCAGCCGCGATTATTGCCAATGATGGCGTTTATATGCAGCCTACGCTTGTGCGTGAGGTGTTAGATAGTGAAGGGAACGTGGTTCCTACCTGGCGCGACCTGGCGGGAAACGTCTACGATACCGTTGTCCAGGGGTCCTGGCAGATGTCTCCTCTCTTACCTCATATCAAATGGGATCTAACGGTTGATCCGATGATTCAGGAATACAGTGAAACCACAATCCGAGGTTGTGAACCCATCCCAGGCCAAAAGAGAACGGTAGAACCATGGGTTTTTAAACTGATCCAACAGGGGATGCGTCTGGCAGTTACTGAAGGAACCTTGGAGGAGCAATTCAAAACTGCAACCATCTCTGCAGCAGGGAAGACTGGCACTGCTGAATATTGTGATAAATATGCCAATGAAAAGAACCGCTGTATTCCCGGCAACTGGCCTACTCATGCCTGGACAGTAGCCTACGCCCCCTATGAAAATCCAGAAATCGCTGTGGTGGCGTTTGTGTATAACGGAGGCGAGGGTGCTTCGGTAGCAGGTCCTATAGTCCGCCGCGTGTTGGAAGCATACTTCGGCCTGAAGTCGGTGGATATTGCCAATCAGTCGCCGTAAAGTTCTGCTATAATCACGGGCATTATTCAGGTTATCCAGGCAAAGGGTCATCAGGGCATGGGTCCGAAGGTTCAAATTAAAGGCATCCGCGATGGATTGCTAATAACCCTGGGCGAGGGGAGTTGGGATGAACTGCACCAAGCTTTGTTGGATCATCTTGACCAACAAGCCGAGTTTCTGCGAGGGGCGCGCCTGGCAGTGGATGTGGGTACACAAATCCTGAAAGCCGCCGACCTGGGCCAACTGCGCAAAGAGGTTTCAGAACGGGAAATTACCCTTTGGGCGGTGATCAGTGAATCTCCAACGACTGTGCAAACTGCTCAGACGTTGGGGCTGTCAACCAGCATAACCCAACCCAGGCCTGGTTCCCGCTTGGAAAGACCACTGCCCGCCTTAGAAACCACCCTGCGCGTAGGCGAAGAAGCTATCTTTGTGCGGCGTACGCTGCGCTCAGGTTTCAGGCTGCAGTATGCCGGGCATGTGGTGGTTATTGGAGATGTCAACCCGGGAGCAGAGATTGTGGCCGGTGGCAATATTATTATTTGGGGTCGTTTGCGTGGCACTGTCCACGCAGGCGCTGAAGGGAATGATAGCAGTGTGGTCTGCGCTCTTGACTTATCGCCTACCCAACTGCGCATTGCTGGAAAGATTGCCCTCAGTCCGAAGAGAAAGGGTAAGCCTCAACCGGAGATAGCACGCCTGGAAAATGGTCAGGTTATAGCCGAACAGTGGGACCCGAAGAGAGAGAGATTATGACCGCGAAAGTTGTTACTGTTACCTCCGGTAAAGGGGGAGTGGGCAAAACAACCGCCACAGCTAATGTGGGGGCTGCCCTGGCAGATCTGGGGCACAAGGTTGTCTGCATCGATGGCGATATCGGGCTGCGCAACCTGGATGTTGTCCTGGGTTTGGAGAATCGGATTGTATATGATCTGGTGGATGTGATCGAGGGGCGCTGTCGTCTTCGTCAGGCAATGATTCGAGATAAACGCCTTCCAGAGCTGTACCTGATCCCGGCTGCTCAAACGCGCGATAAGAGCGCAGTATCTCCCAGTGATATGGTGCGTTTGTGCGATGAACTCCGTCAGGAATATGATTGGATTTTAGTCGATTCACCCGCAGGTATTGAGCGCGGATTTCGCAATGCAGTCGCTCCGGCGGATATTGTCCTGGTGGTCACCAATCCGGAAGTATCTGCCGTGCGGGATGCAGATCGTATCATTGGCCTGGTTGAGGCCGAAGAAAAAGGCCCTGCACGGCTGTTGATCAACCGGTTAAAGCCCAACATGGTCCGCCGGGGTGATATGCTCTCGGTGGATGATGTGCTCGAATTGCTGGCAATTGAGCTGCTTGGCATGGTGCCAGATGATGATAACGTGGTGTTGAGCACCAATCGCGGCATGCCAGTAGTATTAGACGGGAAGAGTAGAGCCGGTCTGGCATTTCGCAACATTGCTCGTCGATTGACTGGGGAGCATGTTCCCTTCTTAAACCTGGAAGAAGAAAGCGGGTTCCTTGGGCGTCTGGCGCGCCTGATCCGTCCTGGAGGTAACTAACATGGGCAGCTTTTTTGATCGCCTGATGCATCGTCAACCAAAAAGCGCAGTCCAGGCCAAAGACCGCCTGAAACTTGTTCTCAGCCATGATCGGGCAGACCTGCCCCCAGGTGTTTTGGAAGAGCTTAAGGATGAGATTGTTGATATCATTTCTCGCCGCATCGAAATTGATCCGGGTGCGGTACGCATCCAGATGACTCATGATGGGAGAGAACAGCGACTGATTGCCGATATTCCTCTGCGCCCGTCGCGCAAACGGCGGATGGGATAGAAGCAGGCTTTTCCTTTGGCTTATTGTAATCCGTACGATCGGAATTTATTATCGGTATGAGAGAGAAAAGGTACACCACCACTCCGATTATCACAAACTGGCGCCACTTTGATTTTTGGCTCTTGGGGGCAGTTTTATTGTTAGTAATTGTGGGTGTCACCATGATCCGTTCAGCGGTAGCGGGGAATATTGAACTGGCCGAACTAAACCTTGTCAACCGGCAGCTCATCTTCGCTGGGGCAGGTTTTGTTGTTATCCTGATTCTATCAGCTATTGATTACCGTTTTTGGTCTTCAATTAGCCGGGCCATGTACCTGGGTACAATATTGATCCTGGCTATTTTATATGTAGTGGGGTCAGCCCTATATGGCTCTGCGCGCTGGTTTGACACAGGCGTGATCTTGATCCAGCCTTCTGAGGTTGCTAAGATTGTCATGATCCTGGTGCTGGCTGATTTCTTTACCCGTCACAAAGGGCAGCTTGGTGATCTCACCTGGGTGGCGCGCAGTTTCATCCTCGCCCTGGGCATTGTCATTTGGATTCTTCTCCAGCCTAATCTGAGTACTTCGATCGTGATGTTGGTTTTATGGTTTGCTATGCTCTGGGCCAGCGGTCTGCGCATTAAACATTTGTTCATGTTTGTTGCTGGGGGGGTTATCTTACCATTTGCTGCTTTCCCGTTCCTGGTGGATTACCAGCAACGGCGGGTGATAAATTTCCTTTTTCCTGATCCCAATGCCAGTTATGGAGAGAGCTATAATATCCAACAAGCCCTGATCAGTATTGGTTCCGGAGGACTGTTCGGCCAGGGTTATGGCCACGGCACGCAGGTGCAGCTCCGTTTTCTGAAAGTGCGCTGGTCCGATTTTATTTTCTCTGCTATGGCCCAGGAATTCGGTTTTGTTGGTATGATTATTTTAATAGCAATCCTGTTCTTTGTAATCTACCGCTGCTTACGCGCAGCCCACCTGGCGCGCGATACTTTTGGAGGGCTGATCGCTTATGGCGTAGCGGTCTTGATTGCTTTCCAGGTGATCGTCAACATTGGTGTAAACCTCAACCTGATGCCCGCAACGGGTTTGACTTTGCCATTTGTTAGCTATGGGGGGAGTTCGTTGCTTTCAATCTTGATTGGCATCGGCCTGGTTGAAAGTGTTGTCCTGCGTCATAAAGCTTTAGAGTTATAATACTGGCTTATGTGTTCCTATGGAACACGCTATTTGGTATTCGACGGGATTAGATTATGTCCACACCTCAACCTGTCCGTGTCCGTTTTGCACCCTCACCAACTGGCCGAACCCATTTGGGCAGCGGTCGCACAGCTTTGTATGATTACCTGTTAGCCCGCCAGACGGGTGGTCAATTTATCCTGCGCATCGAGGATACCGATCAGAAACGTTATGTCCCGGGCGCAGAGAAGGAACTGATGGAAAGTCTGCATTGGCTGGGGTTGAATTGGGACGAGGGGCCTGACGTGGGTGGAGCGAATGGGCCTTATCGCCAATCGGAGCGCAGGGAGATCTATCAGCAACATGCCAGGCAGTTAATTGAGAGTGGCCATGCCTATTACTGTTTCTGCTCGCCCGAGCGGTTGGACAAGGTGCGCCAGGGTCAAATGAGCCTGAAACAAACCCCACGCTATGATGGCACCTGCCGCCGTCTGGATCCGGATGAGGCTGCCCGGCGTGTGGCAAATGGGGAGCGTCATGTGGTGCGCTTTAGAATGCCCGTAGAAGGCGCTATCACTGTTCACGACCATCTGCGGGGTGATATCACCGTTGAGAACGCCAACCTGGATGATTACATTATTGTAAAATCGGATGGCTTGGCTCTTTATCATCTGGCTGCCATGGTAGATGACCACCTGATGAATGTCTCACATGTGATCCGTGGTTCTGAATGGCTGTCCACTTTTCCTCTGCACGGCCATATCCTGCGCGCTTTCGGCTGGCAGGAACCAGTTTGGGTGCATCTTTCTATTTTTTTGAAACCCAGCGGCAAGGGCAAGATGAGTAAACGCGAATCTGCTCAAATTATGCAGGATGGTTACTCAATTTTTGTTAACGATCTGGCGGAGCTTGGATATCTTCCAGAGGCAGTGGTCAATTGGATCGCGCTGATGGGATGGAGCTATGATGATCGTGGTGAATTTTTTACTATGGACGACCTGGTAGAGAAATTCAGCTTGGATCACCTGAATCCGGCCCCTGCGGCGATTAATTTCACTAAACTGGATCACTTTAACGGTTTGCACATCCGCAGCCTGCCGCCTGCTGAACTATCTCGCAGGGTCAAGCCTTTCTTACAGGCAGCCGGTTATGTCGTAAACGATGAAAAACTATTGAAAATTTACCCGATCATCCGCGAACGACTAAGCACCCTGGATGATATTGTGCCAATGGCGGGATTCTTTTTCAAGGGAGATGTATTTCCTGATCCGAAAGAATTGGTGGGTGAGAAGATGAGCCCCTCCGAATCGGCAATTGCTGCTCGTTGTGCTTACCAGATTTTGGATGCGCTCCCCGAGATTGGCTTGCAGACCGCTGAACCTCCCATGCGCCAGTTGGCTGAAGAATTGGGCTTGAAGGCGGGTCAGCTCTTTGGAATATTGCGTGTAGCTGTCACTGGTCAAAAGGTCAGTCCGCCGCTTTTTGAGAGTATGGAAATCATTGGCAGAGAGCAAGTATTGAATCGCCTGCAGCGGGCGATCAAGCTGTTGGATGGGTTGTAAAAAAGTCGGGCGGTTTACCCGCCCGATTTCTTTTCTAAGTGGTCAGGGCTTTTTCGATCCTGGCCCATTCATCCTTCAATGTCACTGTGCGATTAAAAACCAGGCTTTCCCCATTTGAATCTGGATCAACACAAAAATAGCCCAGGCGTTCAAACTGGAAGCGGTCGCCAGGTTTTGCAGTCATCAGGCTGGGTTCCACGTAGCTGGATGTAAGCACCCGCAGTGAGGTTGGATTGATCGTCTCCAGGAAGGTGCTGCCTTCTTCGACATCTTCGGGGTTTTCCTGGGTGAAGAGGCGCTCGTAAAGGCGAACTTCAACCGGCAGGGCATGAGGAGCAGACAGCCAGTGGATCGTGGCTTTTACTTTGCGACCATTCGGAGCTTCACCTCCACGTGTCTCTGGATCGTAGGTACAGAGCAGTTCTACCGCCTGGCCTTGTTCGTCTTTGACTACGTCAATGCACTTGATGAAATAGCCATAGCGCAGGCGTACTTCTCGCCCTGGCGCCAGACGATAATACTTGGGCGGCGGGTCCTCCCGGAAATCATCCTGTTCGATATACAACACGCGGGAGAAGGGGACTTTGCGTGTCCCCATATCTGGATCTTCGGGGTTGTTGATCGCATCTAACTGTTCTACCTGATCTTCAGGATAATTGATCAGCACAACTTTTAGCGGGTTCAGAATGCCCATCACTCGCGGCGATCGTTTATTCAGATCCTGGCGCACACAATGCTCTAGAAGGGCAATATCCACCACGCTGAAATGTTTTGCCACACCAACGCGGCTGCAAAACTCAACTACTGCCTCAGAAGGGTAGCCCCGCCTTCGCATCCCAGAGAGCGTTGGCATGCGTGGATCGTCCCAACCGCGCACATAGCCCTCCTTGACCAGTTTGATGAGTTTGCGTTTGCTGAGGACAGTATAATTCAATTCGAGACGGGCGAATTCTAACTGCCGCGGCTGGTAGATGCCCAACTCTTGCAAGAACCAGTCATACAACGGGCGGTGATCTTCATATTCCAGGGAACATAGCGAATGGGTAATTCCTTCGATCGAGTCGGATTGACCGTGGGCAAAGTCATACATCGGGTAGATGCACCAGGCATCGCCTGTGCGGTGGTGGGGTGGTTCATGCAAAATGCGATACATCACCGGATCACGCATGTTCATGTTGCCGGAAGACATATCGATTTTTGCCCGCAGCACACAAGCGCCATCGGGAAATTCGCCTTTGCGCATCCGTTCAAACAAATCCAGGTTCTCTTCAACTGAACGGGCGCGGTAGGGGCTTTCTCTACCAGGCTCAGTCAGGGTGCCACGATAGGAGCGGATTTCATCGGCGCTCAAGTCATCAACGTACGCTTTTCCCTTTTGAATTAATATTAAAGCAAACTGGTAAAGCTGCTCGAAATAATCGGAAGCATAGTATTCCCGATCTTCCCAGTCGAAACCCAGCCAACGGATATCTGCTTTGATTGCATCCACGTATTCGACTTCTTCCTTAACCGGGTTGGTATCGTCAAAACGCAGGTTGTACAGCCCACCGTAATCGCGGGCTATGCCAAACGTAATGCAGATCGCTTTGGCATGCCCGATATGCAGATAGCCGTTTGGCTCTGGCGGAAAACGTGTATGCACACGGGTAAACCGCCCCGTACGCATATCCTCGTTCACTGCTTCACGGATAAAATCGGTTGCAGCAGGTATTTCATCAGGGTTCATCAATAATCCAGGCCTCACTTTCTATGAAAAAATCCTATCCATTATAACAAAGCTCTGACGGATTGGTTTGACGTTCCTGGTTAATCGTGGTAAAATGCCCTTCGCTTGTTGGGGGCTCGTCTAACGGTAGGACAGCAGACTCTGGATCTGTATGTAGAGGTTCGAATCCTTTGCCCCCAGCCAAAAAGATCCCTCCACCGGTGTGGTAGAGGGTTTCTTTTTTTTTGCTGCCTCTATTTTGGTGATCAGCCTCGCATGGTATAATGCCCATGCTAAAAACGTCAGTTTGACCAATTTAGGGAGAGAATACCTGCATGAAACTACATGAATATCAGTCTAAACAAATATTTGCCAGATATGGCATCCCGATTCCTCAAGGACGGGTGGCGGCTACCGCAGATGAAGCGAAACAAATCGCGAAAGAACTGGGTGGCCGCGTTGTAATTAAATCCCAGGTTTTGGTAGGTGGACGAGGCAAGGCTGGGGGTATTCGTCTTGCCAGGAGCCCCGAAGAAGCTGGTGAACTGGCTGCGATGATCCTGGCGATGGAAATCAAGGGCTTGCCTGTTCGCAAAGTGCTGGTGGATCAGGCAGCCAGCATCGATAAAGAAATTTACCTGGGGATTACCAATGATCGTTCTGCCCGCCGCCCAGTAATGATGGCATCATCTGCAGGTGGTGTGGAAATTGAGGAGGTTGCGCGTCTGACCCCAGATAAAATTATTAAAGTACATATAGATCCTCTGCTTGGGCTGCGAGATTATCAGGCGCGGGATATCGCCGCAGGGATTGACCTGCCACGCGACTACTGGCGTACTTTTGGACAGATAGCCCACGCCCTGTGGCAGGCTTATCAGGAATGCGATGCTACACTGGCCGAAATCAATCCTCTGGTGACGACCGCAGATAAGCAGTTGATCGCTCTGGATGGTAAGATGCTGATTGATGACAATGCTCTATACCGTCAGACAACCCTGGCAGAAATGCGTGACCTGGATGTTGAGGCGCCTTCGGAGATCGAAGCCCGGCGATATGGCCTGTCCTTCATCAAGCTGGATGGTAATATTGGTTGCATGGTGAACGGTGCTGGTTTGGCCATGACCACGATGGATATCATCAAGCTTTTTGGAGGTTCTCCAGCCAATTTCCTGGATATTGGTGGCGGGGCATCCTCGGAGAAGGTGGCGGCTGCTTTGCGTATCATCCTATCTGACTCGAATGTCAAAGCAGTTCTCTACAACATTTTTGGCGGGATTACCCGCTGTGATGAGGTCGCGCGCGGCATCCTGGCTGCCCTGGCAGAGGTAAAGACGCAGGTGCCGATGGTTGTTCGCCTGGTTGGCACAAATGCAGAGGAAGGCCGTCAAATACTGGCCCAGGCCAACATGATCACTGCAGAAACTCTGGCCGATGCCGCTCAAAAAGCGGTGGCTGTGGCAACGGGAGGCTGAACATGAGCATATTGATCAATAAGCATACACGCTTGCTGGTGCAGGGGATCACTGGGAACGAGGGTTTATTCCACACGGAGCAAATGGTAGCCTATGGCACGCAGGTGGTGGCTGGCGTCACCCCTGGCAAGGGTGGCGAGTGGGTGCTGGGAGGCAAAGTCCCGGTTTTTGACTCTGTCAAATTGGCAGCTGAGGCCACTGGAGCAAATGCGAGCGTTATTTTTGTCCCGGCGCGCTTTTCTGCCGATGCTATCTATGAAGCTGCGGATGCGGGTTTGCCCCTGATTGTGTGCATCACAGAGGGGATTCCTGTACAGGATATGATGCGCGTGCGCAATTATCTGGATCAAAAAGGTGCCCGCCTGGTTGGCCCGAACTGCCCCGGCTTACTCACTCCTGGAGAAGCTAAGGTCGGCATTATCCCAGGCAATATTGCTATTCCAGGTAAAATTGGGGTTGTGTCCCGCTCAGGCACTCTGACCTACGAACTTCTGTATGCTCTGAAGCTGCATGGTATGGGGGTCAGCACCTGTGTGGGGATTGGTGGCGATCCCATTAACGGCACGAATTTTATTGACTGCCTGAGCATGTTTGAGGATGATCACCATACTGAGAAAGTGGTTATGATTGGTGAAATCGGTGGAACAGATGAAGAGAAAGCGGCTGAGTTTATCTCTGATCACATGACCAAGCAGGTCGTCAGCTTCATTGCTGGTCAGACCGCGCCACCTGGTAAACGCATGGGGCACGCCGGAGCAATTATTGAAGGGGGTTCGGGTACCGCCGCGGATAAGGTCAAAGCTTTGGAGACTGCTGGGGTGCATGTTGCCCGTCACCCGGAAGAAATCCCAGATCTGTTGAAGTAGATCTGTGGATCGTTGATGTTGGTGTCAGAATATAATAAAAAGTCCGCTCCAGCCAGGAACGGACTTTTTATTATATTGATAGAATTTAAGGCTGGTGGGCGCGATTATTGGTGGGATTCGAGGTATTTGATTGCCTCACCAACAGTGGTGATTTTCTGAGCGTCTTCATCCGAAATTTCGCCGCCGAACTTGTCCTCAAAGGCCATGATCAGTTCGACCAGGTCGAGCGAGTCTGCTTCCAGATCTTCCCGAAAACGTGCTTCCGGGGTAACTTTCGCTTCATCGACGCCGAGCAGATCGACGATAATTGCCTTGATCTCTTCAAAAGTATCAGCCATGAGTGGTTTCTCCTAAATCTTGGATTTAATCTTTCAAATGATTGGGCCAATTGTAATCTCCTGTCCGGTTCTGTCAAGGATGAGTTATATGCAAGTCATCAATATGCTTATGTTGACAGAGCTTGGACAGGCTGGTAATATAGCCTCATCGAAAAGGAACACCGACGGATGCCAGAAGTTACGCCAATTGGCTCGCGCAAGGCAGATCATATTCGCATAAACCTAGAAGAGGATGTGCGCTCGGGTCTCACCACTGGACTCGAACAGTATCATTTTATCCACCGAGCGGTGCCCGAGCTCAATCTGGATGATATCGACATGAACCAGGTTATATTTGGACGCCATCTGCGGTCTCCAATCCTGATTTCTTCGATGACTGGCGGTACACCCGAGTCAGGGGAGCTCAACCGGATCCTGGCCGAAGCTGCTCAGGCGGCTGGCATAGCTATGGGGCTGGGTTCACAGCGCGCAGCTATCGAGCATCCTGAACTTGCTGATACATACCAGGTGCGCAAGTATGCCCCGGATGTGCTGCTTCTGGCAAACCTGGGGGCCGTGCAGTTGAATTATGGCTATGGAATCGACCAATGTCGGCGCGCGGTCGAGATGATTGAGGCTGACGCTTTGATCCTGCATTTCAACGCCCTTCAGGAAGCTGTCCAGCCCGAGGGAGATACCCGTTTTGCGGGCTTGCTGGGCAAGATTGAGGAAGTTTGCCGGGCTTTACCCGTTCCAGTAATTGCTAAGGAGGTAGGTTGGGGGTTCTCTGAGGAAGATGCTCGTCGGCTTGCACAGGTAGGGGTGACAGCGATTGATGTCGCTGGTGCAGGAGGCACATCCTGGTCGCAGGTGGAAATGCACCGGGCAACATCTGAAGGCCAGCGCAGATTGGCGGCGGCTTTTGTGGAGTGGGGTATTCCTACCAGCGAGGCGATTCTCAACGTCTGCCGGGGCGCGCCCGGGATGGTTATTTTTGCCTCGGGCGGCTTACGCAGCGGGGTAGAAATTGCGAAGTGCCTGGCATTGGGCGCCTCCCTGGGCGGGATGGCAGGGCCTTTTATCAAGGCTGCTGCCTCCTCGCTGGAAGATACACTTCAAACGATCCAGGAGATTCGCCGTGAGATTCAGGTGTGTATGTTTGCCAGCGGGGCGGGTAATCTCCAGGCTCTGCAGAAAGGTCGCATTGTGAAGAAAGGGACGGTATGAACCTGGACATTTGTCTCCAGGAGTGGATGCCCTTAATTGAACTTGAATTACAGCAGGTGGTAGCGCTGGCAGATGGGCCTGGACTGGAGTCGCTGCACCAGATGCTGGCTTATCACATGGGCTGGAATGGGGAAGGCGCCGGGGTGGAAGCACGCGGCAAGCGTATTCGGCCTTGTCTGGTCTTGCTGGTTGCGGCTGCGGCAGGAGCTGAATGGCAGTCGGCGATTCCTGCAGCGGCTGCGGTCGAACTGGTGCATAATTTTTCGCTGATTCATGATGATATTGAAGATAATAGCACCCTGCGGCGGGGAAGACCAACGCTTTGGGTCAAATGGGGTGTTCCCCAGGCGCTGAATGCCGGTGATGCAATGTTCACCCTGGCGCATCTGGCAGTTATTCGCCTCCAGGAGACGATCTCGCCGCAACTGACCCTGCGCGCAGCTCATCTGCTGCAAGAAACCTGTCTGAGACTTACCCAGGGCCAATATATGGATATAGCCTACGAGAAGCGCGGTGACCTGACGACAGAAGCTTATTGGCCGATGATCAGTGGAAAAACGGCGGCCCTGTTGGAGGCATGCACCGGTCTGGGCGCCCTGGTCGCTGGCGTATCAGATTCGACTTATCAGCACTACCGCAGCTTTGGGCACTATCTGGGTCTGGCTTTCCAGGCACAGGATGACTTATTGGGAATATGGGGGGAAGCAGCCCTCACAGGGAAGTCGTGTGAGAGTGATCTGCTCTCCGGCAAGATGTCTCTCCCCATTTTATACGGGCTGCAGCAAGGTGGATCATTTGCCAAACGTTGGGCAGAAGGTCCAATTACACCGGATGAAGCGCCTGCTCTGTCTGCTCAATTGGAACAGGAAGGCGCACGTGAATACACGCAGGCTAAAGCCGATGAACTGACTGCCCAGGCATTATGCGCGCTGCATCAGACCCATCCAAGAAGTGGGGCCTGTCAGGCGTTGGAAACCCTATCCAGACTGCTGCTCCGACGGCACATGTAGATCATGCCTATCGGTCGCTGTGGATCAAAGAAACTGCATGAAAACCTGATTGCCTAACAGCCTTCCGCGCTTACTCAGCCGCAAGATAGCTCTCTCGTTTCCTGCCCATTCCAGCAGACCCAGGCCCACCAGCTGCTGGATTTGGTTTCTATATACTTGATCCAATTCCTGACCAAAGCGTTGGGCAAAGACTTGAGCAGAGACGCCTTCCTGAACCAGGCGCAATCCGACCATCATGGTTTCACCCATTTCTGTGGAGCGGTCGATGGAGATCAGCTCTTGCGTGGCGGGCGTAGCAGGAAACTCCGGTTCATTCAGGGGGGATTCTGATCCAGTTCGCAACCGTTGGGCATAATCAAAAGGCGAAAGCACATTGGCGGTACGTTTGCCGGCTGCAAAGCCGTGCGCACCGGCTCCAAAGCCCAGGTAGGGGAGGTTTCGCCAATATTGCAAGTTGTGGATACATGGCAGTTTGCCCCAGTTTGAAATTTCATACTGCGCATAGCCGTTATTTTCAAGCTGTTCAGAAGCCCATTCGTACATATCTGCGACGGCATCCGGGTCTGGCATTGAGAGCAGACCGCGCTCGACCCACCGACCGAAAGGGGTCCCGTGTTCAATCGTCAGAGCGTAGAGCGAGAGATGCTCCGGGTGCAGCCCTAAAGCCAGCTCCAGGCTGTGCTGCCAGCTTTCGAGCGCTTGTTCGGGCAAGCCAAAAATGAGATCCAGATTTAAGTTGTCAAAACCTGCCTGGCGCGCCCAACAGACTGAGCGGATGACATCCTCGAAACCATGCTGCCGTTCCAACAGCCGCAGTTCAGATGGGTTGGCAGACTGCATGCCCAGACTGAGCCGGTTTACACCCGCCTGGCGTAATTCGCTCAAATAGGAAAGGGACAGGGTGCCAGGATTAGCTTCCAGTGTGATTTCGGCTGACGATACGATGTCGAAATTAGCTGTAAGCGTATCAAGAATCCTCGCTACTCCGTCTACACTTAGAAGAGAAGGAGTCCCTCCTCCAAAGAAGATCGTATGAACGGGCAGGCGTTTTCCCACCGTTCTTGAGCACCAGGTAATTTCTGCACATAAGGCGTCAAGATACGCAGGGATCAAATCCACCAACCCGGCATAGGTGTTGAAATCACAGTATCCGCAGCGATGGAGGCAAAAAGGGATATGCAGGTAGATGCTGTAGGGACCCATCGGCGATGAGTATACCATTTCCCTATGGTATAATCGCCAAGTCTATTTGGATAACTATATGAGTCCTGAAAAAACTTCTTCTCCCACGCGACTTTGCCCCACCTGCGGAACGCGCCTGAGCGCTGATGCCACGCGCTGCCTGGTGTGCGGAACGGATCTAACCCCGGCCGGTGAAAAGCCATCCCGGCCTTCAAAAGTAGTGCAGGGCAGCCGTATGCCAGAAGTCACGCTCAGCTTGCCGGCTGTCTTAGGACTGCTGGCGATATTTCTAGGGGTTGGAGCAGCGCTGGTGTATTTTGCCCTCCGACAGACTGCTGGCCCGGCGCTTTCCCCAACGGATACTCCCACCCTGACCCTGACTGTTACTCCCAGCCTGACTCCTACGCCATTAACTCCTACTCCCACTGACACTCCGGCAGCCTCTCCGACACCTTTTACATATACTGTCCAGGAGAACGATTCCTGTCTGAGCATAGCCTTTTCATTCGATATATCAGTAAACAGCCTGGTATTGCTCAATAACCTTCCAGCGGATTGCAGTACATTAATTATTGGGCAAAAGCTGCTCGTCCCGCAGCCCACGCCAACATCCACACCACCTGCAACGGCGACTCTCTCTGCTGGCGAGGCTACCGAAGCAGCCTGTGAAAAGTACGAATACGAAGTCAAAGAAGGCGACACCTTGGGTAGCATCTCCCTAAATTTCAACGTGCCTTCGGATGCGATCCGGGAGTATAACGGGTTGGTGAATGATGTGGTGCGTTTTGGACAAAAGCTAGTCATTCCGCTCTGCCGGCGCAACGCCACCCCAGGCCCAACGCCGACAGCTACATTACCTCCACCATATCCTGCAGTGCCCTTGCTGCTGCCTCCGGATGGCGCTCCATTCACTTTGATTGATGAGGTCATTACCCTGCAATGGGCTTCTGTAGGAACATTGCGCGAGAATGAGGCCTATGGGGTAACGATCGAAGATCTCACCGAAGGACAGGGACGTAAGCTGATTGAATATGTCACCGATACCCGTTTCATTGTCCCAGAAACTTTCAGACCGAATGACAACATCCCGCATATCTTTCGCTGGTGGGTGTTTGCAGTGCGCCAGATGGGCACCGATTCGGATGGCAATCCGATTTGGGAGACAGCCGGTGCGGTCAGCACTCCTCGAGTGTTCACCTGGGTTGGCATCCTGGCGATTGTCTCGCCGACTCCATAAATAAAACATCCCCCCTTTGTGCAAGCGCAGAAGGGGGGATGGCTCAATATCCTCTGGTCAAACCAATTACGATATCCTCTGGTCAAACCAATTACGATCCTTTTGCCTTGGCAGCAACTGCTTCCAACATGGCGGTCGATAGCGATTTGGGCCGCTCTAATGGCTGCCCCAGGGCACGCGCCCATACCGCGTTTGTAGTGACGCCCAGCGCCCTGCTAACGCCGAATAACACAGTGAGAAAATCGAACTCGCGCACACCGTAATGGTGCTGCAGCGAGCCGCTGATCGCATCCACATTCGGCCATGGATCCTTTGTGCGGGAATGGTCTCGCAGTACATCTGGCACAACATCGTAAACTAATGATGCCAGGGCAAAAATTTGATCCTCTGGGAAGTGTTTTTTGCCGAAGGCCAGCTGAGCACTGAAGCGCGGGTCAGTCTTGCGCAGCACAGCATGACCATATCCGGGGATAACCAGCCCACCTTGCAAGGTCTTCAGGGCATATTGATACAGTTGTTCTTTCGTGGGTAAGCCACCGAACTCATCATACACAGAGAGCAGCCAACCCAGGCATTCCTGATTTGCCAGCCCGTGCAGGGGGCCTGCTAATCCATTCATCCCAGCCGATAGAGCGTAATAAATATCACTCAATGCTGAACCAACCAGGTGGGTGGCATGGGCGCTGACATTGCCGCTCTCGTGATCGGAATGGAGCAGCATATACAAACGGGTCAATTCATCATACCCTGAAGCTTCTATTCCCATCATACGGGCGAAGTTTTGCCCAAAATCCAGCGCAGGATCGGGGGCGATGTAATTGCCATCTTTATACTTAAGACGATAAATGAAGGCAGCAATACCGGGAAGTTTGGCAGTCAGGTTCAAACTATCTTCCAACATTGGATCCCAATATTCATCTTTTTTCAAGCCAGTATGATAGTGGTGGGCAAAGAGCGACTCGCGCTGCAGAGCCAGGATGCCCTGAGAGAGCAGGGTCATTGGGTGTGTGTCGACTGGCATGGCTTTCAGTACATCAAAGAGGTAACCGGGCAGCTTGCTGCGCTTCTTCCATTCGCTTTCAATTTCATTGGCTTCTTCTAGAGAAGGAATTTCACCGACCAATAGCAAATAATATAACCCACCGACCAGAGGAATTTCGTGCCCTGGCTGCTTGGGAAGCTTTTCCAGAAGATCATCGATGGTGTAGCCACGCAAGCGAATGCCCTGCTCCGGATCGACATAGGATATGTCAGTAACCAGGCTCTTGATATTCCGCATGCCGCCATAGATCTGGCCGATGTTGACTTCGTCAACTTTCACATCGGCGCTCTCTGCCAACAGCTTCTTCACCCGGGCGCGCCAGTCGGGCAGCTGTCCCGCAATTTTATGTTTAAGGTTCATGACTCCTCCAAAATTACCATTTTAGAGTTGAAGTTTTAGGATGTTCTCTGCGACACCCTGGGCTGATTTTTGCAGGGCAGACAGCTCAGCCTCGCTCAGCTTATATTCGATAATTTTCTCAACACCGCTGCGCCCTAGCTGAACTGGCACCCCAAAGAAAATATCCTTCAGACCATATTCCCCCTGCAGGTAGGCAGCAGCCGGCACAATCAAATGCTTATCCTTCAGGATTGCATCCACCATCTGGGCTATTGCTACCGCTGGGGCATAGTAGGCGCTGCCGGTCTTGAGCAGGCTGACGATCTCCCCGCCGCCCTTGCGAGTGCGATCAACGATTGCCGCCAGGCGATCAGGTGGCATGGACTCTTCCAGGGGAATACCAGCCACATTAGAAGCGCGTGTCAGCGGCACCATTTCATCCCCATGCCCACCCAGCACGTAGCAGTGGATGTTTTCTACGCTCACGCCAAGTTCCATGGCTACGAAGGCGCGCATCCGGGCCGAGTCGAGCACGCCCGCCTGCCCAACCACACGCTGCGGCTCAACCCCAGCGACTTTCATTGCCAGGTAAGCCATGGCATCCAGTGGATTGGTCAGGATCACAAATATCGCCTCTGGCGAGCGTTTAATGGTCTCTTCTGTTGCTTTGCGCACAATATCAGCATTGGCGAAGAGCAGATCGTCGCGGCTCATGCCTGGTTTGCGCGGCAAGCCGGCAGTGATCACTACGATATCAGAGCCCGCAGTAGCATCATAGTCATTGCTTCCTACAATCGTGACATCTTTGCCGATTACGGGCATGGCTTGGAGCAAATCCAACGCCTTGCCCTGAGGCATCCCTTCCACTACATCAACGAGCACCAGGTCGGCGATCTCTTTTTCTGCCAGCCAGTGGGCAGTCGTGGATCCGGTCATCCCGGTGCCAATGATCGAGACTTTATTTTTCATACTATTCTCCTCGCTGCAATTAAAACCCTCTGATACATATTGCTTCAGAGGGTTAGGTATGATTAATTGGGAACTGCCAACTCATCCAGGTAATGATTCACCTGTATTGCCGCTGACGCGCCCATGCCCGCCGAGGTGATCACCTGGCGGAAGTGCGGGTCGGCGGCCTCGCCAGCAGCATATACACCCGGAACGCTGGTGCGCATCAACGTATCTATTTGGATGTAACCCGCGTTATCCAGCGCCAACTGACCCTGAAACAATTGAGTGTTGGGTGTGTGGCCGACGAAAATGAAGACGCCGTCGGTGGGGTGCTCCTGCTCCTGTCCGGCAACCAGGTCTTTCAACCTGACTGCCTGCACCGCCTCTTTACCGATGACCTCTGTGACGACCGTGTTCCAGATAAATTTGATTTTAGGGTTGCTCATTGCTCGGGCCTGGAGCACAGCCCCTGCCCGCAAACTGTCACGGCGATGGATGATCGTAACACTACTGGCATAACGTGTGAGGAAGATACCTTCTTCCAGGGCGCTATCCCCACCGCCTACGATGATAATGTTCTTATCTCTAAAAAACCACCCATCGCAGGTAGCACAGTAAGATACGCCGCGTCCGGTTAACTCTTTCTCGCCGGGGATATCCAGATGGCGCGATGTCGCTCCTGTTGTGATGATCAACGAGTCAGCCAGGTAGGTGGTATTGTATGTGCGCACTTTAAAAGGGCGTTGGGATAAATCTACTTCGGCGGCAGTGTCATACTCAATTTTGGCGCCAAAGTGTTCAGCCTGTTTTTGAAACAACTCCACTAACGCCGTACCGCCAATGCCTTCTGGGAAGCCGGGATAATTCTCGACCGTGTAGGTTAATGAAACCTGTCCCCCATGTTCCATCCCCGTCAGCACAACCGGAGAGAGGTCCGCGCGTGCAGCATAGAGACCCGCTGCCAACCCGGCGGGTCCAGAACCCAGGATCAGCAGCTTTACAGGCGTTACCTCATGACTGGGCTGGGAAGTGGGAAGATTTGACAAACTAAAATCCATGTTATTGCCTCAAATATCTAAAGAGTAGTCATTGTTAACGTCATCGTTTTAGATGCACAGGGATTAAAAAGGTTACGGTTTGCCGGAATCGATTATGGCGCCTTCGGACCTGCAGCAGCCGCTTCGGCTGGCACCTGATCTGCATATTGGGCAAAATTGGCCTGGAATTTGCTCACCAGGCCGCGAACCTGCAGATCATAAGCCTGCGGATCTTTCCAGGTGCGGCGTGGATCAAGCACCTCATCGGGTACATCAGGTGCCCGTTCTGGAACCAGGAAGCCGAAGTTCGGATCTGTACGCATGGGCACGCCCTCCAGGCTGCCAGTTAGAACTGCGCGCACCATTGCACGAGTGAAGGGCAGGCGGATGCGGCTGCCAACACCATAGGGTCCGCCAGTCCAGCCAGTGTTGATCAGCCACACCTGGGATTTATGGGTGGCCAACTTTTCTCCCAACATCTTGGCGTAAACACTGGGGTGCATGGGCAGGAAGGGTGCGCCGAAGCAGGCGGAGAAATTGGGCTGTGGCTCTTTGATGCCTTTTTCCGTTCCGGCCAGTTTGGAGGTGTAACCGGAGATGAAGTAATACATGGCTTGCTCAGGTGTAAGACGGGCGATGGGTGGGATAACGCCAAAGGCATCGGCTGTCAGGAAAAAGACATGCGAGGGGTGGCCGCCGCGACCATCTGGAACGATATTTTCCAGGAAACCGATCGGGTAGGCTGCGCGTGTGTTTTCTGTCAGAGATTGGTCATCGAAATCAACCCGTCGAGTATAGCTGTCGATGGCAACATTTTCCAGAATGGTGCCAAAGTGTCGGGTGGCTTTCCAGATCAAGGGCTCCAGATCCGCGCGCAGGTTAACCGTCTTGGCATAACAGCCGCCTTCAAAGTTGAACACACCATCATCTCCCCAGCCATGTTCGTCGTCACCGATCAGCATTCTCTCGGGGTCCGAAGATAGGGTGGTCTTTCCTGTTCCAGAGAGGCCGAAGAACAAGGCGCATGCGCCAGTTTTGCTGACATTGGCTGAACAGTGCATGGGCAGCACTCCCTCCAGCGGAAGGAGGAAGTTGAGTGTGGTGAAAATCGATTTCTTAATCTCGCCGGCATAGCTGGAGCCGCCAATCAGGATCAAGCGCTGTTCCAGGTTTAAAATGATGAAGACCTCTGAGTTGGTGCCATCATCTTCAGGGTCAGCATAGAAACCTGGAGCGTGCAGGATGGTGAAGACCGGTGTATGCTCCGGCAGTTCTTCCGGCTTTCGCCGGATGAAAAGGTTGCGGGCGAACAGGTTATGCCAGGCGGTTTCGGTGATCACCCGGATGGGCAGGGAATGCCTGGGGTGTGCGGCTGCATAAGCATCCTGGATGAACACATCTCGCCCTTGCAAGTACGCGCGCATATGGTCGTATAAACGGTCGAACACTTCGGGCGACATGGGTTTGTTGATCTTACCCCACCAGATTTTGTCGTTATCTTCCTGGCAGCAAACAATGAATTTGTCATTCGGCGAGCGACCGGTATGGAAACCGGTGCGTACTACGATCGAACCTTCATGCGCCAGGGTGCCTTCTCGGCGGCTGACAATACGCTCAACAAGAGCCGCGGTGGTCAGGTTCCAATACTCAAAGCTCAAGTTGCGTAATCCTTGCTGGTTTACTCCGTACTTGCTGGCAATTCCCATCATATTCGAAGTCATCCCTACCTCCATGATTATTAAAAGCTGTCGATTGTTATTGTAAGTGATGAAAGGGTAATAAGACTGGCAAGCCCTTATAACGAAAAGAGCTGCGTCCAGCCTGTCAGGCGTTAATCACGCCAGATCGTTATTATAACTTTTTCTAGCTACACGGGGGATGAAAGCTTAATAAATATCCAGCTTTTCTGTCAAGGGGCCATGGTTTGAAAAGCCTGTATCTCAGCTCATGCAGCTGCCGAATCAAAGGCGGCGCCCCAAAAGGGCACCGCCTGATTAGATCTTACTGGTTAGCGCCGGTCTCGCCGGCCTCCGCCGGAACTGCGCCGGTCATCACCGCGGCGGTCGCCGCCGCGGCTTTGTCCCCCCCCAGACCGCGAACCGCCGCCAGAACGTGAACTGCTGCCGCGCCGATCGCGCTCAGCTGCTTCTTCGGCAGTCCAACCTTCCAGCACTGCCTGGCGCGAGAGGCGGATTTTGCCAGCCGGGTCGATGCCGGTGACCATCACCGTGATTTCATCGCCGAGGCGTACGACATCTTCGACTTTCTCCACGCGCTGGGAATCAAGCTGTGAAATGTGAACCATGCCATCGATATTGGGCAAGATTTCTACGAAGGCGCCAAAATCGGCTACTCGAACCACCTTGCCGGTGTAAATCCGCCCAAGTACTGCACTCTCAGTCAGCGACTCGATCTTTTCCATGGCGATGCGGGCGCTGTCGCCATCGGCAGCCGCAATGAATACGGTGCCATCATCGTCAATGTCAATTTTGACGCCGGTCTCTTCCTGGATGCTGCGGATCATCTTCCCGCCAGGGCCGATCACTGCGCCGATCTTGTCAACCGGGATATGCATGATGGTGATGCGGGGCGCGTGCGGCTTGAGAGCTGTTCGCGGTGTTGGCATGACAGCCAACATCTGATCCAGGATGAAAAGGCGCGCCGTGTGAGCCTGTTCTAGAGCCTGGGACATCACCTGTGAGGTGATACCCTTAATTTTGATATCCATCTGCAGGGCAGTGATGCCCTGGGCGGTGCCAGCAACCTTAAAATCCATGTCGCCCAAGTGATCTTCAGCGCCCAGGATGTCGGTCAGGATCGAGTAGCGTTCCCCTTCCTTAATCAATCCCATCGCGACGCCAGCAACGGGAGCCTTGATCGGCACCCCTGTGTCCATCAAGGCCAGGGTTGAACCACACACCGAAGCCATCGAGGACGAGCCGTTTGAGGAAAGAACCTCGGAGACCAGGCGCAAGGTATAGGGGAATTCTGTCTCGGGAGGGATAACAGGCACCAGAGCGCGTTCTGCCAGGGCGCCATGCCCGATATCGCGCCGGGATGCTCCACGCAGCGGGCGAACCTCACCCGTCGAAAATGGCGGGAAGTTGTAGTGGTGCATGTAGCGTTTTGAATCGGCCGGGGTCAGGCTGTCTAATTCCTGGGCCTCGCGTGGAGTGCCCAAGGTAGCCAGGGTAAGCACCTGCGTTTCGCCGCGGGTGAAAAGCCCAGAGCCGTGGGCGCGCGGGCTGACATCCACCTCGCACCAGATGGGCCGGATTTCTGTCAGGTTGCGCCCATCCGGGCGGACACCCTGTTCCAGGATGCGCAGGCGGACAACTTCGCGCAGCACATCATCGTAGGCGGCTTTAACCTGCACCACCTTCATTTCATCTTCACCTGCCACGTCGCTCAGCAGGCTGGTTCTCAACTCATCGAGAGCAGCATTACGCTCGGATTTGTCATAAGGCTGCTGCAAGATTTGCTGTAGAGCCGGTCGGGCGCGTTCGATTACAGCCAGGCGAATGCTCTCATCGATTGTAAAGGAAGTATAAGCTCGTTTGGGTTTACCCACCTGGGCTGCCATCTGCTCTTGCAGGTCGATCAGGGGCTGGATGGCGCTGTGTCCGTAGTCCAGAGCCGCAATCATGATTGCCTCAGACACCTCTTTCGCGCCGCATTCTACCATCAGCAGCGCATCACGCGTGCCCGCGAGACGCAGATCTAACTGCGATGACTCCAGGTCAGTGAAGGTTGGGTTAGTGACGAATTGTCCATCAATATAGCCAACGCGCACAGCGCCAACCGGACCGCCCCAGGGGACATCTGAGATCATCAAGGCAGCCGAAGCGGCGTTGATTGCCAGGATGTCGAGTGGATTTTCACCATCAGTGGATAGTGAATAAAGCAGCACCTGGATATCATTGATCAGGCCCTTGGGGAAGAGCGGCCGCAGGGGACGATCAGTCAGCCGGGCGGTGAGGATTGCCTCTTCGGTGGGTCTGCCTTCGCGGCGGAAGAATGAGCCGGGGATCCGCCCTCCGGCATACATGCGTTCTTCGTAATCTACCGTCAATGGTAGGAAGTCGATGCCGGGCCGAATCTCTGAACTCATCGTAGCTGCTGCCAGGATCATTGTGTCCCCAACTCGCAGCGTGACCGATCCGCCAGCCTGTCCGGCTAGCTTACCGGTTTCGAATGTAAAAGCCTGTTGGCCCACATTCGTTTGAAAACGTACACCTTCTGGTTTCATATTTTTCTCCTATATTGGCCCACCTGGTCAGGGACTGAAAGTCAAGGGCAACAGGGAGCTGTTCTGCTCCTGGGTTGTCATCGTCTTTCAATTCCCAACCGGCAGGCAGGGTTAATGAAAAAAAGAGAGTAGATGGAGACCTGCACACCATCTACTCATCATTTTTTTGACTTATTTACGACGGATGCTTAATCGATCTGTCAGGGCCATATACCGCTGGAAATCTTTCCGCCGAATATAGGCCAATAACCGGCGGCGTTGGCCGACAAGTTTGAGTAATCCCCTCCGAGATGATTCATCGTGAGTATTCACTCGCAGGTGGTCGGTCAGTTGGCTGATCCGGCTGGTCAAAAGGGCAACCTGTACTTCGGGCGAACCCGTATCGCCCTGATGACGAGCGAATTCCTGCATCAATTTATCTTTCGAATCCTTATCAAGTGGCATGACGTCTGCATACTCCTTTTCTAAAATCCTTGGCAGGTCTCCTTGCTGATAGTCGTGTAACTCGGGATACCCCTGTAACACAACCTCCAGCAGGTCTAGTCAAAGTGCAGGGATTATACCAAAGAGGCCCTTTCCAGACAAGGTTTTAGCATTTTCGGGTCTCGATTGCTAAGCTGGTATTAACTTCATTACTGGTGTTTTACCAGGAGATTGCGCTCCTGCAGAGATTATCCCCCAGGCTGGCCTCGTCCTCGTCTGGCCGATTCTGTCTGTCTCGCAACAGGTTCTGGCCCGCGGGCTGCTTTACGCAGGCTGTCCTGGATTTCTTTTGGAAAAGCATGCAGCGACTGGCGAACTAGCCAGGGTGTGTCCGGGCTGTTGGGTAACGCCAGCGTCTGGCGCAGGTAAAAGGCGGTTTCTTGCGGGGATCGCTGAGCAAAGGAGGCAAGTACATCGAGTAAATCGGAGCGCAGCCCAGCAGGTGCTACCCGCACCAGGGGATGGACCAATCGAAAACAGGTGGGCAGGTTTTCGATCTCTGGGTTGCGGATCATCGGCAGCAGCGCCTTCAGTCCAAGCTGTTGATTAAAGATATTCGGTCGGTCTAACCACTCCTGGATGAATTGCATCACAGCGGGGAGATGCGCCTGCTGTAGATAGATCAAACCGTGGTTCAGTACTGCCTGGGTGAGGTGCTCCTCAAGATCCACTGTGAGCCATGTGTTTACCCGCTGCAGCACCGGCTCAGGGTGATCTACGGGAATTTGCCCGAGCAGCATCACCGCTAACAGGCGGAATTCCAGGAAAGGCTGCTGCCAGAGCTGATCGCACAGTTCAAGGGCTGCAGGAATATTCATGGATGCCAGCGGAACCAACTCCTGGAAAATCTGCCGTATGACGGGCGGCCCGACTTTATAAGCCTGGGTGAGCGGTCTTGGTTTGCCCGCCTGCCCTGGGCGATGAGAGCGATCGGCGTAAAAATCCAACAGATGGTGCAGGCCGCGTAAAAAGGCAGCTGGATTTTGGTATTGTTCTGCCAGGAGCGCGGCTTGCTGTTTCAGACGGGCGGGTTGAATGGCGGGCACGGTCTAGTAGGCGCAGGCAAAAATCTCATGCTTGAAAGTGGGCTGTCCGCAAGCGAAGATTCCTTTCATACACCCGGGCGGCGGCTATGCTTCTATGGCGCCTTGTGCAGCCTCTTCGACGGTTGCAGCGAACTTCAGCATCTGCCGTTGATGGACAGGGATGTATTCGCTGAAGGATTGGAAAAACTGCCCCATGAGTTCCTGCCACTGCACTCCGACCAGGATAAGCGGGCGGCGATTCTCTCCGATAACCAGGTGATTCCAGGATAGGGCGATTTCCGCCAGTGTTCCAGGCCCACCAGGCAGGGCAATCGCTGCCTGGCATCCGTCGATCAATTCAAACAGGCGCTCTCGCAGGGTGGCAAAGCGGCGTTCTTCTTTGATCCACTGGTTTGGGTGTACAGGTCGCCAGGCTTCGATTTCCTCACAGGTCACGCCGATCACATGCCCGCCAGCTTCGGATGCCCCGCGCGAGATGGCTTCCATCGTGCCGATATAGCCGCCTGTCATGACTGCACAGCCAGCCTGGCCCAAAAGCCTGCCCAGTTTCATTGCCTGCTCGTAATCCGCCGGGCCGGGATTGGCCCCTCCAAAAACAGTCACAACTCTCATCACGATGTTCCATTCCCTTCCCGCTGGGCATCGACATCCCATTTGCGGGTGTAATTCTTCTCCAGTTTACTCAAAATAGCCTGCTCCAGGTCGATCCCGGCTATGCTGGCGATTTGTAATAAGTACAAAGCCACATCTGCCAGCTCATCCGCCAGTTCAGGGCTGTTTTTTAGATCATTTCCCCATTGAAAGTGCTCGAGCACTTCTGAGGCTTCCAGGCTTAAAGAGACCGCCAGGTTGCGCAGCGTTTGTGGGCGCGGACTGCTGGCCTCATACCAACCCTGGGAGCGCACAAAGTCATGCATCGCTTCGGTTAGCTGCCGGATGTCCATCCTGCGAATTATATACCATCCTTTAGTGCCTGCAAGGCCTGTTCAGCGGAGAGCCGCTGCTCTGGATGCCAGCCTGATTCGTTTGCCATGCGTTCCAGATGCTGTAAAACTGCAGCCTTTTCCGTCTCAGAAAGGCTGTGGAAAGCCTCCCGCACCTGTTCGGGTTGGCGAGATAGCAGACGATCCCATAGAGATTCTAATTCTTCGTATGCGAAGTCCATTGGCATGTTCCAGGCGCTATAGATCGGTTCCTCGTGCGCAAGTGGTAATAATATCATAAAAGCCGGGTTTCCTGAGCTAATAAGGAACGGAGGATGATGTCTTACCGAATTTCGGATTACTTTTGAGCCGAATCTCGAGTATGATAGTATATATTCTGGATAACTATGATGCCTCCACTGCTGCGTTATATTCTCATCCGCTTGCTTTTCATTCCGATCACTTTAATTGTTATCACCGCGCTGTTGTATGGGTTCGTTATGCTCACACCACCGGAGGTTCGCGCTACGCTTTTTTTGCCAGTCGGTGGAAATCCCGAGCGCATGACAGCCGAACAGATCCAGCGCTTGACCGAGCGGATCATCCGCGAGCACCATCTGAATGATCCCTATCCGGTTCAGTATGTCGGCTGGGTGGCTGGTCTGGTGCGCGGCGAATGGGGATGGAGCCCGGTGCTAAAGCAAGATGTGCTGGCTGCCTTAGTGCGCCGCACGCCCGTCACAATTGAGCTGACCCTCTATGCGGTGCTGTTATTTGTCCCCTTGGGGATGGTCAACGGGGTATTGGCAGGCTGGCGGAAAAACCGGATCACCGATCATATCTTCCGTCTGTCTGCTTTTACGGCTACATCGCTGCCCATCTTTGTTCTGGCTCAGGTTCTAATGGCCATTTTCTACGTTGTCCTGGGCTGGTTTCCTCCAGAGCGGTTAAGCATGGAAAACATGCTGCTGGTACGTTTGCCTGAATTTCATGCCTACACCGGTTTAGTGACTGTGGATGGGTTCCTAAACGGGCGCGTGGATATCAGCCTGGATGCCTTCCGTCACCTGGTACTTCCGGTGATTTCGCTCAGCCTGCTGCATTGGGCAACCCTTGGACGGGTCACCCGGGCCTCCATGATTGAAGAATTGGGCAAAGATTATACGCTTGCAGCAAAGGCGCGCGGACTTTCAAACCAGGAGGTTGTCTGGAAACACGCCTTCCGCAATGCCCTTACCCCGTCCTTGACCAGCAGCGCTCTCTCGGCGGCTTCCCTCTTCACCGGTGTTTTTGTGATTGAGAGAATCTATAATTTCAAGGGCATTTCAGATTTGGTGGTTATATCGGTATATGAGACGCCAGATGCCGCCCTGGTATTGGGTTTCGCGGTTTACAGCGTATGCATTGTGCTGATGATTATGGTCATCCTGGATATCTTGCAGGGGCTGTTTGACCCGCGGGTGCGCGAGGGGATTTTACAAACATGATTGGGTCAAAGCGCTTCCTCTCTCACTGGCAGAATATCCTCGGCCTGCTGATCGTCAGCATTTTTCTCTTTTTTGCACTGGCTGCACCCCTCCTGGCTCAACCCGAAGATCCTGAGAATTTTTCCCCGTTTCTTACCGTGAAGGGGGTGAAGAGCCGGATTCCTTTGCCGCCAGGGGAGGTCGCTCCGTTGGGAACCGTTCCCAGCGGCATCTTGGGCAGACAGATGGATGTCTATTACACCCTGATATGGGGGTCGCGCTTCGCCTTGATCTTCGGATTGACCGTGGCACTGTCGACTGCGCTGATTGGGGTGTTGGTCGGCGCAGCCAGCGGATTTTTGGGCGGCTGGTTCGGCAGCCTGGCGATGCGGGTTACAGATGCTTTTCTGGCTTTCCCGACCGTTGTGGCGGTGGTGCTGTTCCAGCAATTGCTCAATATCACCCTCCGGCTCATCGACATGGGGATCTATGAGGAGGCTGTCACGCAGCCCAGCCTGATCCAGGAACTGCTCTCCCAGGTTGACCCGGTGATGTTCGCACTGGTGACTTTCTCCTGGATGCCTTACGCTCGCCTGATGCACACCATGGTGATTGGATTGCGGCAGGCTGAGTTTATCCAGGCAGCGCGTGCCCTGGGGGCTGGCTCGGGGCGGATCATCCTGCGCCACCTGATCCCCAATGCCATTTCTCCCGCTATTGTCCTGGCTGCCCGAGATATTGGCGGGATGGTGTTGGTGCAGGCAACTTTCACCTATATCGGCCTGGGAGGGGGATCGGAATGGGGGGAAATGCTGGTTATTTCACGCCAGTGGATTATTGCTCCGGGTGGCAATCCGCTGACCTATTGGTGGGTATTCCTGCCTATTACCCTGGCGCTGATTCTCTTTGGCATCGGCTGGAATTTGCTGGGCGATGGCCTCAACGATCTGCTCAACCCTCGCGAAAAATAAATAGCCCCAAGATTTATCTCCGTCATTTCATCCTGGATAGATTTTTTGACTGATTGACTGGTCTCCTTTCCCACAACAATCGATTACAATTAACTTATGCATATCCTGCTGACTCACGAACAGGCTGATTTTGACGCCCTGGCATCGCTCTTGGGGGCTTACCTGCTGGATGAAGACGCCCTGCCGGTTCTGCCGCGCCGCATGAACCGCAACGTGCATGCATTTTTGGCTCTATATGGCGCTGATCTGCCCTTTCTCGATCCGCGTGATCTGCCCGCCGAGCCAGTGGAAGTGGTCACCCTGGTCGATACCCAGTCGATGGTCAGCGTCAAAGGCATGAGCGCATCCACTCGGGTGAGAGTGATTGACCACCATCCCATTCGTGATAACCTGCCTGCCGATTGGGTGATTTCTCTCGAAGAGATCGGAGCGACCACCACGATGCTGATCGAAGCGCTGCGCGAGCATAATGGTTTGCTCTCTCCCATTCAGGCCACGCTGCTCCTGCTGGGCATCTACGAAGATACTGGTTCACTCACCTACACCCGCACCACCGCGCGCGACCTGAGGGCTGCCGCTTACCTGATCGAGCAGGGCGCCAGCCTGCAGATTGCCAGCAGCTTCCTGAACCATCCCCTTTCGCATGCGCAGCAAGAATTCTATGAAAGACTGCGCACCAATGCCGAGCATTATCACATTCACGGCTACACGGTGGTAATGGCTTGCGGCGATGCCCTGGAGATGGATGAGGAGCTTTCCTCGATTGTGCATAAGCTGCGCGACTTGCTCGACCCCGATGCAATATTTATCGTGGTCACAACCCGCAGCGGAGTGCAGTTGATCGCCCGCTCTACCACTGACAACATCGATGTCTCCACCATCCTGGCAAATTTTGGCGGGGGGGGGCACGAACGCGCTGCCGCCTGTTTGATCCGTGGACGCGACGTGGACAGCGTGCGCGTTGAACTGATCGGGCTCTTACCCCAATACATCCGCCCGGCGGTTACTGTAGCGCAGATTATGTCCCTCGGCGCGCAGGTGCTCTCCCCAGATACCCTGGCGGAGGAGGCTGCCGTGCGCATGCGCCGTTATGGTTACGAAGGCTACCCGGTGGTTCAAGATGGGAAAGTGATCGGCCTGCTGACCCGCCGGGCTGTGGATCGTGCCCTCAGCCACAGACTCAACCTGCCGGTCATCCGCTTGATGGAGGCTGGTGAACACACGGTTGAGCCGGATGATTCGGTCGAATATCTGCAGCGTCTGGTAACCGAGACCGGTTGGGGGCAGGTTCCGGTGGTTGATCCCCAGAAGGGGGAAGTGATTGGCATCGTCACCCGCACCGATCTGCTCAAGACGCTGACCCCTCACTCCCGTTTGCCGGGCTCGACCAACCTGGCCTCCCGCCTGGAGGCAGCCCTGCCTGCCGACCGGTTGGGGCTACTGCGCACCATCGCCGAAGCGGCCTATGATCAGCGCTCTGCCCTGTACATTGTGGGTGGGTTTGTGCGCGATCTGCTTTTGGAGCGTCCCAGCCTGGATTTTGACCTGGTGGTGGAGGGGGACGCGGTTGCCCTCGCGCACGCCTTAGCCCACCAGTATGGCGGGCGCGTTACCAGCCATACCCGCTTTGGCACGGCCAAGTGGCATATTCTAACTCCCTCCACTGGCGGTTCGAAACCTGGATTTGCCATCGCCGGTTTGGAGGCCGTCGATCTTGTTTCGGCCCGCACCGAGTTCTATACCCACCCGACAGCTTTGCCCACTGTCGAACGCGGCGGCATTAAGCTGGATCTGCACCGCCGGGATTTCACCATTAATACCATGGCGCTGCGGCTGGATGGGCGGCATTATGGCGAACTTCACGATTATTGGGGTGGTTTTCAGGATTTGCGCTCCGGATTGGTGCGCATCCTGCATTCGCTCTCCTTTGTAGATGATCCTACTCGCATCCTACGGGCGGTGCGCTTCGAGCAGCGCTTTGAGTTTCGCATCGAAGAGCGCACCATGGAACTGCTTCAGGAAGCTCGTCCTATGATCGCCCGTCTGTCTGGCGACCGCATCCGCCACGAAGTGAACCATATCCTGGACAGCCCTGCACGGGTGGAGATCCTGGCGCGCCTGCATGATCTTGGCTTGTTAACCGATGTACATCCGGATCTGGGTTGGGATGATTGGCTGCGCCGCCATCTGCAGGCGCTCGCTGCATTAAATATTACCGAGGAATGGCAGGCGGCAGGTCTGACCTCCGATGCCATCACACGCCGGGAGCTTGCCTATATCTTATGGATGATTCGCTTCCCCGCAGCGCGAGCGATCTCGGTGGCAGAGCGTCTGAAGCTGCCAGTTGCATTACAAAAAAACTTGCGATCTGCCTGTTCACTGTGGCCTCGCCAGGAAGAACTGGTCTGCGCTTCCCCCAGCCGCCTGGTCGCCTGCCTGGAAGATCAGCCTATCCAGGCGGTCTATGCCCTCTTCCTGGCAAGCGCGGATGTAGAACTGCGCCAGTTGCTGCGCTCATTTGTCTCCAGATGGCGTATGGTTGCGCCGCATACAACCGGCGATGATCTCAGAAAGCTCGGTTTGCCTCCTGGGCCGCAGTACCGCCGCATCCTGGACGCGCTGCGTGATGCCTGGCTGGATGGAACCATTAATAGCCATGAAGATGAACTTGTTATGCTGGATATACTTGTGAGCCAGGATAGGTCTCATGAGGTGTGATCTTCAGGCCTCTCCAACTATCGCACCCTGGCTGGCGGGCTTGAAGGTGCGCCTGTTGGTGGAGGCAGACCTGCCCGCCTTGGAGTGGGGGGGAGAGTTCACCCATTTCCGGCGTTTGTACCAGGAAATTTACCGCGCCATGCTCCAGGGTCGCGTACTGATGTGGGTGGCGGAACGGAGAAGCGATCCACCCGTTCAGGAAGAAATCATTGGTCAGGTGTTCGTCCAGCTCAACAGCAGCCGGGCGGATATGGCGGATGGCGCCCGGCGGGCGTATATTTACAGCTTCCGGGTTAAGCCTGAATATCGCGGCTATGGAGTGGGGGCTTGCATGCTGCAGACGACCGAACGGGATTTAATCCAGCGGGGTTATCTCTGGGCAACTCTGAATGTCGCTCAGGATAACCCGGCTGGTCTGCGTTTTTACGAACGCTATGGTTATCGGATGATTGGGGATGATCCTGGTCGCTGGACTTATATCGATCACCAGGGCAGCCGGCGCGAGGTGATCGAACCAGCGTTTCGCATGGAAAAGAGGCTGGGATAAAACTATCCCGCTGGGCTTTCTGGCTGGTCTGAGGTTTCACCTTCTTCGGCGACGCCTTTCCAATCGGGGGCGGCGCGCTGCAGTTCGGGCTTTGAGATGCGGTTGACCCGGCGGCAGTGTGGACAGGGGGCGTTGTAGTGCTGCAAACCCTGGGTGACGATTTCGTCCAGGGCGGCATGGACAGCCTCTTTGCTCAAAGCGTAGGGTTTATGGCAGTGATAGCAGCGAATTTGCATTTTTTCACTCCTTCTATTATCTCGTTACAAACATGCTTCGCATCATGATTTTAGCGATGTGCGTGATCAAATTATACTCTGTAAATTGGACAGCCGCAGTTTAGATTGTTGTTAAAATCACCTCTCCGCAGTCTCAGGGTGGATGGGAACCTGGCTTGCCAGGTCATGCTATAATTCAATCATGCCCACATTTTATACCCGCACCGGCGACGATGGCAGCACCGGGCTGCTCGGTGAAGGTCGCGTCGCCAAGTTCCATCCTATCCCGGAGGCGGTTGGCGCGCTGGATGAAGCTACCGCTGCCCTGGGATTGGCGCGCTCGGCCTGCCGCGCCAGTGTATCGGCTCCGCTCCTGCTGGCTGTGCAGCGCGACCTGTACCACCTGATGGCGGAAATTTCCGCCACGCCTGAAAACGCAGCCCGCTTCCGCAAGATCGAGGCTGAACGGGTTGCCTGGCTGGAGGAGCAGATCGAAGCCATCAGCGCGTTGATCGAGATGCCGGGCGAGTTCATTGTCCCGGGCGATACACCGGCTTCCGCCGCCCTATCTCTGGCGCGCACTATCGTCCGCCGCGCTGAGCGCAGGGTGGTCTGGCTGGCGCATGAGGGGATGGTGGAAAACCCCGAACTGCAGCGCTACCTCAACCGGTTATCGTCGCTGTGTTTTGTGCTGGAGCTGCTGGAAAACCAGGCTGCCGGGCTGGATAAACCGACGTTAGCGAAGGACTGAGAATTGAAAATGAACGCTCATGAATCGTATGAATCAGACATAATCTCCACCTCAGCGGGGGACTTGAAGATTACTTTCCTGGGTCATGGCAGCTTGCTGATGGTCTTCAATGGGGAAATGATCTATGTCGATCCATATAGCAAAGTGGCTGACTACAGTCTGCTTCCCAAAGCGGATCTCATCCTGCTGACCCACGAACACGGCGACCACCTGGACCCGCAGGCTTTGGCTTGCGTACGGATGAAAGATACTCAAATCGTTCTGACTGCGGCCTGCGCCCGTCAGGTGCAGGGAGGAATCGTGCTGGGCAATGGGCAATCGCATACTGTCCTCGGTTTGCATATCGAGGCTGTTCCAGCCTATAACCTGCTCCACAAACGGCCTAATGGACAGCCTTTTCACCCCAAGGGGGAGGGCAACGGTTATATCCTGACTTTTGGCGACTTGCGCCTGTATATCGCCGGGGATACGGAAAATATCCCTGAGATGAGCAAGCTAGAGAACATCGCTGTCGCCTTCCTGCCTATGAATTTGCCCTACACCATGACGCCTGAGATGGTCGCTGAGGCTGCCCGGTTATTCCAGCCGAAAATCCTGTACCCCTACCATTATGGCGATACCGATCCGGGAAAGCTGGTCGAGCTGTTGAAGAAGGAGCCGATCGAGGTGCGTATTCGTAAGCTGGCGTGATATGGGGCAAGTGGGTTTATTATCCCCTTGTTGTGGATCAAGTTAAAAAGGCATCCTCTTTGTTCTCAAGGATGCCTTTTTGCTGTTTCTTCTCTTATCTTGTTCTGTTGATTACTGCGCCAGGGCCTTCTCTACCGCCTCGCGGATCTGCTCAAAGGTGGGCACGTAACCGGGGGTGAGGTATTCCCCATTGACAAACACGCTGGGTGTGCCCTGCACCTGGTACTGTTGGCCCAGGGCGATGCTGGCGTCGATATCTGCCTGATAACGCTTCTCGCTGTAACAGCTCTTGAACTGCTTCATGTCCAAATTGATCATTTCCGCGAAGGACTCCAGTCTTTCATCGCTGAATTCTCCCCACACAAACTGCACATTCGCATAGAGCAGGTTTTTCAAATCCCAGAAACGATTTTGTTCCCCTGCGCATAGGACTGCCATGGCGGCGTTATCCGAATCCTTAATCGTGCTCTGGTCATCTTCGAATGGGTAGTTGTGAAATTCATAGTAGGCTTTGCCAGTGATCACCAGTTCTTTGATCACTGTGGGTTCAATGCTCTGGGTGTAGGCCTGACAGGCGCTGCAGTGAAAATCCTCGAATATTTCGATCTTTACCTTAGCGTTCGGATCGCCTACCCTCGATCCATCCATCTGCGGATAATCCACCGGAGTGACCTTTATCATTCCGGCGCTGACCTGTTGTGAGGAATAGACTAACAGACCGATGAAGACAACGGTGACGAGCAGGATCCCTCCGACGGTCAGGATGCGCGTCGTGCGCTGCTTCCTGGCGCGCTCCAGGCGCAACGCCTGGCGCTTGCTCATCGGTTCTTTCTGCGACTTCTTGTTCATAAACTCTCCTGAAAGGCGATAAAGATAGGCCGAATTTTGCCATGAGCTGGCTGTTTTGTCCAGGGGTTAAATCAAGCGGATACTTTACTATCCATCCAGCCCAGGTTATATGCCAATACTTCGGCTTTCTCCGGCTCATTGTGAGTCTCGTGCGAGAGCCCTTCCCATATCTTCAAGGTCACTTCGCCTTTCACTAATTTCGCAAATTCCTGGCTGCCCTTCGGATAGGCTAAAGCATCACCAGAGCCATGTACCAACAACAGAGGAAGAGCAAATTCCGGAGCATGAGCAAAAGCCCATGAGATCGTTTCCGTCAGGGCTTTTGCCATCCCCAGGGTGACTTTATTATGCACCAGAGCATCCTGACGGTAGGCTTCAACGACGGCTGGATCACGGGAAATGGCAGCCGGGTCCAGCCCGGAGACCAGGCTCATGCTGGGCAGCAGACTTCCCGCGATTTTTGCGAAAGCGACTTTCGATTTCTGCTCTTCCAGTGCGGTACGCAGACCAGAGGAGGTGGCAATCACGCCCTCAAGTTTGGGTTTGCGGCGTAGGGCGTAATTCAGCACCAGGATGCCTCCCAGGCTGTGGCCATAGAGAAACTGCGGTTTCGCCGGGTAGCGCTGGCTGGCTTCCTGGAAGAGCAGGTCGATATCCTGCATAAAGGCTTCAAAAGATGGCGTATGCCCGCGCTGTCCGCCAGACTTGCCGTGACCGCGCAGGTCAAAGCTCAGCACAGCGTAGCCAGCCTCAGTATAGGTCTCGGCAACATGGGCATATCGACCGCTGTGTTCTCCCAGCCCGTGCACCAGGCAGATTACAGCTTTGGGTTCTGGTTCTGGCTCCCATCCCTGCACAAACAGGGACAGATTGTCCTGGGTATTCCAGGTGGATTCAAAATGTTTCATGATTATTTTTCCTTTTTCTATGGGATTTCTAACTGATAGATAGGATACTGTTCACCGGTCAATTGGAAGCCGGCTTTGCGGTAGATCGCCAGCGAGGGCTCATTTTTCTGCTGGGTATTTACGGTAACGGTCTGCGCGCCGCTCTGTTCGAAGGCCGCCAGAAGATCGCGCACCAGAGCGTACCCGATTCCCTGGCCTTGCAGCTCAGGCAGCACAGCCAGGCGCGCTAGGTGTCCGCCCATTGGGGTAGCAGTGCTGATCTGATAAGCTACAACATGTTCCCCCAGGGCTACCACCGTGGCGACCGCCGCCTGGCGCAAGGCATACTCCAGACATACCAGCGAATTTTGCCATACCGGTACGAAGGCAGTTTTGTCCACTACCTGCACCTCGGGCAGATCTTCCGGAGTCATCGGCCGTAGAATGGCCCCCGTGGGCAGATAGGCTTTCGGCAGCGGAGCGCCGTGATTCCAGCGCAGCATAACGATGGCATGAGTACGTTCGAAGCGGCTCTTCTTGAGCAGTTTTTCGAACCATTCATGAAGAGGGATTGCCGCCGCACAGGAGACAATAGAGTCCTCTGCCAGCTGCTCCAGTCCGGCCGTCCACAACCTGTCCCAGGCTCTATCGGGCGTGATCTGGTAGGAAGCGGCAAACAAGTGGATCCAGGCCACGTGGGGAGGGTCAGTTGGGCAGGCCAGCGCGGCTACGATCTCGCCGTCATGGCACAGGAGCGGAAATGGACGTTCTCCTACCCAGCTTAGGGGTGGTCGATAATCCAGGTGGCGGTGCACGAATGAGTCGAAGTGGATCAGATTTGCCAGGCTTTGGATATCTTCAGGCGTAGCTGTACGTACAGCGAGGGTTGGGGGGGTGACCATATCTAGCTGTGCTGTCGGGGAGTAATTTCAAGGGCAGAAATGATCAGGATGATTTCTTGTTGAGCATCTCGAACGGGATGCGCAGCAGCCGCTTGAGAAATTTTTGTTTTGGAGAGGGGCGTTTCAAACCTTCCAGGCCATCCTGCATGCTTGCCAATGCTTGAAGCTGTCGGCCTGTGCGAAACTGCAGACCAGATATGGACTGCATCACGCTGGCGCGCAGCTCATCCTCGCCGCACTGCTGCAGCACCTCGGCAGATTGCTGGTATGCCTGCAGAGCTTCGTCCGGACGAGCCAGAGCTTCCAGCGCTGAACCCAGATTGCCCAGAGCCATACCCTGGCGGCGCAGATCGCCAGCCTGGGCAAAGATAGCTGCGGTCCCTTCCGCAGCCTGCAAGGCAGCCTGGGCTTCCCCAGCCTGCAAATAAGCCACACTGGCGTTGTTCGCCATCTCGGCAGCATTTAATCGGTCTTCGGAGGCTGTATAACCCTGGCGGGCTGCTTCGAAAAAAGCGGCGGCTGCAGGGTAATCGCCCCGCTGGTACGCCTGTTTGCCTTCTTTTGCCAGTTGTTCGGGTGTTTTTGCTTCGCTCATCCGTTAAATCCTAGTAGGTAATTTCCAATAATCCTTCTGCCACCCCGCGCAGCCGGTCTACTGACATTTCGCTCAAGCGGATCGCCAGCTCCAGATAGGGACGGTTTATTGGTTTGCTGACAAACTCCTGCAGTTCGGGCGGCATGTCGAGGAAATCTTTCACCGCTCGCTGTTGCGCGGTCCAGGCGCCTACCGGCCCATGCCGGTCCAGGAACTCGCGCAAAGACCGGTTGAGCTCACCGCTGAGCACTTCCAGCTGGGGAAGCGGTACAGATTCCTGGCCTAGTTCAAAAGCCTCCAAATTTTCCACCGGGATTTGGGTTCGTTGGGAGAGGGAGGCGATGTCCAGACCCGCCTCTAGCCTGGCCTGTCGCAGCGTAGCGCCCACCATGCGGTTGCGCAGCATCATTAAGGCAGGCATATTGGGCTGTTTTTTATCCAAAGAGCCTGCAACCAGGGAACGGTTTCCCCAGAAGTTTTCCACAGGCACATCCAGATAATAAGCCAGCCCTTCCAGTTCCGGAAGGGAAGGAGCTTGATCGCCCAGTTCGTAAGCTTCCATCCTTTGCGGGTCGATGCTGATCGCTTCGGCGCAATCGGGAATGCTCTTTGCAGCTGCCAGCCGGGCGTCACGGATCAGAGCGCCAATAATCTTGGCTCGCAAGGTGAGTGCGATTGGATCGACGGTCATAGGCATTTCCTCGGCATCAGTTTACCATTCTCTTCCATTATAACTCACATGACAGCAGCCGGATTTTTATTGATTGCCCAAAAACGGTGTGTACTTACCAGTTCCTACCCGAACCACTTTTTCGATTGGCAGCAAGCATCTCAGCGATGTTTACCCCGAATATTTCCGGGCGCAGTTTGAAACCAGCTTGCTCCAGCCGGCTGGAGAACATTGGTCGAATGCCGGTGGGTTTCAGATCCCCCAACACGCGCCCTTCGGTGCTGATCCCAACTTGCTCAAATTTGAAGATATCGGTCAACACAACTGTATCGCCTTCCATTCCAGCCAGTTCGGTAATTTGGGTAACTTTGCGTGATCCATCTCGCAGACGGGTGACCTGTACGATGAGATCGACAGCCGAGGCAATCTGCTCGCGGATCACGCGCACGGGCAACTCAATTCCAGCCATCAAGGTCATCGTCTCCAGGCGGGCGATCGCGTCCCGTGGTGTGTTGGAGTGCAAGGTGGTTAATGAGCCATCGTGCCCTGTGTTCATCGCCTGGAGCATGTCCAGGGCCTCGCCGCCACGGACCTCGCCAACCACAATGCGCTCGGGGCGCATGCGTAAGGCGTTGCGCACCAGATCGCGCACCGTCATGCCGCCTGATCCATCCGGATTGGGCAGCTTGGTCTCCAACCTCACCACGTGTTCCTGTTGGAGTTGTAATTCAGCGGCGTCTTCAATTGTTACAATGCGTTCTTCCTCTGGAATGAACTGGGAGAGGATATTCAACAGCGTGGTTTTGCCAGATCCAGTGCCGCCTGAAATGATGATATTCAGCTGGGCGCTGACACAGGCGCGTAGGAACTCTGCCATTCCCTCGGTGAGTGAATTCATCTTGACCAGTTGATCCATGGTCAGCCGTTCTGCGCTGAATTTTCGAATAGTGATGGCTGGACCGTCAATTGCCACGGGTGGGATGACCGCGTTAACGCGCGAGCCATCTGGTAGGCGGGCGTCCACTGCCGGGTGGTCCAGGTCTATCCGCCGCCCGAGTGGGGCGACGATCCGTTCGATCACTCTCAATACATGCTCGTTATTTTCGAACGAGACAGTGGTTTTGCTTACCTTCCCTTTTTTTTCGATGTACACCTGCGACGGACCATTGACCATGATTTCGGTAATATCTGGATCATCCAGCAATGGCTGAATGGGGCCATAACCTAACATCTCATCTAAAACCTCAGAGAATAGCTGCGCCCGCACAGCTTCGTCGAGCTGCAGTCCTGTTTTAGCATAAATTTGAGCCAGGCTTTGCTCTGCTACCTGCCGGCGCTGGTCAACAGGAGGTTTATCGGTATCCAGCCCACGCAGCAAGGCGCCAGTCAGGAAGCTTTTTACCTTAATCAAATCGACAGTCTGTCCACGGCGATCGGTGGTTGATTTTGAGGCAGGGGTCATTCTTCGCCTCCCTGCGTCTTGCGTTGATCCTCGGGGAGCAGCCAGACCAGGTGTTCGCGGTTGATCGCCAGGAATTCGGTCTGATAGAGTAATTGACCGCTAAGATCATATACGGTGGCATCGGTGATTGCCAGGAAGAGTTCGGATTGATTGATCTCATCTTTCAAGCGGTGACCTGGACGGACATGCAGCCTGCCTCTAACGCGGTTGGTGGTGGTCTGGATGATGACCTGCACGGCCTCTTTAGAGATTACATCGGTGAAGAACTTCCCTTTTTCGTCAAAGTAAATGCCCATGTTTGCTCCTTCTGGTTATGCTGGGGGCATGGTATAACCCAACCCCGAACGGGTCACAATATGCTGTGGATTCTTTGGGTCGGTCTCTAGCTTCTGGCGCAGGCGAGAGATGCTCACCCACAAGATTTCCTTGTCGTCACGATATTCTGGGCCCCAAACATCGATTAACAACTGCTCTGAAGTCAACACGCTGCCGATGTTATGGGCAAATTGTAACAACAGACGATACTCGGTAGCAGAAAGATAAACAATACGGTCCTCTCGGAATACTTCTGCTCGAGCGAAATCAATGCGCAAATTGCCATGTGAGAAGATGGCTTGCTGGTAGGCCCCTCCTGAGGTTTGCGCCCGGCGGAGCACTGCCCGCACGCGTGCCAGCAGCTCAGTAGCCGAGAAAGGTTTGACGATGTAATCATCCGCACCTAGATCGAGACCGCGCACCCGGTCGTTTTCGTTCCCACGCGCGGTCACAACAATGATGGGAATATTTGAGAATTCACGGATACGCTCGCAGGCTTCGAAACCGTCCAAAATCGGCATCATCAGGTCCAACAGCACCAGGTCAGGGTGTTTTTCGGCGACAATATCCACCGCCTCCTGACCGTTGGTCGCTTTGAGTACCATGTACCCTTCGGTGACCAGGTTTGCCTCAATCAGACGCAGGTAGCGAGGCTCATCATCTACAACCAGGATCGTCTTCCCCATCATCGGCTCCTTTTCTACTTCTGAATATTATTATCATGACATGGCAACAAAATAATAAATGTGGTGCCATGACCTGGCGTCGATTGGGCGTAGATATCACCGCCATGCGCCTGGATAATTTTCCGGCAGATATAGAGACCCAAACCAGTGCCGCGGACGGATACGTTTTTCTCTGGAACGCGATAAAACCGGCTGAATATTTTCAGCAGATGTTCTTGGGCGATGCCTGGCCCGAAATCCCGAATGGCGATACGCGCCTGCTCGCCATCTTTATCCAGGGTGATCGTCAACCGGGAGCCTGGAGCGTACTTAATGGCGTTATTAAGAATGTTATCGAAAACTTGGGTCAAACGGGTTGGATCCGCCCATATTTGCAGTCCCGGTTCTATGACCTCCAGATCAATGTGCATCTTATCGGACATGGAACGACCACGTTGGCATATTTCTTTAAGGAGAACTTCTACACGGATGGTTTGGAAAGTCATCTGCAGGGTGCCGGTCTGCAGTCGGGAGGAATCCAACAGCATATCAATTAATTCATGCAGCCGGTCGGCTTCTTCTTCGATATAGGTTAAAAACTCCCGCTGGTATTGTTCATCCCAATCTGTATCTTCCCGCAGTAAGGTGGAGGCATATCCCTTGATAAAACCAAGCGGCGTGAGCAGTTCATGGGTGATGGTGGAGATGAAGTCATCCTGCAGGCTATCCAGTTTGCGGTGCGCTTCCAGGCTGGCAACTTGCTCTACCAGGCGGTGACGTTCTATGAGTTGGGCGATATGAACAGCAACAAATTCTGCCAGGTGGATCTGTTCGCTGGTGAAGTTTGGCCCGCCAAAACGAATAAAAACCAACCCGCCAATGCAGAGCGTCTGTCCCACTGACTGGAGGTCGCTGATCTTGAGGGGGAGGCCCAAAGAGTGGCGAACGTTTGTTCGATCTTCTTTGCTTCCGCTGCTCTCCTCAATGCGCACAACCACGGTTCCGGATTGATAGGTGTCCTGGGCGGTCAATTCGCCCCAGGCCAGGTCTGCTTCTCGGAAGCGCCCGCGTCCGATGGCGCGGGCATATACAGGCTCCAGGCCGGCTTCACCACGCTCTTCATATAATACAACACTATCGAATATGAAGATAGAGCGCAGCAGTCGCGTTATTTGGTTGAGGGTAGCTTCTTGATCTAATCCTCCGGCTACGGCCTGGCTGATGGCATAAATTGCTTCCAGCTCTTGAGGAGGTAAATTAGGTGGGTATTTCTTCTCTTCGCTCATACGGTGGCTCTGGCCTGGCGCGTGAAGGGCCTAAATGGCGGGTAAGCTGAATTCAAAACGTGAGCCTCTTCCCACAACTGAACGAACAACGATTTGGGTCCCGTGGGCTTCAATGATCCGCCTCACCATAGCCAACCCAAGGCCGGTTCCGGAATACCGCCGGGTGGTGTTCCCGTCCAGCTGATGGAAGGGTTCGAAGATTTCAGCAATCTGTTCTTTGGGGATACCAATCCCGCTGTCCATGACTGCAACGGTTACGATTCCATCTTCAGAAGTAGCTTGAACAGCTACTTTGCCTCCCTTGGGGGTGAATTTTAAGGCATTATCTAGCAGCTGCATAATGACCCAGGCGATTTTTTCTTCATCGACCTTGACAGAAAGTGAAGCTTCGGGAAGATTGGCAGCCAGGGCAATCTCTTGGCTGCTGGCTTTATGCCGGGAGCGATCAATAGCTATACGGATCATGCTCTTTAGCTCAACTTCCTGCAAATCCAGACTCAATTCACCTCGCGAGGCCAGGGAGAACTGGATCAGATCTTCGATCAACCGTTCCAACCTTTCCTCTGCGCGTTTCATCACCTCCATTGCTTCAGCCTGGGCTGAGGTTAATGGCCCTAAACCACTATCGGCTAGAATATCCAGATAGCCTTTGATATGGGTGAGAGGCGTGCGTAATTCGTGAGAAATATTTGCAATAAAGTTGGATTTTAACTTGTTGAGCTCGGTTAACCGTTCAAGCGCTTTCTGAAGTTCAGCAGTGCGCTCTTCCACTCTCTGCGTCAGTCGTTGGTTGGCGTTATTCAAAGCCTGGTGCAGGTTCAGGATGCGAGTGGTAATCACCTGGTCCAGGTCTTCCCGGCTGATCAGGCCCAGCTCCAACAAAGCCTGCCCGACCAGTATGGGTTTGCCAGTTGAAGAGTGATCTTTCTGGTACGCCAGGGCTCTCTGCAAATCTTCCGGGCGAATAAGCCCCTGCTCGATCATCGTGTCGCCGATGCGTGGCACCAGCACTTCGGGGGCAATCGGTACACCGGTAGGGATTATCTCTGGCGTGATCACATCCTGTTCAGCCAGCACAGCTGCCACAGCTATGTCAACGCCACAATGTTCGCAATACCGGTTCTTGGGATGGACCTTACGTCCACAACGAGGACAGGAAATTTCGGAGCCCATGGTCACCACCAGTTTCTATAGATAATCATATCATATCTCTATTCGGTTATGCAGGTCTTCCAACCTACTGATATTTTTTCGCTCAAGGCTTACGTCATTGTTAAGTATCTGAAAGGTGTAGAGAAGGATTATTATGGTAAATTATTAGGGAATGGTTTGCCCTCAGGCAGAACATCAATCTATAAATAAAGAACCGGAGTCTGATCTGGGAACATGGTTTCACCGAGCATGACCACCTACAACAGCACACTATTGTTTAACCCAACCCAGGCAGCCAGAGTGTTGGTAGTCGATGATGATATTGACACTACGGATCTGCTCAAGATCATCCTGGAGCCGAATGCTTTTGAAGTGTTTACTGCTAACTCTGGTCTGGAAGGCGTGGAGATGGTGCGTGAGCTGAACCCAGATGTGGTTATTCTGGATTTGCTGATGCCCGGCCTGGATGGGATGGGGGTATGCAAGGAAGTGCGCCAGTTCAGTCAGGTGCCGATCCTGGTGTTATCTGCGGTGAGCAAACCGGGTATTGTGGCAGAAGCTTTAAACGTAGGGGCAGACGATTATCTTACAAAACCGATGAAGAGCAGCGTATTGATCGCGCACTTGAAGAAACTGGTGCGCCGTTCCCGCGCTGAACAAGACGCAAACCGGGAGAACCAGCCCTCTCCTGAGTAAAACCCTTTGACGAGTGCGTGACTTGAGTTAGAATAGAGGAAATCTTCTCAGGAGGACTACCGTGCAAACCTGTTCTAAGTGTCATGCTCAGCTGCCCGATTCGGTCACCCATTGCACCCAATGTAATGCAGATCTGATGGAATGGTCTGAAACCGCTGTGGCGCTCAAACGGCTGCAAGCCAATCCGCGCGTCAACTATATCCGCATCGCGGTGTCGCAGGACTGCTGCCCGGCCTGTCGCCAGGCGGAGGGGGCGTATGCGAAGGATTCGACGCCGCGGCTGCCAATCGAGGGCTGCTCGCATGAGCTAGGCTGCCGCTGTTTTTACCAGCCGGTGCTTGAGGAAATCTATCCCTGATTTTTGCTGATCCAGAGACGGGCAAAGTCCAGAGCTTCCTCGCGGGTGTGGATTTCACCGGCGGCTTGTGATTCACGCAGTTCATCCAGCAGTTGGCCGATGAGTTTGCCCGGTGTCAGGTTGAAGGTTTGGATTAATTCATAACCATTCAGCAGGGCAGGGGGGGACACTGTTCGCGGATTCTCCCACCAGGTCTCAAGCAAAGTTCGCACCACTTCCAATTGGCGCGCCCATATTTCTTGTGGCAGGCTGGATTCATAGGTGGCCAGCGTGTCTGCCAGGGCGAGCAGGCCTATATCCACGCCAGCTGGTCCACAGTCGCGAAAATAGCGGTAGATAGCACGCTTTGTGGGCATTTCGGGCAGCTTCGCCAGCAAGATCGGGCGCATGTGGTTTCCCACGATGATTTTCAGGCGCTCGACTTCGTTGTTGCTCAACCGGAGCTGATGGCCGCGTTTGCCAGCTAATTGGGAGCCAATGCGCTCATGATCAATGAAGCGGATGCGTCTATTTTCATCCATCTTGCGTGTGGCTGGTTTACCGATGTCGTGATAAAGCGCAGCCATGATGAGAAGAGCTTTGATGGATCGCTCTGGATTTAAGGGTGATTTTAGATGCTCATCCAGTTGAGAGCGATAGCGACCCAGACGGAGGGAGACCAGACCATAGGTCCAGTTGGCTGAAATTTCTGGATCTGGTTCTTGAGCCAGTACATTCAGGAGGGTGTGTAATTTTTGGGCAGCCGCCAGGGTGTGTGTCCAGGCATCATGAGTATGTGGAAGTGGTTGGGTAATGCCCTTTAGAGCGCTAAGTTCGGGCAGGGTGTACGGTAAAGCGCCGAGAAGATCCAATGTTCGGATCGCAGCCGCCGGGCGGGGGCCATCCAGAATCCTGAAGATTTCATCGCGCAGGCGCTCGCGTGAGACATCCACCAGCAGCGGCGCCGCCTCCCGGATCAGTTGTTGGGTTTGTGGGTCAATTTTTAGCCCCAGGGCGATGGCCTGGCGCACCGCGCGCACTGCGCGAACCGGATCATTTCGGATAGAAGTTTCAGAGCAGGCGCGCAGTTGCCTGTGGCGTAAATCGGCAGCCCCATTCAGTGGATCCACCAGGGAACAGTCATTGTGCAGGGCAAGCGCCATGGCGTTGATGGTGAAGTCACGATCGCGCAGATCGCTTTCCAAATCTGGCCCGCGCATGGCGGCAATATCCAGGCATTTCAATTCACCCAGCGGCTCGCTCAGGAAAAGCCGGACGGTATCTCTTTCAACATCCAGCGGGTAAAATGCGGCCTTCAGGTGATGCGCCAGCTTGCGCCCGGTCTCGATGACATTGCCAGGTAGAATCAGATCCAGATCGTGGATCGGGCGGTCTAACATGGCGTCTCGGATAGCTCCCCCGACCACGTAAAGGGGGGTGTCTTCAGGTAGAAAAGCCTGGATTTGTTTCAGCAGGTCAAGAGGCAGGTGCGATGAGAATGTTGTCATCCTTCGGGATGGTAGCGGTTCAGGTCAACGGTGGCGATGAAAGGCAGATTGCGATAATAACCGTCCATATCCAATCCGTATCCGAAGACAAACTTGTTTGGGATTCGAAAACCAAAATAGTGGATTGGGACATCTACTTCACGGCGTTCGGGTTTGTCCAGCATGGTGCAGACGCGCAGGCTGTTTGGATGGCGGGTGTTCAGAAATTCCAGGACGGAGGCAATCGTATAGCCGCTGTCAACGATATCCTCAACCAGCAGCACATTTCGATTGTGAATATCATCCTTTAAGTCCAGCGTGATGCGCACCTGCCCGGTGGACTGGCGAGTAAATCCATAGGACGACACCGCCATGAAATCCAATGTATTGGGCACAGTCAGGTGACGCATCAGATCGGTGAGGAAAACCACCCCGCCGCGTAAGATGCAGATCAGGTGTAAATCCTTCCCCTGGTAATCTGCGCTGATTTGCTCAGCAAGCTCAACAACACGCGCTTGCAGCACTTCTTCGGGTATTAAGATTTCATCAAGAAACTGGCGGTAGTCCTGCATAATCAATCCTTTGGCACCTGGTGGTGCAGCCGGCAGCGGGCCTCATACATCTCCGCAGCGCCAACAATCACCACCGGATCGTGATAATGCGCCGGCTTTCCGTTGACCAGGCGCTGGGTGCGGCTGGCGGGTTCACCGCACACCATACAGATGGCGTGCAGTTTGTCCACTACCTCTGCTTTGGCCATCAAGACTGGCATGGGGCCAAAAGGTTCACCGCGGAAATCGGTATCCAGCCCGGCGACAATCACCCGCAAACCCCGGTCAGCCAGCAGTTGGGCAATGTCGATGATCTTATCATCGAAGAATTGGGCTTCATCGATGCCAACCACAGTGGTATCGCTGTCCAGCCGTTTGAGGATTTCACCAGAGCCCTGCACTGGCAGCGCGGCGAATTCTGTCCCCGCATGCGACTTGACCTTCTCCACGGCGTAGCGGGTATCAATAGCGGGCTTGAAGACCTGCACCTTCTGACGGGCAATCGTAGCCCGGCGCAATCGCCTGATCAGTTCATCCGTTTTTCCGCAAAACATAGATCCGGTAATGACTTCGATCGAACCCGTGTGGTGTTTCATGGCGCTCCTCGAGGAAGAATATGGCTTATTTTACCCCCTGCTTCCCCGAACCTGCAAGCCAGGTTGATTAAAAAAATTCAGCCCATCCGGATCTCAGGATGGGCTGAATTTGAGATTTCTTATGGTTTAGACGATAATTTCTTCCATAGCAGAGGGCAGTTCGTAGCCCAGCTGGCGCAGGCGTTTCTTTAAGTCAGCCAATGACTTCCGACCAAAGCCATCGATTGCCAGAACAGCCGCTTCTCCGCTGGCCATCTTATCCAGGATCTGACCAACGGTTGCAAAGCCAGCTTTGATGAGGGCTTCAGTTGGGCGAGTGCCCAACTCCAGCTCTGCAATGGGGCGATCCATCGAGGTGCGGGCTGCATCGCGGGCTTCCTGATCATCGATAAACTGCTGGCGCGCCTGGAGCTTCTTGTAGAAGCGATCAACCTGCCCTTCGGTATCGACGATGCGCTGCTCACCCGTGAAGAACGGGTGGCATTTTGAGCATACATCGGTGCGGATTGCTTTCTTGGTAGAACCCGTGGTCCAGGTATTTCCGCACGAACAGGTCACCTGTGCATCCGGGTAATATGTGGGGTGAATGCCTTGTTTCATAAAAGTTAATTCCTTACTGGCTGCTTTCTTTCTCTTCCACCGGTAAAACGCTGATCCGCTTACGGTCGTCGCGGATGTCTTCGAAGACGACGATGCCATCCAGCATGGCATACAGGGTGTCATCTTTGCCAATACCAACGTTTAAGCCGGGTTTGATATGTGTGCCCCGCTGGCGAACCAGGATATTACCGCACAACACGCGTTCCCCGCCATATTTCTTGACGCCGAGGCGTTGACCCTGGCTATCTCGACCATTGCGGACAGAGCCGCCACCTTTTTTGTGAGCCATAGTAACCTTCCTTCTACCTATTCCATCGAAATGGATTCGATCTGCAGGCGGGTATATTTTTGACGATGCCCCGTCTTTGAGCGGATGCGTTTTTTGGGCTTGTACCGGAAAACGATCAGCTTGGGGCCTTTTACCTGGGAGACCACCGTAGCCTGAACTTTCACACCGGCTACCACAGGTGTGCCAATGTTGATATTGTCGCCATCAACTACCATCAACACACGTTCCAGGTCGACCTGCTCACCAATTTCCGCTGGGAAATGGTCCACTTCGATGGTGCCGCCCTCGACGGCTTTAAATTGCTTGCCGCCATCTTCTACAATTGCATATTTCATAAGCTCCTCCAAGCTTCACTTCACCACATTCACTGCCCTGCGGGTCCGGCTCAGGCTTCCAGGCCGTCCAGGCTGCTGTGCGGGGAAGTTGGGGATTATACAAGATTTTGCCCCAGCAATGTTCTGCCGGGACAATGCGGGCTGTATTATACCGGGGTTGATCTTGTCTGTCAATGAAAAAGTTTCGGGAAAAATAAAAAAGGCGGTCCGCAGACCGCCTTTAGCGTTGATGTAATGGTGGTTAATCTTCAGTTGACAGCTCGGTGTCTGCCCAGAAACCGCCGTCCGACCAGAAGCGACCGTCGGTCCAGAAGCCGCCGTCCGACCAGAAGCGACCGTCGGTCCAGAAGCCGCCATCCGACCAGAAGCGACCATCCGACCAGAAGCCGCCATCCGACCAGAAGCGACCATCCGACCAGAAACCGCCATCCGACCAGAAACGGCCTTCAGTCCAGAAAACGTCATCCGACCAGAAGCGACCGTCAGCAAAGAAGCCGCCTGCATCGGCCCAGAAGCCGCCATCAGACCAAAAGCGACCATCGGTCCACAGACCGCTGTCTGACCAGAAGCGACCATCGGCCCAGAAGCCGCCATTGTTCCAGAAACCGCCCTCGCCCCAGAAGCTACCATTTGACCAGAAGCCGCTGTCCGCCCAGAAACCGCCGTCCGACCAGAAGCGACCATCCGTCCAGAATTCGCTCTGGGTCCAGTCGCCGCCATCGCCCCAGAAGCCGCCATCCGACCAGAAGCGACCGTCAATCCAGGCGCCACCTTCAAGTGGGGAGGTGACTCCATCCCAGACACCCGAACCGGCTGCCCAGCGACCGTCATCGCCGTACAAGCGGTAGATACCCTGGTCGTCGCGGAAACCGAAGCCCATGTAATGCACCTGGTTAGCCAGGTCTGCGGCGATATCCATATCGGAATTGGCAGAATCGTCCACAATCTGTGAGAAAACAGCCAGAGGAGCGAAGACGCGCCCGGCGCCTTGTTGGTATACGCTGTAGATGGGCTGTCCGGTTTTTTCATTGAACTGCGGGATCGCGGTTGCCCTCAGCCGAGATTTGACCTGCGAAGGCGTCAGGGAGGGGTCATAGGATAGCATCAGGGCGGAAATTCCACTGACGACCGCGGCTGCCTGCGATGTGCCTGACATGCTGGAGTAATATGCGCTGAGTTTCTTGGGCGGCAGTAATTTGGCCAGTACAGCGTTGGGGTCCATGAGCGATAACATGTGCGCGCCAGGGGCTACCAGGTCAGGTTTAATAAAGCCATCATGGGTTGGTCCAGCCGATGAGAAGCTCGGGATGTAGTCGTCGCTCCAATCTGCAGGCGTATAGGCGTCAGTGAAAGCGCCTACCGTGATGATGTAAGGATTGTTGCCGGGGACACCGACTGAGAGGGCATCCGGTCCAGTGTTGCCTGCTGCTGCGACCACCACGATGCCTGATTGCCAGGCGGCCATCAAAGCCAGGTTGACTGGATCTGCCCAGTAGGGTGTATGCACCGGGGCAGACATAGAGAAGTTCATTACGCGGGTATTGTAGCGCTGCTTAGTTTTTACAATCCACTGGATGCCCTGAATGACCTTCTCGTAGGTCGCAAAACCCTCTGCATTGGATACGCGAGCCACAACCAGGTCCACGTCAGGGGCGATACCGTTATAGCTGCCGTCCAGGCCTACTTCGCTGTTGGCAATCACACCAGCCGTATGAGTGCCATGTCCATTCGGATCAACTTTATTATTGCTCCCATCAATAAAATCCGCCCAGCCAATGACGCGGTTGCCTTTGCCGTTTGTGCCTTTTACCAGGCCAGGGTGTTTGATGATGCCGGTATCGATCATGGCGACAGCAATATCATTGCCAGTGAATCCTGCGGCCCAAACCGCATTGGCCCCGACGACCTCCGGATAATCGGTATCTGGCGCGGGATTGCCCTTGGGTTTGTAATCCAGGCTGTTGGTTTGCATCTCATGGTTAGGGGTCACAGAGATAATGCCCGCTGCCTTGGATAGGTTTTCCACGGCAGATGGGGGCAGGATGGCGCCAACAGCGTTAATAATGTCTAATTCCGATGTGATCGCGCCGCCATAGGCTCGCACCAGCTCAATTGCCTTACCAGTCGTTTCGCCCATGACGATGTAAGAGTCTCCCATCGCGAGCGAAGCCGTCACCATGCTGGATGGAGTAACAAGCATGGTGATGGTGACTAGAAAGACAGTCATCCAGCAAAGGATCCGTTTATATCTAGTGGAGCAAGTGGTCATCGTAAGGCCTCCAAAAACGATCAGGAAAAGAACCAGATTGATCAAATAAAGATGCAAGATAATGACCAAAATCAAAACGAGCCTGGAATCCAGGCTCGTGGAGTCGACAATTTTAACACTGTCCACCTCGGCAGCCTGGCAGTCATAACCTGAATAGGTCGTAGACCCATAGCTTTGCGCCACCGGCTTTCGCCGGGTTTGCCTTTTCGTTTGAAATAATTCTAGCATAAATAGAGTGTAAAGTCAACGGAAACATTATTTTCTAATCTTTACGCAATTATTATTGTCAGGAGGTAACAACTTCTTTTATTTTACTTGCATAAAGATGATCTGTTGGGCATCATCGATCACAAAACGGGTCGAGTTGGGGCCAATTTCGCCTAAATGAGCAGTATGATTGTGGTAAACTATACGGTTGGTGTTTCCGCTCAAGGAATCGTATATACATTTTAGGAGAATTACAATGACAGTAAAGAAATGGGTTTTTCTATTTACCGAAGTCGCTGAGGCGGAACGCTCCGTCGGCGGCAAGTGGGATCATGTGCGCGCGCTTCTGGGGGGTAAGGGAGCAGGCCTGGCGGATATGACCCGCGCAGGCGTCCCGGTTCCTCCGGGTTTTACGGTAACAACCGAAGCCTGTAATGCTTACCTGGCAGGCGGGGAGCAGTTCCCAACGGGAATGTGGGATCAAGAACTGGCTGCTCTGAAGAACGTGGAAGAGCAGACTGGTAAGAAATTTGGCGATCCTGTTAATCCGTTGCTGGTTTCCTGCCGCTCGGGTGCCAAGTTTTCCATGCCGGGTATGATGGACACGGTGTTGAATATCGGCCTGACAGATAGCACGGCTCAGGGCATGATCAAGAAAACGGGCGATGCCCGTTTTGTCTACGACTCCTATCGTCGCCTGGTGGAAATGTTCGGCTCCGTTGTGCTAGGCATACCCGATGAGGCCTTTGAAGAACCGCTGGCAGAGTACAAGGCGCATAAGGGCTACAAGCTGGATACTGAAATGACGGCTGATGATTGGAAAGCCATCACCGAGACCTTCAAAGCCGTGGTGCGTAAACATGTGGGCTTTGATTTTCCCCAGGACCCCTACGATCAGCTGCGCCTGGCAACCGAGGCGGTTTTCAAATCCTGGAATGGCAAGCGCGCTGTCGATTACCGCAACGCAGCCGGTATTGCCCATGACCTGGGTACGGCGGTCAATATCGTTACGATGGTCTTTGGCAATATGGGCGATGACTCGGGGACCGGCGTAGCCTTCACGCGCGATCCATCGACTGGTGAGCACAAGATGTATGGCGATTACCTGCTCAACGCCCAGGGCGAAGATGTGGTAGCGGGCATTCGCAATACCGAGAAAATTGAGACGCTTGGACAGCGGCTGCCCGAGGCTTATCAGGAATTCCTGGATATATGCGCCCGCCTGGAAAGCCATTATCGCGATATGCAGGATGTGGAATTCACTATCGAAAATCGTAAACTTTGGATGCTGCAAACGCGCTCTGGAAAGCGTACGGCTCGCGCGGCAGTTAAATTAGCAGTGGACATGGCCAATGAAGGCCTGATTACCCGCGAAGAAGCGGTGCTGCGGGTAACCCCAGAGCAGGTTGATACTATGCTGCACCCTCAGTTTGATGATAAGGCCAAGGCAGACGCAAAGGCCAAGGGCCGAATCTTTGCGAAGGGTGTCAATGCTTCTCCGGGTGCGGCAGTTGGGCGTATCTACTTTGATGCCAATACAGCCGAGAAGAAAGCCAAAGAAGAACGCCAGGCAGTGATTATGGTGCGGCCCTTCACCAAGCCGGATGATGTGCATGGGATGCTGGCTGCCAAGGGTATTCTCACCAGCGAAGGCGGCGCGACCTCGCATGCCGCAGTGGTAGCCCGCCAGTTCGGTGTACCCTGCGTAGTTGGCGCGTCAGAAATTCGCATCGACCTGGAACGGCGCCAGATGGAAGCCAACGGCGTGGTTGTAAAAGAGGGCGAATGGATTTCAGTTGATGGTACCACTGGTCAGGTTTTCCTGGATCAAATTCCCACCACTGCTCCCAAGCTGGAAGAACAGACGGATCTGCTGACTCTCCTGAAGTGGGCAGATGAAATTTGCGCTACCCCTGGCATTCGTCAGGCGCCTGAAGGTTGGCCAAGCCGCGGTTTGCAGGTCTGGGCCAATGCCGATTATCCTGCTGATGCTCGCCGGGCGCGCTCCTATGGCGCGGTCGGGATTGGCCTGTGCCGGACAGAGCATATGTTCTTCGAACAGGAGCGATTGCCGATTGTCCAGCGGATGATCCTGGCAGAAACATCTGCCGGGCGCACCGAAGCCTTGAATGAACTGCTGCCTTACCAGCGGGCGGACTTCGAGGGCTTGTTTGAGGCGATGGATGGCTGCCCGGTCATCATCCGCCTGATCGACCCTCCGCTGCATGAGTTTATGCCTGACGAAGAGAAGCTTTTTGAAGAAGTGATCACCATGCGCGTCAAGGGCGAGACCGCTGGTCTGGCTCAGAAAGAAGAACTGCTGGCTGCCATCCGCTCGATGCATGAAAGCAACCCGATGATGGGCCTGCGTGGTGTGCGCTTGAGCATCTATATGCCTGAAATCGTCGAGATGCAGGTGCGAGCGATTTTTGAAGCTGCTTGCAACCAGGCCAAGAAGGGTGTGGTGGTAAAACCTGAGGTAATGATCCCACTCACGGGTACAGTGAAAGAACTGGAGTGGATCCAGCCGCGACTGGTGCGGATTGCTAAACAGGTCATGGATGAGACAGGGGTTTCCTTCGAGTATAAGTTTGGCACGATGATCGAGATTCCACGCGCGGCTGTCACTGCTACTGAGATTGCCGAGGCAGCCGAGTTTTTCTCCTTCGGCACCAATGACCTGACTCAGATGACCTTCGGCTACAGCCGGGATGACGCTGAGCGCAACTTCCTGGTGACTTATGTCGCCGAGGGCATCCTGCCCGTAAATCCCTTCCAGACCATCGACCGTGACGGCGTGGGACGGCTGATGCAGATAGCTGTGACGGACGGGCGTAAGAGCCGCATCAACCTGGAAGTCGGCATCTGCGGTGAACACGGCGGCGATCCGAATTCGATTGAGTTTTGCCACCTGGTCGGAAATAACTATGTTTCCTGCTCACCGTTCCGCGTCCCCATTGCCCGCCTGGCGGCGGCGCATTCAGCCTTGAAGTTCAAAGTCGGGGCGGATGTGGTTGAGGATAAGTAGTCCGTAACACAGGCAAGGGTTAATCAGATTGAAACAAAGATGCGCTCCACACGGAGCGCATCTTTTTATTCAGCTAATTTCGGCACCCGGTTGCGCACCAGCCAGAGGGGAAGGATAGCGCAGAGCAAGCTGAATGCCCCCCCGATCACCAACCCCAGCGCCTGCCCCAGAGTTCCGGAAAGGCCCAGTGCTACGAATAAGATGCCTGGCCCGAAGAACAATCCCAGACTGAGCGGCAGGTAGAGCATCACTGCGATGGCGCTCAGGCAGCCTGTGCTGCCTCGCTGCATTTGTTGAGGGTTCTCCCAGGCCATGTTGGCGCCGGCAATGCCGAAAGCAAGGTTGAGCCCGGCATTGCCAGCAATATTTAACGCTACGACGGGCAGTGAAAACAAGAGCACCCCCAGACTGGCCCTTTGCAGCAGCGATATGACGATCAAGAACAGCCAACCCAGGCAAAGAACGGGTAGATAAGCTACGAGGAACTTCGCCGCGATCAATCTTCCTGTGCTTATTGGGGCTGATTTCAACAGCCAATAATGTTTTCCTTCTTGCGAAAAACCCATCCCTGCCAGACGCCCGAGCAGCACCCAGCCAACAAACAAGGAGATACCCACATTGCCATATACCAGCAGGTTTTTCATGGCTTCCATTACCCAGGCAGGCGCCTCGCCTTGCCCAGGAGGCGGCTCGCTCCCGCTGCGTAGAAACATGAAAGCATAGATGATGCCTAGAATCAGCGGCGTGACCAGTTGAGACATGTTCCGCAGGTCGCGGCGCAGCACCAGGGAATCTTTCCAGATGATCGCCCGTACATCCGAAGGAATCAGGCGTTGGATGGGCGCGATGAGCATAGCCACGGGAGCCAGCCCGGTCGGAACCGACCGTGGTTGGACGGTGTGGGTTGGGCGAGGGGCTTTCTTCTTGCGTTTTATACCCTGCATGCTGGCCCAGCCCGAATAATACAGTTTTTCTGCGGTGGTTAGAGCCCCATAGAAGGCGATGGAGGCCAATCCCAGGGTCAAGCCAAGATAGAGCAGGGCGGTCAGCCATCGCTCGGAGCCCAGATCCATCAGGCCGCGACCAGCCCAGGTCAAAGGCGACCAGGGTTGGTTAAACCTGGATAGGAGCTGAAGAGCCTGGGTGGCTTGATCCTCGCTTACATTTGAGTATTGGGCTAATTGCCCAGATTGTGAGCAGATAAACGATAATACAGCTCCAACAAAACCCAACACTTCGGCGATCCGGCGGGCGGGGAAAATCCGCACCACCAGCATCACCAGCAAACTGGATACACCCGCGGCCGCCAGGGCCAGCGCGACCAGCACTAAAATCACCAGAGGGTAATATAGAAAGTTATAGGAGCGGGCAATGCCCAGCCCGAAGAGCACTGGCAGCGAGAACAAGCTGATCAGGCTGAAGTTCGGTAGGATCGCTTGAAGCATTTTGGAGATAAATACCGCCCGGATGGGGATTGGGGCGCTGAGCAAGAAATCCATATCTCCTGCCAGGTACAGCGCCTGGAGCAGTACGCCAAAACTGGTGATCAAGATGCCTAAGAAGGCTCCCCCGACGATCATGATGGGTACACTGTCGATCAACGAGGCCAATTCTGGGATATATTCCGCCATCCTGGGATCCTGCAAAAAGCGCAGCAGGGCCCAGCTGATAAATACAATGAAGCCCAGGAAAGCCAGCAGCAGAATCCCGAGCACGATCATACCGAATTTTTTGCGGGTCTTGGCGCGGCGAAATGAGCTGATCTGGATGATTAGCCGTAAGCGCAGCAGCTTCCAGACCATGCTCCACAGGCCCGGCGTTGGTCGCGCCCCTGCGTCAGCGTTCATTTGAGCACCTCGGTAATTTCGGCATACTCAGCGCCGCCCGTCAGGCTGAGGAAGATATCTTCCAGGCTGGTCTCTCCCTGACCCAACTGGCGCAGTTCGTCCATGGTGCCCACAGCGATGACCTTACCCCGGTTGATGATCGCAATCCGGTCGCACATGCGCTCGGCGATCTCCAGGATGTGTGTGGAGAGAAAAACAGCTGCACCCCGTTCTGCCATCTGGCGCAGGATGTCTTTGATCAGGCGGGCTGATTTGGGATCCAGACCAACAGTCGGTTCATCCAGCACCAGGACGCGAGGATCATGCACCAGGGCGCCCGCCAGGGTGATTTTTTGCTGCATGCCGTGGCTGTAAGAGTCGATGGTATCATCCCCGGCCTGGGCAAGATCGAACAGGCGCAGCATTTCATCGATGCGCCGTTCCACCTGCTGGCGTTCGATGCCATACAGATCGCCGATGAAGCGCAGGAATTCTCGCCCGGTCAGCTTTGGGTACAAGTTTGGCTCATCGGGTACATATCCATTCACCGCTTTGGCCTGGAGCGGCTGCTGCTGCACATCGAAACCAGAGACGCGCACCACCCCCGAGGTGGGTTGAAGAAGACCTACAATCATTTTAATGGTGGTCGTTTTCCCAGCGCCATTTGGCCCAAGAAAACCGAAGATTTCGCCGCTGTATACTTCGAAACTGACATCGTCAACAGCTGCTTTATCCCCATATCGTTTCACCAGGTTGAGCGTTTGGATGAGAGGTGATGAATTTGGCATGGTATTTGCCGGCCTTTCGTTGCGCTTTGAGATAGCTTTTTTTCATCATACATCAGGTTCCCATAACTGGCAAGATGCATTTAACTCTGGCGAGCTGTGAACAGTCACCTAGGCAACCAGGGTTCGATTTGTTACAATGGTTTCGCTGATGAAAAATCTATCGAGACGAGATTTTCTCAAAATAAGCGGGCTTGCCCTGGGCAGCCTGGCGTTTGGTCCAGTCTATCCATATGGAGAAGAGCAGGACCAGGGTTTGTTGGCGCGAGTGGCTTCCAAACAGGTGGATATTCGCTCTCGACCCAGTGATTCTGCCCCCATCACTGGGAATCGTTTCCGCGATCAAATACTGCATATCTATGCAGAGATTCATCCCACAGATGCGCCCCGTTTTTACAATACACTCTGGTATCGGGTGTGGGGTGGTTATATTCACAGCGCCCATCTGCAGGTTGTTCAAATTCGCTTGAACCAACCGGTAAATTGGATACCCGAATCCGGGCACCTGTGTGAAGTGACGATCCCCTACACAGTAGCTTACCAATATAACAAATGGGATGGCTGGCTGCCGTGGCGCGGCTCTCGGTTGTATTATTCTTCTACCCATTGGGCAACGGGAGTAGAAGAAGGGCCAGATGGGCGAGCCTGGTACCAGGTGACCAATGAGCTCAGCACGACGGAAAAATACCTGGTGCCGGCAGAACATCTGCGCCTGATCAAACCAGAAGAATACTCCCCATTAAGTCCTCATGTACCGGCTGAGAAGAAACGTATTGAAGTATCATTAACCCAGCAGAAATTATTGGCTTTTGAAGATAATCAAGTGGTGTACGAGGCGAGCATATCATCGGGCATTCCTAAACGAAACCTACCGGCAGGAGAACTGCCTACTGCCACACCCGAAGGTCGTTTTACGATCTATTCCAAAATGCCTTCCAAACATATGGGCAGCGTAGCAGGGGGCGAGGAGGTTGAAGATAATGGCGGTTTCAGCCTGCCAGGGGTGCCCTGGACATGCTTCTTCCGCAGCCCTGGTGGTTACGCCCTGCATGGGACTTATTGGCACAACAACTTTGGCCTGCAGATGAGCCATGGCTGCATTAACATGCGCAATGAAGATGCCCGCTGGCTGTTTCGCTGGACAACTCCGGTCTTCGATCCAATGAAAATCGAAAGCCGGGCGGATTGGGAGATGACTGGAAATGGCACCCTGGTACTGATTTATTCATGATAGTCGCTCCCCCATATAATCTGGGGTGCTTTGAGCCACTAGCGATGGAGATTTTTCAAGAACGTTTACGCAAGTATCGGGCGCAAACCTTCCGTTTGGCTGCAGATCGAAGGTTAAAGGATCGCGATCAGGCAGTTGACTATGTTAATGAGCGGGGCTTTGTATATTTCTGGCCGATCACCGGGATACTTCTTCCAAGCCTGTGGGTGGCTGCTGCAGGAGACCGGCCAGTAGCCGACGAACATGATGACCCTGGTCATGTTACCTGGGGATGGAAAGACTCTCTTCTGGGGCAGCGCCTCTGGTACTACGCCAAGGTGCTGCGCAAAAAAGCGACCATGATCTCTCTGGGTGCGGCGCCTTATTTTTATGCTCTGTCGGAAAATTATGGCTCTGCAGAGGAGGATTATCTAATTCAATATGAACAGGGGCATCTGACTCAGGAAGCCAAGGTTCTCTATGAAGCGCTGCTGGATGAAGGCCCGCTGGATACAGTAGCGCTGCGACGGGTCACACACATGTCCAGCCCCTCCAGCGAAGGGCGTTTTACCCGCGCCTTAAGCGATTTGCAGGCAGATTTTAAAATTCTGCCGGTTGCCGTGACCCAGGCGGGCGCCTGGCATTACGCCTTTGCCTATGATGTGGTTGCGCGCCATTATCCAGAACTTCCCGAACAGGCGCGAACCATTTCTGAAAGCGATGCCCGCCGGAAGCTGGTTGAGCTTTACTTCCATTCAGTAGGGGCTGCACAGGTGAACGATGTCTGCAAGTTATTTGGCTGGAAGCTGGCTGTGGTGGATCAAACCATCCAACATCTGGTTGAATCAGGAGTACTCCAGCGAGGCCTGTCTCTGAATACCCGCCCAGGGGAATGGGTTGGTTTAGCAGAATTAACTTGAGCTGTATGGTTTGGCTTACTGCATTGGCTTTAGCTGGGGGTATAATCACTTTGGGAGAGGAGCATGCCAATGAAAGATGATCAAGCGGATCACTATCGCATCACCACGATTGAGAAGCACATCCTGGATCAGCAGCGGCAGTATCCAGAAGCGACAGGTATTTTAACCAGTCTGCTGTATGATATTGCTTTGGCGGGCAAGGTAATCTCCAGTAAGACGACCCGGGCGGGGTTGGCAGAAATTTTAGGCCGTACCGAAGAGGTCAATATTCAAGGAGAAATTGTCCAAAAATTGGATCAGTTTGCGGATCTGACTATTTATCGGTTGAACGATCATACCGGACGATTGGCTGTGTTGGCTTCCGAAGAAAATGAATTGCCTCTGCCAATTCCTGAGCATTACCCCATCGGCAAGTATGTCTTGCTGTATGATCCATTAGATGGTTCATCGAACATCGACTTCAACATACCGATAGGTACGATCTTCTCGATTTATCGCCGCCTGTCTGAATCGGGGCCAGGGACATTAGAAGATTGCCTGCAGCCGGGGATTAACCTGGTGGCTGCTGGCTATATCATTTATGGGTCGAGTACCATGCTGGTTTATTCCACCGGTGATGGGGTGCATGGTTTCACCCTGGATCCAAGCGTAGGTGAATTTTTGCTTTCCCATCATGATATCTGTATTCCTCACGATCCGACTTACTTCAGTGTTAACCTGGGATACCGCAAATATTGGAGTGAGGGCGTGAAACGATATACTGATTATTTACAGGGTCTGGATGGAAAGCGAAAGGCGCTATCATTGCGCTATGTCGGCTCGCTGGTTGCTGATTTCCACCGCAATTTATTAGCGGGTGGGGTTTTCTATTATCCGGCTGATAACAAGGATCCTGGGAAGCCGGCCGGCAAGCTCCGTTTGTTGTATGAGGCGGCGCCGTTAGCTTTCCTGGCAGAGCAAGCCAGCGGTTACGCTTCTGATGGCGCACACCGTATTCTGAATATCGAACCAGAGGCGTTGCACCAGCGCACACCCTTGTTTATCGGCAATCGTGACCTGGTGGAGAAGGCAGAAGAATTTATCCACCTGTATGGTTAGCCAAGAAAAATCGCTCTAAAGCCGTATACGAAGGTATAATAAGTTAGCTACGCTCTTTTGGTTTGTTGAAGGAGGAAGACATGCAGCGCAAAGTGATTTTTCGATTTTTATGGGTGATCTGCTTGCTCTTAATCGCCAGCCTATCCTGCCAACTGGTAGAGGATATCGCTGAAGATGTCGTAGAAACCCAGATTGACTCCATGATCACCGAACTGATCCCAACGGATATCGAATCGATCATTACCGACATTGGCGAAATCATGCCTACTGACATAGAAGCCATGTTCACCGACATTGGTGGGGGTGATATTCTGGAAACTCTGATGCCTGAAGAGACGGAAGGTGCAAAGCCTGAGGATATTCCAGTGATTTCGGGTGGGATGGACCTACTTGCCTCTGAAACAGAGATCGTCTATTTTACCGATACAGCCTTCCAAAAAGTAGTCGATTTCTATGAGACAGAAATGCCCAAGAATGGTTGGACCAAGGTTCCAGGGGAGTCCAAATCTGAAGAGGGGCAGACCACCCTGGTCTTTACCAAGGGCGATCGTAAGGCCAAGATAGAAATTGCCGATATGTTTATTCAGGTAGGCGTGACGATTTCGATCACGAAATAACAACAGGCGTGATGAAATTAAAAACAGCGCCTCGATGGCTTGGGGTGCTGTTTCCCATTATCAAGATACGACCACCTGATTGCGACCACTGTTTTTGGCGGCATATAGGGCCTTATCGGCCTTGGAGAGCAGTTCTGCCTCGCTTCTGCCATGCGTTGGGAAGGCTGACACGCCCAGGGAAAGTGTGGCGCTGATACTCTGGTTCATATATTCTACCTGCAGCTCCTGAAACACCAGGCGCAGGGCCTCCGCACGTCGGGCAGCCACCTCCAGAGTAGCGCCCGGCATGATCACCAGGAACTCCTCACCACCATAGCGGCAGGGGATATCCCCGCCGCGTGTCTGCGAGCGCAGCATCTGCCCCAAAGCTTCCAGCACCAGATCGCCGGCTGAATGACCATATGTATCGTTGAGTTTCTTAAAGTGATCGATGTCCATCAGGATTATCCCGATGGTGTATCCTTCGCGCCCGGCGCGCAGCAGTTCGCGTTCCAGCGTTTCCTGTAGATAACGGCGGTTGAATAACCCGGTCAATGGATCGCGAATGGCTTGCTCTCGCAGGGTGGCTTGTAGTGCTTCCTTCTCTGCAATTTCAGCTTGCAGGCGTTCATTTGTCTGGCGAAGCACATCTTGCAGCTGGGTTAGATCATAATTGTCTACTTCTAATGCATAAACCTGGCGGATGAGGCGTTTATTATCGATAGATTCTCGCCGGATGGCTTCGTCCGACTCGCGCAGCCGTGAGCTTAGCATCTCCATGATCCCCTGGCTGATGGCAGGAGACTCTCCCAATAATGAATAAAATTTGTCCCGAGTAATGCTGTACAGGTGTACGGGGGTCAAGGCAACAACACTGGCAGAACGAGGTTGTCCCTCCAGTACTGCCATCTCGCCAATCATATCTCCAGAGCGACGGAAACCGATGATGATCGGTGTATCTAATCCGCCTTTGATGATCGCGACCTGTCCAGAACGGATGATATACATCGTATCCCCGTTCTCATCTTCCCGGAAGATAATCTCTCCAGGTGAGGCTTCTCTTTCAGAAAAATAATCAAACAATGGAGTACCTGCGGGCGAAGCGAACCATTCCAGAAAAGTGCTTCCGTGATGCTGAGGCGTTTGGTTTTCCTGGTCGCGGGCCGCAATCAGCAGGCGATCCAACAAGTCATTGGATACCATGTTGGGGGGAGAGGAAGGCGCCGATTCCGCACCTGTAGCCCCCAGGCGAAGCTGATTAGATTTCTCACGCAGCAGTGCGAGAGCCATCTCAACCACTTCCTCGCCTAAGGTGGCCCGTTGAGCATCTAAGCTGTCGATCGCTCTCTCGAGTTGTTCTATAGTGTCCATCTCAGAAGATTATAACTGAGCAATCTCAAAGCCGAAAGGGAAGGGAACTTGCGTTTTAGGGGGGAATTTATCTTGTTGATCATGGTAAACTATATCAGCGGTGATTGGATATGTTTCTGACTTCTAGGAGCAAGCAACGTGACGGTAGGCAAAATTCGTATCCTCTTGGCTGATGATGAGCCAGAGAATCGCCTGGTGATTGGGCGAATGTTGGCTGCGGCTGGCTATGATGTACTGCTGGCGTTGGACGGAGAAGAAGCTGTCCACCTGGCAGCCAGCGAACAGCCCGATTTAATTCTGTTGGATGTGATGATGCCGGTGAAGGATGGATTTACCGCCTGCCGGGAGATTCGGGCATTTTCCACCGTTCCGGTAATGATGTTGACCGCTCGTAAAGAAGATGATAGCAAAATTCGCGGGCTCGATCTGGGGGCGGATGACTACCTGACCAAACCGTTCAACCCGGACGAGCTCCTGGCGCGCGTCAAAGCTGCCCTGCGCCGCATCGAGATGGATAGATATCCGGCTCAAACACCCATGATACAGGCGGGTCAATTACGCCTGGATCTGGATCAACAACGCGTTTTCATTGGCGATCGTGAGATTATTCTCGGCGAGGTCGAATTTAAGATTCTATATGAACTTGCCACCCATCCTGGCCAGATGCTAACTTCAGAAGAACTGGCGCAAGCGGTATGGGGCGCTGATTATCCGGAGCTAGGGGCCTTGCGTCAGGCTGTCTTCCGTTTGCGAAACAAACTGGAGCCGGACACAAGTCGACCCATGTATATCCAGAGCCGTTCGAAGCGGGGTTATGTTTTTATTCCATGAACCGATAAGACTGACCCTATGGTTTCTTCTATCTCAGTAGTCGAAATCAAAAAATATTGGATAAACTTGTCAGGAAGTGGTAAACTTGCGAGGCGCAATCATTAAATATTCAGGAGATAAAGTATGAAAATCAACGTGATGAAGGGGAACATCCAGGAAACAACAGCCGATACATTGATCGTTAACTTGTTCGAAGGCGTCACCACTCCTGGTGGGGCTACGGGTGCAGTAGACAAGGCGTTGGGCGGGGCGATCAGCGAAATGATTGCCAGCGGAGATTTAAGCGGGAAGAGCGGCGAAGTGGGTGTTGTCTACCCGCGCGGCGCCATCCCCGCCCGGCGCGTCCTGGTAGTGGGATTGGGCAAGTCCGATGGGTTTGACCTGGAGGGGGTGCGTAAGTCAGCTGCTGCAGCGGCCCGCAAAGCGCGTGACTTGAGCGCCCGGCACGTGGCTACTGTCGTTCACGGCGCTGGAGTGGGTGGGCTGCCGCCAGCCGAAGCCGCCCAGGCTACTGTTGAAGGTACACTGCTTGGCCTGTACCGTTTTGTTGAGTTTAAGACAGAAGAACAGAAAGGGGAAATTGAGAGCCTGACAGTGGTAGAGGTAGATGCCAACCGTGTGGCTGAGGTCGAGGTTGGAGCCAGGCTGGCCGAGATGGTGGTTGCAGGTGTTAGCCTGGCGCGTGATTTGGTGAACCTGCCACCTAACTACGCCACGCCCACGCGCATGGCAGAGACAGCCCAGGAGATCGCCCGGGCATATGGAATGGGTTTGACGGTCGGCGATCGTCAGTGGGCTGCGCAGCACAAAATGGGAGCCTTTCTGGCTGTATCTAAGGGCGCGGTTGAAGAGCCGAAATTTATCATTCTGGAGCATAATGGCGGGCGCACCGATTTGGACACGATCGTTTTGGTGGGCAAGGGCATCACCTTCGACTCGGGCGGCATTTCGATCAAGCCCAGCGAGCGCATGGAAGATATGAAATCCGATATGGCAGGTGCGGCGGCGGTGCTCTCCACCATGAAAGTGGTAGGGATGCTAAATCTGCCCCTGCGGGTGATTGGTATCACACCCTGCACGGAGAATATGCCCGATGGAACCGCTTATCATCCGGCGGATATTATCACCGCCAGTAATGGCAAAACCATTGAGATCATCAGCACTGACGCAGAAGGGCGCATGATCCTGGCGGACGCCCTGGTTTACGCTGGACGCTACCAGCCTATGGCGGTGATCGATCTGGCGACCCTGACTGGCGCGTGCGTGGTTGCTCTGGGCGCGAACATGGCTGCCGGGCTGTTCTGCACTCAGGATGCTTTGCGAGACAAGCTGATGACCAGCAGCCAGGCTACCTTTGAGCGCCTGTGGCCGATGCCTCTATGGGATGACTACAAGCAGAAAATTAAATCGAAGGTGGCAGATATGAAGAACAGCGGTGGTCGGAATGGCGGTGTGGCTTCTTCAGCCATCTTCTTGAAAGAATTCACTGACTATCCCTGGGCTCATCTGGATATCGCCGGCATGGCGCTGGCTGAAAAAGATGATGCCTATATCCTGGCGGGTGGCACTGGCTATGGCGTCCGCCTGCTGGTACATTTCCTCAGGAATTGGAAGTAGGATCAGTTAGCATGTTTACAACCGGGTCGTGCCTGGTGATCCTCGATCACTATGCCCGGCCCGGTTTTTGCTAACGGATGATTTCCCTGGGTTGCAGCCACATCTCATCGGTGGATGTATCCTGGTCAGGAAAGTATGATGCGACAGCAAACCATAGGCATCTTATCCGGTTTGGGGGCGGCAGCCATCTGGGGCGGCATGTACGTGGTCAGTAAGGTGGTGTTGGAAATCATCCCGCCTTTCGCCCTGGTGTCAATGCGGCTGGTGTTGGGCATTGTTGTGCTTTGGAGCATCATGGCGTTTCAGGGCGGGGTGGGGCTGAGGCGCAAGCAGGTTATGCAGGCTGTGGGGGTGGGCTGGGTGGGTTATGGTGTCTCGTTAGGGTTGCAGTTTGTGGGCACGCGGCTGTCCACTGCCTCGAATGGCGCCCTGGTCACCTCCGCTACACCCGCTTTCGTGCTGATCTTTGCAGCGTGGATTCTCGGCGAGCGTATCACCGGAAAGCGTTTGATCGCCTTGTTGATCTCCACCCTGGGTGTGCTGGCGGTCATCGACCCGCGCACGGCTCGCTTTTCCCCCGATCTTTTCCTGGGTAATCTGAGCCTGGTGGCGGCTGCCTTGACCTGGGCATTGTACTCTGTGCTGGTGCGGAAAGCGACTCGCGATTTACCGCTCTTGCCGGCAACGATGGTTTTTTTCTGGGGCGGGTTGATCATTACACTCCCCGCGGCTGGCTGGGAGTTGAGCGTTATTCCGTTGGGGCAGATCACCTTCGGAGTGGTGCTGGGGGTGCTATACCTGGGTGTAATATCGACTGCCCTGGCAATGTACCTGTGGAACAAAGCCTTCGCTACCCTGGAAGCCGGGACGGCTTCACTGACCTTTTTCGCCCAACCAGTGGTTGGGGCGGCCCTGGGAGCATTGTTCCTGAAGGAACAGTTATCCTTGCTCTTCCTGGTTGGCGGCGCTTTGATTGGTGTGGGATTGTGGCTGGCAGCCCAGGAAAAGAAAATTGCTGCTTGACCAAATGGGTTTATTTTTGTACAATTCATATATCTTGTTGTATGACAAGATGTTTCCTGAAATCGCCAGTATTACCGTACTCCATCCCGGTCACCCGGCTGACCAGGCAATGAGAAAGGAGGTGGTAGCGCTGCATCATATTTGCGGGTCGTGTTCGTAAACGCACAAATCAGAACAACCGTTAAAAACACCTTTCAAGGAGGAAGAAACCCGTATGAGCAAGCGTGCGATTTCGCTTATGTCATTGATTGTGGTAGCCAGCCTGCTGTTGGCAGCCTGCGCTACAGGTGGTACAACTGGTAAGGGCACGATCAAAATTGCCACCCAAAGCCCTCTCTCCGGCGGCCAATCGGCCATCGGTGTGGATATCAAGAACGGCGCCGAACTGGCTCTGGAACAGCTCAAGAAACCCCTGGAGGATATGGGTTTCAAAGTAGAGCTGGCTGCTTTTGATGATCAGGCTAACCCGGATAACGGCGTCGCCAACGCCAAGAACATCGTTGCTGACCCGGCCATCCTGTGTGTGGTTGGGCACTATAATTCCGGTGTACAAATCCCCTCTTCCGAAGTCTATCATGCCTCGAATCTGGCCAACGTCTCCCCGGCCAACACCAACCCGAAGGTCACAGACCGCGGTTATCTGGAAGTCAGCCGTCTGGTCGGCCGTGATGATGTCCAGGGTGTGGTGGCTGCCCAATTTGCCATTTCTAAGGGCATGGAAACAGCCTATGTGATTCATGACAAGACAGCCTACGGCCAGGGCATTGCTGAGTTCTTCAAGCGCGAGTATGAGGATCAAGGCAAACAGGTCTTAGGCTTTGAAGGCACCGAAGAGAAGGCTAACTTCGATGCCATCCTGGCCCCGCTTATGGCGGCCAACCCACAGGTGGTATTCTTCGGCGGCATCTACGACCAGGCAGCTGTGTTGTTCAAGCAGGCTCGTGAGAAGGGCTACCAGGGCATGTTCCTGAGCGATGATGGCTTTGACTCACCCGAAGCGATCAACATCGGTGGCCCGAGCCTGTTGGAGGGCAGCGGCATTTACTATACCACCGTTGCTGGCCCGGCTAAGCTCTACCCTGGAACGGCTAAGTACCAGACCGACTTCAAGGCCAAGTATAATGCTGATCCCAAGCCTTTTTCTGCTCAGGGATTTGATGCGATGGCGATCTGCTTGAAGGCGATCGAGAACGCGGCCAAGGAAGCTAGCAATGCCATGCCTACCCGCGAAGCAGTGACCAAGGCTGTGCGCGCCCTGAAGGATTTCCCTGGCATCACCGGTACGGTCAACTTTAACAGCAAGGGCGATCTGGTTACGGCCAAATACTTTGTCATCCACGTTACTTCAGCCGATCCAGCTTTGTGGAATGATAATGTGATTGACCAGACTCTGGATATTGCTCCACCCGAATAATCTGTTGAACGTAGTTCATTTCTGGGACAACGTTCCTGAAATATAGGTTAATCCCGGCCCTCTCCAAAAGAGGGGGCCGGGAGGTCTGCGGAATTGGTAAACAACATGCGACGTATCTTTAATGCCACTCTTCTCCGCGAAATCCTCCGTCCTCTGGGGCAAATATTCATTTTTGTTTTAGGCACTGGTGCAGTGCTATCAACGCTGATGCTCGCGCTGGCCTGGTTGATGCGCGGCTCGGAGGCGGATGCATTGACTATCAGCCGCTATGGGATGAACCTCTTCACATACACTCTCACGAACCTGCCTCAGGTCGTGTTGGATGGGGTGACAATTGGATTTGTGTACGCCGCCATAGCCCTGGGTTATACCATGGTGTACGGTGTACTGGAATTCATCAACTTTGCTCACAGTGAAATCTTCGCCATCGGCGCCTTTGTAGGGGTTGAAATTTTAATCTGGATGGATGGCAAAGGACACCTGACCAACATTCCTCTCTGGCAGGCATACGCCTGGCTTTTGCTGGCGATGTTGGCAGGCAGCCTGCTGGCTGGCGGAACGGCGATCGTGATGGAGCGGTTGGCTTATCGACCTTTGAGGGGCGCGCCACGTCTGGTGCCATTGATCTCTGCGATTGGTGTATCTTTCTTTTTGCAGGATACCATCCGCTTGACTGAGAGCCTGACTACCGGCCAATTCCATCGCATCATTCCCACCTTTGGCAATTTCGATGAGCGCTTTTCTGTTGCCAGCCTGCCGGTGGCGGGTACAACGGTAGATTTGAACATCCAAATCAAGTCGATGATCGTAATCCTGGCGGCAGTGCTGATGGTGGTGGGGCTGAATTATTTAGTGAATGCCACCAAGTTGGGCAAAGCCATCCGCTCAGTGGCGCAGGACCGGATAACCGCCAGCCTGATGGGTATCAACGTCGACCGCATCATCTCACTAACTTTCCTGATCGGCGGTGTGTTGGGAGGAGCAGCCGGGCTGCTGTTTGCTCTGAAGTTTACTCGCATCGACCCCTTTGTCGGCTTCTTTCCCGGATTGAAAGCCTTTACTGCCGCGGTGTTGGGCGGCATCGGCAATATCACTGGCGCCCTGCTAGGGGGTATCGTGCTGGGAATGCTGGAAACCTTTGCCGGTTCGTATCTGAACGTATTCACCATGGGCGCATTCGGGGCTGAATATAAAGACATCCTGGCTTTTGCCATCCTGATCCTGGTGCTCATCTTCCGCCCATCGGGTTTGCTGGGTGAGCAGGTGGGTCAAAAGGCGTAGGAGGACGGAATGGCAAAAGGTTTCTCACTACAATTATCTGATCGATATCAGTCCCTGCGACAGTGGCTTAATCGCGGCAGAACACCGTATATCTTCACCCTGGCATATCTTCTGGTGGGAGCGCTTCTTGTATACATCAGCCCACGCTCACTACCTGCATTTTTGCTGTTTATTTCATCTGCGATCTTAATTTTCTCGCTGCGCATGAACAACCGTTTTAAAATCGGGCTGGCGGCGGTTACGCTACTTTTTCTGATTCCAGTGGTGGGCGTGCGCAATATTTTCTACCTGGAAGTGATCTTCCAGATCAGCGTGTTTGCAGCTCTGGCTCTGGGGTTGAATATTGTGGTCGGTTTTGCAGGCCTGTTAGATCTAGGCTATGTGGCTTTCTATGCTGTTGGCGCCTACCTGTGGGCTTTCTTCGGCTCGCAGCAATATTATCTAATGCACGAGATACCTGGTACAGCCCCACCAGGCACACCTTTCCTGTTACCCGCCGATTCATTTTATCTGTTTATCTTCCTGGGTGTGATCATTGCTGCCATCACTGGCATTCTGTTAGGTCTGCCGGTATTGCGCCTGCGCGGCGATTACCTGGCGATCGTCACCCTGGGCTTTGGCGAGGTCATCCGTGTGCTGGCAAATAACCTGGATAAGCCGCTCAACCTGACGAACGGCCCGCAGGGTATCACTCCCATCCAAAGGCCCACTTTGCCGGAACCGATGTTGGAAGCTTTGCGGGTGATTTTAAACCCGTTAGTGGGCAGGAACGTTTCCGAAGGCGAGTTCTACAATCTGTTCTTCTACCTGGCGGCTTTAGCGATCATCCTGGTGGTGATCAACGTGGTGCGCCGCCTGGATGATTCCAAGATTGGTCGGGCCTGGATCGCCATCCGTGAAGATGAGACCGCGGCCATCGCGATGGGCATTCCGCTGGTGCGGATGAAGCTGGCGGCTTTTGCGGCTGGCGCTTCGTTTGCCGGGGTGATGGGTGTGCTCTTTGCTGCCAGCCGAACCTTTGTCAGCCCGGAGTCGTTCTCTTTCATGCAGTCCATTGGCGTGCTCACGATGGTGATCCTGGGCGGTCTGGGCAGCATCCCGGGTGTGATTGTGGGGGCAGCAGTGGTGATCATCCTTAACTTGCAGGTGCTGCAAGGCCTTTCGCTGTACCTGAGCCAGCTGCGCCAGAGCGATGCGGTAATCCCGATCATCAACTTCGCCTGGAAGAATCTGTCCACCCAGCTGGATCCTGCCAAGTACCAGCGCATGCTGTTCGGCATCATCCTGGTCTTGATGATGATCTACCGCCCGGCGGGTTTGATCCCCGCCGCAAGGCGCAAACGCGAGCTTGTCAAGGGTGATGGGGATGAAGAAGAGCCAGGCCCGCCGCACGAGGTCCCCGAAACCCCAGGGGAGGTGGATCATGGCGCTGCTTGAGACCACTCACGTTACCAAGCGCTTCGGCGGCCTGCAGGCAGTTGGGCAGATGGATTTTGCCCTGGAGCAGGGCCGCATCGTCAGCATCATCGGCCCGAATGGTGCTGGCAAGACTACTTTCTTTAATACATTGACCGGCATCTATAAACCAGAGGAGGGTCACATCACCTTCGATGGGCATCCTCTGGTCGGTAAACGCTCGGATCAGATCACCACCCTGGGAATTGCGCGCACCTTTCAGAACATTCGCCTGTTTGGCAGCATGACGGTGATTGAGAATATCATGGTGGGCATGTTCCCTCGTTTGAAGCAGTCCATGGTGGACGCCTTGCTGCGCTCCAAACGTTTCAAGGAAGAGGAAGCTCACGCACACGACCGGGCGGTCGAACTGATGGCCTTTGTTGGTCTAAAAGGAGTGGGGGATGAGCTGGCTCACAACCTGCCTTATGGTGGTCAGCGGCGGGTGGAGATTGCTCGCGCCCTGGCTTCCAACCCCAAGCTGCTGCTGCTGGATGAACCCACTGCCGGGATGAATCCGCGTGAGACAGATGACGCGGTGCAGTTGTTCCGCCGCGTGCGGGATGAATTGGGCGTCACCATCTTGCTGATCGAACATTCCATGCGCGTGGTAATGGATATCTCTGAGCGCGTTACGGTGATGGATTACGGCCTGAAAATTGCCGAAGGGCTGCCGGCCGAGATCAGCAACGATACTCGCGTGGTGGAGGCCTATCTGGGGCGCGGCGCAGCGGCATTGGAAGATGAAACAGCAGAACTTGCTTCCAACGGAGGCCCGGTATGAGCCTGCTCGAGCTGGATAACATTCACTCCTACTACGGGCACATCCACGCCCTGCAAGGGATTTCGCTGTATGTTGACGAAGGGGAGATCGTCACTCTGATCGGCGCCAATGGGGCGGGCAAGAGCACTACCCTGCGCACCATCTCCGGGCTGATCCGGCCGCGCCTGGGAACCGTCCGTCTTAAAGATCAAAACATCACCGGGCTGCCGCCGCACCAGATCGTCGCCATGGGCGTGGGGCACGTGCCTGAAGGCCGGGGCATCTTCCCCCGCCTGACGGTGCGTGAGAACCTGGAAATGGGCGCATACACGATCGATGACCTGGCAGAAGTAGACCGGCGCATGGAGTTTGTCTTCGTGCTGTTCCCCCGACTGAAAGAGCGCCTGGAGCAGAAAGGCGGCACGCTCTCTGGCGGCGAGCAGCAGATGCTGGCCACCGCCCGCGGCCTGATGCTCAAACCGCGCATCCTGCTGATGGATGAGCCTTCGATGGGCCTGGCGCCGGTGCTGGTGGAAGCCATCTTCGATGTGATTCGCGAACTCAACCAGAAGGAAGGCACCACCATCCTGCTGGTTGAGCAGAACGCCTTGATGGCGCTCTCGGTGGCTCACCGCGGCTATGTGCTGCAGAACGGGCGCATCGTGGTGGATGATACCGCGGCCAACTTGAAGAAGAACGAAATGGTGCGCGCCGCCTACCTGGGCGTAAAGTAAAGTAGGGCGGGATTTATCCCGCAACCTGTCGATGATATCCTGCGGTGACCGCTATTGTGGCGGTCACCGCAAACTGTTATCTATGGCAGTTCCCAAACGGATACTTCCGACACCTGCACGGTGAAGCCGGGCGTCGCCAGCGCCCCGATGAACAGGCCGATCGAACCGCTGGCATAAGCATCATCTTCGACCTGTGCCAGCAAGTGTCCGTTAGCATAGATTGACAGCGTGCTGCCCTCAGCGCGCAAACCCATGCGGTTGGTCTGGTTCGCGCCCGCCAGGATGTGTTCGCTGGTGGTCCACTCCACCAGCATGGTGGAGCCGCTGGCCCAGCGGCGCAGCGAATATCTGCCATCGCAAGACAGCCCGAAAATATAGGAGCGGCTGGTGTCGGCGGAGGCGCGCCCCAGCAGCCCGTAGCGATCCAGCCCGGCGCATCCCCCGGTCTGGACGGTCACTTCCATATAGAAGTTGCTCAGTTCCTGCACCGGCTGGCGCAGCATCCAGCCATCGTATTTATCGGCGTTGAAGGCAGTCATCCACAGCTTGCCCTGCTGCAGGCGCATCTCGACGTGCTCGTCGCTGAACAGGAACCAGTTCGCCCCTTCCTGGAAAGTATCCTGCCAGGTGGGATCGCCCAGGTTCAGGCGCGGGTCATCTGGCGTGGCGCTGGGTTCGACCGTGATGGTCGGTGTATCGCTGGGCAGGGGGGTGTTGGTGACCGTGGGGGTGTCGCTGGGCAGCGGAGTGCGCGTCGGCAAAGGTGTGGAGGTGTTGGGCAGAGTCTCCAGCGGCGCAGGGCTGCCGGGCGGGACTGCAGCTGTGCCAGGATCGGCTGCCGGTGTCCCGGCTGGAGCGCCAGTCGGCGGGCTGTCGATCTCGGTAAGCTGGGCGGCGATGGTCTGGGCGGCGGCGGTGTAGGAGGCGTCCTGCCCGGGCGAGCCGGGCGTCGCCTGGGTGGGCTGGCTGCAGGCGGTGAGAAGAACAGCCAGGGTGAGGGTTACTGCTATACAGGTGTGGAGAGTGATTTTCTTGTACATACCTGCAATTGTAAACGATGATGGGGTATCGCTGTATGCGAATCGCGGCCTAAGGCAGCACCAGCTCGAAATTGTCAAATTCGAAGGTTGCAGTCTGGCCTGGGTCATAGATTTCGAAGGCCAGGCCAGTCTGGCCGCGATCGAAGCGCGCCTCGGATTGATTCCAGACCAGCTGGTTGTTGATAAAAAAATGGTGCTGGTTGTTTTCTACCCAGATGGCGAGATGGTTTTCTTTTCCTACCTGGATGGCTTCATTCTGGCGGCAGGCGACAGTTGTGCTCCATTTGCCATCTTCCTGGATAGATATGCAAAACCTTCCGTCATGCGTGACATGGAAATAATATAAATTATTGTGATCTACAGATTTAAAAACCAGACCATAAGCGCTGGGGATGACTTTACCAGTCAGCTTGAAATCCGCCGCCAGGTAAAAATCTGCCGGTCGGAGGTCATCTTCTGGGAATAAAAGTTGGAAAAAGCCTTTCAATGACACTGCCTTGACCGAATATTTCCCGTTCTTGATACTGCGGGTGATCTCGTTGTATGCGCTTGTTGTGGGTTCTGTATCAACAGGCCAGGCGCCGGTATCTTTGTCAAAAGTTTCCCACAGCGTGGGCGCCAGGTGATCGTCGAACCAGGACTGCCAGTCCTTCTGGCTAACGCCGTAGTTCCCTCCGGTCAGTTGGTTGAGGTGATAGGCGCTGTATTCTCGTATGACAGGGTCACGACCGGACAGGGACTTGATCAGATCCTGGATCACCTGCCGGCGGGTGAGGAAGAGATCCTCGCCGTAGGCATTGGCAGTGATCTGCTGAATGGCTTGCTTGAAAGCTGTGCTGGCGGCTTTATTCTGTGAATCCGAGGCATTCAGCAGGTCTGGCAGCAGATCCCTGGATTCACTGCCTAATTCCGTGATGTCGCTCAAGGCTAATTCGCTCATCGCCTTGTCGTTGGTCAGACTGGCCGCGATCAGCACGACATCCCCCCACAGTTTACGCAGACCAGCCAGCAGGGCGCTTCGTGTCTCAGCCTGATATTCACTCTTTTGCGGGCAGCCTTTAACGGTGTACGGCGGCGAGGTATATTCGCTAGCTTTTGCAGCCATCTGCCCGCCTGGGGTTTGCAGCTCGAAAGCGATGCTTAGCTCGACGCCTGTATAACAGTATTCGCCATTCTGGGTGAGGGCGGGCAGGAAGGAATAGTAGGTTGCACCAAGCATGTTGATATCCAGAGTGATGTTTAACACACTCTGGCAGGTCCACCCGGCGTTGATCACCTCCACGCCTAGCCCCTGCAGGATTTTTTGAACAGTTTGATCGGTTCCAGTAATGACTGGTTTATCTTCCGGGTGCTCCTCGGCGTATTTCCCGCTGTATACGGCGGAAATTTCCAGGCAGACCTGTCCCACCGGCTCGCCCTTCCAATCTGGGAGGCGCGGGGGTGGGGCTGGCAGTGGGCTGACCACCGGAATGCGCTGCAGGTTAAAGAGCGCCGCGTCCACCTGCTCTACCGCCACCCAGGCGGTCAGTTTAGAAGTAGTTTGGATATTGAGCCACCCGGCGCCGTAGTCTCGCCCGCTGACGGCAAGGAGATCGCCAGGCTGGGCTGTGTCAAGCAGCGGGTAGATCATCCCCGGCCCTGAGCGCAGGGAGGTGTTGCGGCTGAGCACCTCGATTGTCGGGAGCGGCGTGGCGGTGGGGGTGAAGGTGCGGGTGGGTGTGGGCGTTTTGGTAGGCGTCGGGGTTCTGGTTGCGGTGGCGGTCAGGGTGGGGGTTGGAGTGCGCGTAGCCGTAGGGGTGGCGATCCAGGAACGGGCGTTCTCCGTCTGCATCTGGGCGGTCTGGGTCAGGCGGGCGTTCTTGGGCAGGCCGCAGCTTTGCAGGGAGAAGATGAGCAGGCAGATAAACAGGTAGCGGCGCATCTGGCACCTCCATAAGCAAGAAATCCGCACCTGCTGGAATGCGCACAGGCAGTTTCGATGCTCTGCAGGGATATAACCGCGCCAGCAGTATAATTATATCATTTGAACTCTGTGGTTACATGGTCTGGCTTATACCGTGCTGCCCAAATGATCCTTCAGCAGCCAGATAACAATGATCACCCTTTCTCCAGCAGCTTCTCCTCGTAGATCCTCCTCACCGTCCCCTCGATATCCGGCTCGCGCACCTCCAGATCCAGGATGCGGTAGCGGGCAGAGAGGCGCCCGATCAGCTCGGAGGCGGTCAGGGTCGCCCCATCGAACAGGTAAGTCGTCCGCTGCCCGTCGCGCCCCGCCACTTCCGCCCCTTCCACCGAGACCTCGGGGTATTCCTCGGCGAAGTGCACGATCAGCTGACGCTTGCCGCCGAAGCGCTGGCGCAGGGCTGCCAAACTGCCGTCGTACAGCAGGCGGCCCTTGTCGATAATCATCACCCGCTCGCACAGCTTTTCCACATCTGACAAATCATGGGTGGTCAGGATCACGGTGACGCCGCGCTGGCGGTTGATGTGCCGGATGAACTGCAGGATGCGTTCCTTGGCGACCACATCCAGGCCGATGGTCGGTTCGTCCAGGAAGAGGATCTCGGGGTTGTGCAGCAGAGCAGCGCACAGGTCGGCGCGCATGCGCTGGCCCAGCGAAAGGGCGCGCACCGGCGTCTCCAGGAATTCGTCCAACTCAAGCAGGCGGCGGAATTCGCGCAAGTTGGTGTCGAATCGCCCGGCTGGCACCTGGTAGATATGCTGGAGCAGCTCCAGCGACTCGATCACCGGCAGGTCCCACCACAGGGTGGTGCGCTGGCCAAAGACCGCCCCGATGCGCCGCACGTACTTCTGCCGCTCGCGCCAGGGCACGTAGCCGTTCACCAGCAGCTCGCCGCTGGTGGGCGTCAGCAGCCCGCTGAGCATCTTCAGGGTGGTGGATTTGCCCGCCCCGTTGGGGCCCAGGTAGCCGACCAGCTCGCCCTGCTGGATTTCGAAGCTGACCCCGTCCACAGCCCGCACCAGCTGCATCTGGCGGCTGAACAGGCTGCGCAGCGCCCCGAATGCGCCGCGCTGGCGGCGATGGATGGTGAAGTGCTTTTTCAGCTCACGGACGGTGACGGCGATTTGCATCGTAGCCTCAAGTGCCTGTGCTCTGGTAGTGCTGGACGCCGAACCGCCAGAAGACCAGGGCGGCTGCCAGTATGCCAAACCCGGCTGCTGGAGCCAGGAAGGGAGCGATGACAGGCATGTGAAAGGGATCAGGTTTGCCCAGCAGGTACAGCGCCGGGTAGTAGTTCAGGAAAATGGCGGGAATAATGTAGGTGAATATGTACCGCATCCAGTCCTGGTAAATATGCATCGGATAGGACATCATCTCTGTACCGCCGTAGGTGAAGATATTAACCACCTCGATCGATTCGACCGTCCAGAAGGTGATCGCCGCGCCGATGATGAACAGCCCGCCAAAGAAAGCAATCTGGCTGAGGAAGACGATGGGCACAAAGATCAGCTTGACGGCCGTCCATTGGATATCCAGGAGATACAGGGCGATGACGAATACCACGCCGCCCTGAAAGATGCGCCCCAACCGGCGCAGGATGAACTCGGAGGCGAACACCTGCAGGGTGATGTTGACCGGGCGCAGCAGCATCTGGTCAAAGCTTCCCAGACGTACCTGCGCGCCGAAGTTCGAGGGGTCAAAGCCGCCGAAGAGCATGTCCATGACACCGAAAGCGGTCTCGACGATGCCATACAGCAAGGCGACTTCGCCCAGGCTCCACCCGCCAATGCCGGTGAACTTCTGCAGCACCAGGGCGATGGTCAGGAAGGAGACTCCGCTGGCAATGGCGGTGGTGAAGGCCTCCAACAAAAAAGAAGCCCGGTACTGCATCTGGCCGCGGATGCGGACGCTGACCAGGCGCAGATATAGATCGAGCGGCGAAGCCTGACGCTGACGGATATGCACCTCAACCTCCCTGGATCACCAGCCGGCGCATTCCCTGGGAAAGGATCAACTGTCCCAGCAGGATCAGCAGCAGCACCCAGAAGGCTTGCGCCAGCAGCGCCTGGACCAGCAGCGGTCCATCCACCAGCCCCAGGTATATCTCTATCGTGGTATTGACCATGTGAGGAAAGGGGGTCAGGTAGCACACCTGCTGGAACCATGCGGGGAAGAAGCGTATCGGCATCAGAAAACCAGAAAGAAACCAGCTGATCGAGAAGCCCAGGCGCAGGATGCCGCTGGCATTGGGCGTCCAGAAGGCAGACAGGTTGAGCAGGAAGCGCCAGGCGAAGCTGACCATCCAGGCCAGCAGCATGGATATGAACAGCGCCAGCCACTGCCCCAGGCTGTGCGGGTAGGTGATCTCAAAAGCCACGGCGTAGAATGCCATGATGGTCACCCCACGGGCAATGAAACTGACCAGGGCGCGGCCAAGGTCCTGCGCCAGCCAGAAGTTGAAGAAGCTCATCGGTTTGAGCAGGTCGGAGCCAACCTGCCCGGAATAGACCGAGCGCATCACTTCCCACCAGCTGAACAGCGACAGGTAGGCGATGCTGGCCTGGCTGAGGCCGGTGTAGGTGATGGCATCTGCCAGGGTCATGCCTTCCACTGCAGGCCGCGCTCCATACAGCGCTGCCATCAGGGCTGCGCGCATCAGGCCGAAGAAAAAGTTGGTCGCCAGCCCGGCCAGGGTGGCGGCGCGGTAGGTGATCTGCCGGCGGGTGGATAACTTGACGATTTCAAAAAATAACTTCATGGTGAGCGACTCAGCCGTACAGAATCGATTCCGCTGCAATAGCCGGTCTAATTATAGCATGCGGCCTGGAGATAGGTTTTTGTATTGACCTTCTCTGCCCACAGGATTAGAATTGATGAAAATGATCGAAGCCTGAGGTATTTGTATGCCCATTTATGAATATCTTTGTCTGGACTGTGGAAAAGAATTCGAGGTTGTGCGCCCGATGAAGGAGGCTGACCTGCCAATTCCGTGCCAGCAGTGCCAGGGCGAGCATATCACCCGTAAGCTGTCGGTGTTCAATGCCTGCAGCGGGGGGCGGGTGGTGGCGGGGGCGTCCAGCGGCTGCGCTGGCTGCAGCGCCAGTTCTTGCGCCGGCTGTAAACATTAAATTTTCGTTTTCAAAAGCTCTTCATAAAGCATTTCGATCTGGGCGATCATCTGGCGCAGATCGAACTCCCTGCGGGCGAAGGCGCTGGCCTTCCGCCCGATTTCTTTTCTCCGCTGCGGGTCATCCACCAGTTCCAGCAGGCGGGCGGCCATCCCATCGATGTCACCAGGTTCGCACAGGTATCCAGTCTCGCCATCCCGGATAGCTTCTGCAGTGCCGTCGGCGCGGTTCGCCACTACCGGCAGCCCCATCGCCATCGCCTGCGGGATGACCCGCGGCAGGCCCTCCCACAGCGAGGTGAGCAGGAAGATATCCATGGCGCGCATTATACGGGGCACATCACGCCGCAGGCCAGTCAGGATGGCGCGCTCATTCAGTCCCCCCTGGCGAAGCTGGGCTTCCACCTGTGGGCGCAGCGGGCCGTCGCCCACCAGCAGGAAGTACACCTGTGGGTGAGCCCGCCCGACTTCGCCAGCCACCCGCACCCAATCCAGCGGGTTCTTCTGCTCCGAAAAGCGCCCCACATTGCCGATTACCACCGCCTCTGGCGGCAAGCCCAACTCCTGCCGCACTGCCAGGCGGTCAATCGGCTCCGGATCAAACTCCTCCAGCGGAATGGCGCTGCGGATCAGGCGATATTGATTTTGCTTGCCGATCCCTGCCTGCAGGCCTTTCTGGATATCTCGCTCGGCCACTACGATCAGCGCGTCGGTGAACGAAGCCATCCAGCGTTCCAGCCAGATGTACATCTGTTGGGCGCGGCGCGGCATATAGTCGTGAAAGCTCCAGCCATGTACGGTATGCACGATCAGCGGGACGCCTGCCAGCCGCGCCGCCAGCCGGCCCAAAATGCCAGCCTTGGAGGAGTGAGTATGCACAATTGTGTACTGTTTCTGGCGCATCCTGCGGGTGAGTTTATACAGGGCGATCAGGTCGTTCAGCGGGCTGACCTGGCGCAGCAGCTCCGGCAGGATGGTCAGCGAAATGCCTTGATCTCGCGCTTCCTCGATCAAGCTGCCCTCGCTGCCGGTCTGTGGGCCGCACAGCACCTCCACCTGGAAGCGCGATGGATCCAGCCTGGCGGCGGTGAACAGGGTGTTCTCCTGCGCGCCGCCCACGATCAGGCGGGTGATGAGATGCAGAACCGGGATGGGCATGGTCACCTTATTCCCTTGCACTCAGTACCAGGTAGAGCGCTTCTGTCCGGGCCACATTTTGCGCCAGGGTGTAATGTGCGGACACGCGTTCCCATCCGGCCTGGCCCAGGCGCTGGCGCAGGTCGGCGTCATCCAGGAGCCGGGCAATTGCCAGAGCCAGCGCATCCGGCTGGCTGGGAGGAACCAGCAGGCCGGTAACGTTATACAGCACTACCTCAGGCAGCCCACCCACGGCTGTGGCGACCACTGGCCGCCTGGCAGCCATCGCTTCCAGGGCGACCAGCGACAGGCCTTCCTGCAGCGAAGGAACTGCCAGGAGATCCAGCGCTGCCATTACCTGAGGAATTTCTGCCTGGTCCGTGTAGAAGACCACCCGCGCTGCCAGCCCGGCTGCTTGAGCCTGAGCCTGCAGCTGAGGGCGATCAGGTCCATCGCCAACGAACAGCAGGCGCGCCTGGGGGTGAGAAACGGCCAGCCTGGAAAAGGCTTCCAGCAGATCGGGATAACCTTTCACCGGACGCGGCCTGCCGACTGCTCCGATCCACTGCGCCTGCTCCTGCAGCCCCAGGGCCTGGCGCGCCTCGTTCTGAGGGGGTATATCCCGGAATTCCGCTAAATCAACGCCATTGGGGATTACGACCAGTTTGCTGGCTGGCAGTCCGATTACTTTCTCCGCATAGTCTGCCACGCTGTGAGAGATGCAGATGATCCGGTCAGCCAGGGGGGAGGTCAGGCGGTTCAGCGCCCGCCGCCAGCGCCGCTCAACTCCCAGGGTGTGCTCCGATGAAATGATATGCGGTATGCCAACCGACCGCCCCAGCACCCGCCCGGGAACGTTGGCATGGAACATCCAGGTGTGCAGGATATCTGGTTTTACCCGGCGGAGCAGGAGGAAAAGGCGAAAAAATGCATCCAGCCGCCAGCGGGTGCTCATCCCCAGGTCGGTGACCGGGATGCCCAGGCGGGTGATCTGCCGGGCGACCGCTCCATCCCCGTTGAACAGGCAGACCACCTGGTGTTGGAAACGCTGGCGGTCGCTGTTGGCCAGCAGCCGCAGCAGCACCATCTGCGCTCCGCCGGTCTCCAGTTCGGTAATCAGGTGCAGGACACGAATTCCTGGAGCGCGTTCGCTCCCGCCGGATGCTGTTGGACTACTGTTCCCGGATGCCATCATAAATGGTTGGTGGGGCATTTCTGGTATTGACCCGGGCGATCCACTGCCGGATGGTGCGGTAGAACTTTTTCAGCCGGTATCGCCAGGGGCTGCTTGATGCAGGATCCTGGGGTAAATAGGGCGCTCCGGGCTGTGAAATGTGAGCGGCATAGTGCTCGAGGTCGTTGCGCAGCAAGGTGCGCCGGTGCACCCAGATTTTCTGACCGTGCACCTGGTTGGGCGATTTCCATCCAGCGTAAATCTGTCCATCCGCGATGTTTACCTGCCCGTAGTGTTTGTACAGCAGCAGCGAGAGCAGCGCCTGGTCGTGCCGGTGGCGAGGGCTTGTGGCTGCAATGTGTTTTTCATCCATCGCCGCGGCCAGGGCTTCCTGCAGCACCTGCAAGGAAAGCCGCTCTTTTTTGAAGCCGATTACCCCGCCTGCTAAGGTGTGTTTGCCAAGGCGAAATTCTGGCGACACCCCGCATCCCGCACAGGCGGCTTCGGAGGCTTCCCAATCCAGCAGGTGGTAGTTGGGGATAGCGAAATATCCCTGGGATTGGATCAGGTTGAAAACTTCATCCAACCGGCGCAACACCACAATGGCAGCGTCCAGCCACAGCACCGATTGGGCGGGCGCGTCGTTCAGGCACCAGATCTTCCAGGTAAAGTGTTTGCGCCAATGGGGGCTGAATGGGGGGACTTTGACGACCGTCTGATCCAGGGAGGCCAGCCGTTGGAGGGTATCATCCTCCAGGCCGATATCATAAATGCGCACCGGCGGGTGTCCAGGCCAGTTCAGGTTCAACGAACCCAGGAGTGCCAACAGAGAAGGGCTGTAAGGGCTTGAAGCGGCGGTGATAATCACTTGATCTAAAGACATAGATCTACCTGCAGGGTATCTGCATCCTCTCGATAGGTGATTATACCGTAGAGCTACTTTCCCTTACGCCATTCTACCGGTTGCACTATAATGGAGAGGTGAGTTTAGCCCGCCGCAGCATCAGTTCCATTTCCTGGAATGCGATCGCCAGCCTGTTTGCATTGCCAGTCGGTGTAATCCAGTATATTGTCCTGGCGCGTCTGCTGCCCGTTGAATATTTCGGCATCGTTGCAGGTATTGGCGCGCTGGTAGCCTTGAGTGGGGTAGCGGCAGAGTTCGGGCTGAACAGCGCTTTCCTGCACCGCTCAGCCGAGACAGAAGATGAAGACCAGGCTGCGGCGCTTTACTTCACCCTGCGGCTGTGTTTTGAAGCCATCTGGATGGTTCTCCTTATCACGTACGGAACCCTATTTCTCACCGGCTTACAGCTCTTAACCCTGGTAGTATTGACGATCACCGGGGGATTATCCAGGGCAATTTCTACACCCAGCATGCTGTTGATCCGGCGAGTGCAGCACCGGCGGTTGGCAGTGTTGGATTTGACCACCAGCCTGATTGTGGCTTTGCTGTCCATGGCAATAGCATTTCTAAGCGCCTCGATCTGGGCGCTCTTGATTGCTTCAGTTGTTTCCCTGGTCTGGCGCTTCATTGGATTGTATCTGTGGAAACCGGTGTGGAAGCCCCGTCTGGCCCTCACCAGGGCTGGCGCCAGGTATTTCCTCAGCTTCGGTGGGCGGACTGTGGTCAGCAGCCTGCTGGATGCATCCCTGGACAATTTGGATGACCTGTGGGCAAGGTCTTATCTGGGCAACCAATTGTTGGGTTTTTATGCCCGGGCATATCGGCTGGCGATCTTCCCGCGCAACCTGTTGGCGATGCCGGTCAACCAGGTCATCTCAGGAGCTTATGCAGAATTGAAATTCGATCGACCTGGGCTATCCAGGGCTTTTGACCGCACGATTGTGCTGCTGACCCGCACTGGTTTCTTTCTTGCAGGGGGACTGGCTGTCACAGCCCCTCATCTGATCCCACTCCTGATTGGAGAGCGCTGGATACCCATGGTGAGCGCTTTTCAATGGATGCTGGTTTTTTCGCTGCTCGACCCGATTAAAGTTGCCATTTCAGGCGTGCTGGTGGCGGTGGGTCGGCCCGAAAAAGTGATCCTGGTTCGCATCGTTCAACTCATCACACTGGTAGGTGGACTTTTTCTATTAGGATCGCGCTACCAGGTGGATGGAGTTGCCCTGGCGATGGATGGGATGATCCTGGTTGGCATTGGGCTGTCGTTGGCATTGGTAAAACCATATATTGATTTCTCCCCGGCACGTTTGCTGTTGGCTCCGCTTGTAGGTTTGGGCATCGGGGTGGGTTTGGCGATTGGTGTTGCTGCAAATACTCAGGCTGCTTCTTCACACTGGTTGGGGCTGATCCTGAAAGGCGGGCTTTTTTCTTGTGGCTACCTGGCGGCTCTTTGGCTGATCGAGAAGGAGAATCTGCGTCAGGTGTGGAATGAACTTGTCAAGAATTCCTCCTGGGTCGAGCGGATCAGACCTTATATCAATTCAGGCGGCAATTCATCGCAGGAGAAGTCGTGAAGACGGTGCGCATCATCAAGAGTTGGAGCTGGCCCGACCTGCTGCGGCAGACGCCAGGAGGGCGCGGCAGGTGGGATGATCTGCAGTTCATCCTGGATGAATCCGGGGCGTGTGATTATGCTCTGGTTCTGAACCACCCGCGGGGTGAAACCCGGGTGACCTGCCCGCCGCACCACATCTGGGCTTTGATCCAGGAACCGCCTAACGAGATTTACCAACGCTATCATCGCGGCCGTCCGGAATACGCTCGCGTCTATACCACCGACCCGATGCTGGAAGGGCCGCGTTACTGGCATACCCAACCAGCGCTTCCCTGGCATATCAACCGGGATTATGACACCCTGATAAAATGTCAGCCGCCAACCAAGGAACGCCAGCTATCCTGGATCACCAGCAACCTGGTAACAACAGCTGGGCAGCGCCAGCGGCTGCGATTTTTAGAGCGCATCCGCCCGCGGGTGTCATTTGACCTGTATGGCAAAGGCTTTCACTATCTGGAGGATAAATGGGATGGGTTAGCGCCTTACCGCTATTCCCTGGTGGTGGAGAATTTCCGCAACCCGTATTATTGGAGCGAGAAGCTGGCGGACTGCTTTTTATCCTGGACGATGCCCATCTACTATGGCTGCACCCGCATCCAGGATTATTTCCCGGCAGAAGCTATGCAGCTGATCGACATTCAGGATGAGCATGTCATCGAGCGTCTGCAGGAGATCATCTCTGGTGACGCCTGGCAGCGCAGTCTGGAGGCTGTTGCCTATGCCCGCCGTCTAGTGTTGGAGCGCTACCAGTTTTTCCCCTTGATTGCCTCTGAAATCGAGCAGCATGAAGCCCGCGGCTGCAGCGCGCTGACGGAGCCAGCTCGGGAGATCATCCTGCGACATGAAGTTCCAGGAGCTGAAAATATGAGCGAATCGCTGCAGGATCTCTGGCGGCGACTGACTCCGGTGGGTCTGCGCCAGCGAATTGCCCGCTTACGCCAGAAGTTTGAGGGATAATTGGGGATGAGCGGCTTGCTATTTTCGGTGATCATCTGCACCTACAACCGCGCTGACCTGCTGGCTCAGGCGCTTGAGACCGTATGCCAACAAACTTTGCCCAAAGAGCGTTATGAAATCATCGTGGTGGATAACAACTCTACAGATCACACCTCAGAGGTTGTCAAGCGATGCCAGGCAGCTTACTCGAATGTGTTTTACTACCTGGATCAGGAGGCGGGGTCTTCACATGCTCGGAACTGGGGCGCGAGGAAGGCCCGTGGTCAATACCTGGCATTCCTAGATGATGATTGTAAAGCCCCTGAAGGCTGGTTGGCCGTAGCTGTTGAAGTTGTTGATCGGGCAGCTCCCGGTGTCTTTGGTGGGCCATATTACCCTTTCTATATGACGGAAAAACCGAAATGGTATAAAGATGAATATGCTTCTTTGAATTTAGGGAACACCGCTGGTGTTTTGGCGCCTACTCAACATCTCAGTTCAGGAAATATGTTAATAAAGCGAAGTATATTTGAACAAGCAAAAGGTTTTCGCACAGATTTAGGATTGGTCGGTAAGCAGATCGGTTATGGCGAAGACACAATGCTGGTAGAATGGGTGAGAACTAATCTGCCCCAGGCAATGATCTATTACGAACCACGCCTTTTTGTCTATCATCTGGTGCGCGCTGAAAAAATGGATTTGAGTAAGATGATGAAGCGCCGGTTTATTCATGGGAGATATTCTTACCTGATGTCTGATGGCGGCCAGCCAGGGATGAGGCTGCGGCACATAGCCGGTCTGCTGGCCGCGCCGCTGCTTTTTCTCTCTTCATGCACCCTGGGCCTGACGCTGCGCAGCCGCCAGCAGTATCCATATGCTCAGAATTATCTCTACGAGAAAGCCTTTTATTGGGTGGGCGTTATGGGACGATTGTCCGAGCGTCTCCGGGCTGTATTCAAGCGTGAAGACCGTGAGTAAACCCAGGATGACAGGATTGTAGTATGAGTAGTGAGATAAGCCAGTGGGTATCGAACACCCCGGTTGTGCTGATCATCTACCGGCGAGCGGAGATGCTGCGCCAGGTTCTGCGGGCTGTTGCTCAGGTAAATCCATCCCTGCTGCTGGTGATCGGCGATGGCCCGCGATTGGATAGTCCGGATGATCCGAGACGAGTACAAGAGACCCGACAAGTACTACAAGAATTCAATTGGTCTGGCGAGGTGCGCACCAATTACGCTGAAACCAACCTGGGCTTGCGCAAACGGGTGATCAGTGGTTTGAATTGGGTCTTCGAGCAAGTGGAAGAAGCGATTATCCTGGAAGAAGACTGCGTACCGCATCCCGCTTTTTTTCGCTTCTGCGATGAACTGCTGGAGCGCTACCGGGATGACCGGCGCATCATGGCCATTGGTGGGGCGAACTATCAGTTTGGCCGCAACGCCACACCCTACAGCTATTACTTCTCGATCTTCAATCACGTCTGGGGTTGGGCCAGCTGGCGCAGAGCCTGGAAACTTTTTGACGCCGAGATGATCCATTGGCCTGATATACGTGATTCTGGTAAGCTTTACAACCAGCTGCATTCAACCCGGGCGGTAAAATACTGGACGAAGCGATTTCAAGATACTCACGACGGGAAAATCAATTCCTGGGCTTATACCTGGACCTATTCCTGCTGGTCGCAGAACGGCCTGGCGATTTTGCCTGCGGTGAATATGGTCAGCAACATCGGATCGGGGCTGGAAGCAAGCCATACACATGGCAGACGGGATCCGAGAATGCACATGCTGGCTTCAGGGCTGGATTTTCCCCTCAAGCATCCGCCGCTGGTTATGCCGCATTTCCGGGCGGATCAATACACGCAGAGGCGGTTTTTCAAAGTTCATCCATTGGCGCCTTTGAAACGAAAGCTAAAGGAATGGTTGTCGTAATTAATCCAATGGTTATCAGGCAATTTGTACCACTGGTTGACCGGAGACCGATGATCCTGTCATGAGGATTATCTTGCTCAATACCTCTGACCTGGAAGGCGGCGCGGCACGGGCAGTTTACCGGCTGCACCAGGGATTTCGCTCCCTCGGTATTGACTCCCAGATGGTCGTGCAGCGGAGTATCACCCACCAGAGGTATATTCATGCCCCGCAAAGCAAGCTGGATAGAGGGATCAGTGCTTTGCGGCCATCCATAGATCAACTGCCGCAGTGGCTTTTCGCGCCATCTGGGATGACCGAATACTCGATGGGGTGGTTTCCAGATAGGGTAGCGAGTAGAGTCTGGGCCTTAAAGCCGGATATTGTTCATTTGAATTTTTTAGGCAAGGGCTTTGTCAGGCCAGAGACATTGCCCAGGTTTCACCGCCCTCTCGTCTGGACTCTGCATGATGAATGGGCTTATACGGGTGGGTGCTACCATGCAGGCAGCTGCGAGCGCTACAAGGCTTCTTGCGGCGTCTGTCCGAAGCTGGAAAGCAGACATGAGAATGATTTCTCCCGCTGGGTGTGGCAGCGCAAGCAAAGAGCCTGGCACAATCTATCTATAACTCTGGTTTGTCCCAGCCGCTGGCTGGCGGAGCGGGCTGGACGCAGTTCGTTGTTGTCTGGCCAAGATGTGCGTGTGATTGCGAATGGTGTTGACCTGGAGCGGTTCAAGCCCCTGGACAGGCAAACGGCGCGCCAGTGGTTGAATCTGCCACAGGAGAAGAGGCTGATCCTGTTCAGCGCTGTGCGCGCGGCGCAGAATCCCTACAAGGGTTTCCAATTCCTGCCTGAACTGCTCCAACGGCTGTCAGATCTTGGCTGGCAGGAGCGGATGGAACTGCTCATCCTGGGGGAAGGGGATGCGCAGGATTTCCCCGAAGCGGCTCTGCCGGTGAGATGGTTTGGGCATGTTCAAGATGAGATTACGGTAGCGCTGCTGAATGCAGCTGTGGATGTGCTGGTTGTCCCATCCCTGCAGGATAACTTACCCAATACAGTGATTGAAGCTCTAGCATGCGGCACACCCTGCGCCGCGTTCCGGGTGGGCGGCATCCCGGAGATGCTCGATCACCAGGAAAATGGCTATCTGGCAGCCCTCGGGGATGCCAGCGACCTGGCAGCCGGGGTGCATTGGATCCTGGAAGATCCTGTCCGCTATGGGCACCTTACCCTCCAGGCGCGCCAGACAGCAGAAGGCAGATACGATCTATTCCAGCAGGCGCGCCAGTATGCCAGCCTCTTCGAAGAGCTGATCTTGAGGCAGAAACATGCCTGACCTTCCCCTGGTTTCGATCATGACTCCTTCGTTCAATCAGGGTCAATTCCTGGAGCAAACCATCTGCTCTGTGTTGGAGCAGGATTACCCGCAGATTGAGTATCTGATTATTGATGGCGGCTCGACCGATGGCAGCCTGGAAATCATCCGGCGTTATGCTGACCGCCTGGCGCAATGGGTTTCTGAACCTGACAGGGGCCAGTCGCACGCGATTAACAAAGGTCTGCAGCGCGCCCGAGGCGATATCCTGGGCTGGCTGAACTCAGATGACCTGCTCCTGCCAGGCACGGTCAGCCGTGTGGTGCAGGCCTTTCGCAGCCATCCAGATGTGGATGTAGTCTATGGGCGATTGGAGCGCATCGACGCGCAGGGCCGCCTGGTTCCAACGCCGATCCTGCCCAAGGATCGGGTAACTTTCAATCAGTCCCTGGTGATTGGTGAATGCGTGGTAAACCAGCCGGGCTCCTTCTGGCGGCGGAGCGCCACGGAGAAGGTTGGCTGCCTGGATGAAAACCTGATCTATGCAATGGATTATGAATATTGGATCCGTTTGGCGTTGGCCGGGATGGCTTTCCTGCGGCTGGATGAGCCTGTGGCGCGCTTTCGCCTCAGCAGTGCATCCAAGACGGTTGGGCAAACGGCACGAATGGCAGTTGAGCAGCTGTCTGTATTGGATAGGCTGCTGGCTGAACCAGGTCTTTCGGCGCGCCTGGAAATTCATCCATCACAAATGAAACGGCAGGCGCGGCAGGCGCGCAGCACCATCGCTCTGCACGCTTTTTATGGCTTTTTCAAGACCCGCCATTATCGTCAGGCCGCCCACTGGTTGGGGCGGGCTGTGGCAAGCGACCCGGGCATCTTATTCCAACGTCGTTGGGTAGACTTAGCGATTTCTGGTCTGAGACGGCGGTTGAATTGGTTATAATTGGACGCGTCGCGGTAAGATACTCTGCACACATGATGGTTTACCAGTAAGTGAAGCATACTGCTCAGGAATCAATTTAGATTTTAAGGAAAACCCTATTGGCTACCCGGATCAGTCGTTATGCCGAAAGTCTTATGGAAGCCGCCTGGTTGGCGGCGATCATTATTGTGCCTGTCTTTTTTAATATATTTTCCAGCCGCATCTTCGAGCCGGACAAGATCACCCTGCTGCGCACCCTGGCGCTGGCGATCCTGGGAGCCTGGGTAGTCAAGTTGTTCGAAGAAGGTGGAATTCGTTGGGATAAACTCAAATCCAGTGATTCAACCTGGAAGACTTTGCGCAGCATTCCATTATTCCTGCCGGTGATTGCACTGGTGGTGGTTTATCTCCTGGCGACCATTTTTTCGGTAACACCACGTGTCAGCCTGGCTGGTTCTTACCAGCGTTTGCAGGGCACTTACACAACCTTTTCATACCTGGTAATCTTTGCCGCCATGGCAGCCAACCTGCGGCGGCGCGCCCAGGTGGAACGCCTGATCACCATGTTGATCCTATCCAGTCTGCCGGTCAGCTTATACGGCATCCTGCAGCGTTATAAGCTCGATCCGATCCCCTGGGGCGGAGACGTCACCATTCGTATCGCTTCCAACATGGGCAATTCCATCTTCGTCGGAGCTTACTTCATCATGGTTTTTCCGCTTCTGGCGATGCGCATTATCGAGTCTTTTGAAGCGCTGCTCGGCGAAAGCCGCAGCCAACTGCTCAACCTGCTGCGTGCAACGGCATACATCTTTATTGCCGCCTTGCAGGTGATTGCTCTCTATCTGACCCAGAGCCGCGGCCCGTGGTTGGGATGGGCAGCCAGTCTGGTGTTCCTGTGGCTGGGCGTCTCGCTGATTTGGAAGAAGCGCTGGATGACCATTGCCGGCGTGGTGCTGGCAGTTCTGGGAGCTGGCTTCCTGATTACTCTAAATATCCCCAAAGGCCCGCTGGCAGAACTGGCCTCAGTCCCAGGTTTTAGCCGGTTGAGCGACTTATTGGATGCTGAAAGCCGCACGGGCAAGGTGCGTACGTTGATCTGGTCAGGGGCGGTTGAACTGGTCTCACCACATGAGCCATTGGAATTCCCAGATGGCAGCCAGGATACATTCAATTTTCTGCGCCCACTGATCGGTTATGGGCCAGAAGCCATGTACGTGGCTTATAACCCGTTTTACCCGCCAGAGCTGACTCTGGTCGAGAAACGCAACGCTTCGCCAGATCGTTCGCATAATGAGACCTGGGATTCGCTGGTAATTACTGGAGCAGCCGGCCTGGCGGTTTACCTGGTGTTGTTCGGCTCTGTGATGTATTTCGGCCTGAAATGGCTCGGCCTGGTGGGGGGAAAGCGCCAGCGCAACCTGTACCTGGGTTTGTATATCGGCGGCGGTGTCCTCAGCACATTGATATTTGTTTTATGGAAGGGTCTTCCATTCCTGGGTGTGGCGCTGCCGTTTGGCATGATCATGGGGGTGATCTTATATCTGATCATCATGGCAATTATTGGCCGTTTCGAAAACCCACGCATGCCCGGCGAGAAGCTACGCGCCTATGTGCTCTTAGGTCTGCTGGCTGCGGTCGTGGCTCATTATGCGGAGATAAATTTTGGGATTGCCATTGCTTCCACCCGCACCTATTTTTGGACTTATTCCGCCTTGCTGCTGTTGGTAGGCTACATCTTGCCGCGATATGGCGAATACGAACAGATCTCGACGGCAGAAGTCGCCTTACCATTGGGAAAACAATCCCCGGTTGATCAGAAGCAGCCACTATCTCCCAAAGAGCGCCGCAAGGCAAATGAACGTAAAAGTTCTGCCTCGGCAGCAAAACGCCGGCGCTCAACCAGGACCAGCGCTCAATTCGTCGGGCTTTTCTCGCGGGAGTGGCTGCGCCAGGCATTCATTATGGGTCTGATCCTGGCTATCCTGCTCAGCACCCTGGGTTACAGCTTCATCACCAATTCGAGCCAGTCGAAATCTACGGGAGAGATATTCTGGCGCTCCTGGGTGCGGATGAACAGCAGCGGAACACAGGCTTCTTACGGGTTGTTGGCTCTGCTGTTGATCACCTGGGTCATGGGCGCGATCCTGTTGGTATCACAAAACCGTGTGAGCCGTATTCAGGAAGAGCCGGAGGCGGGTGAGATTGCCGGCTGGCTGAAAGAAACTTCCGTAACGTTGGGTGTCTCGATCTTCATCGCATTGATCTATTGGCTCTGGCATGCTGCAGAATTGGCCTCTTTGGCGCGCACCCCTGCCTCGACCATCGAGCAGGTGATGGAGCAGGTCAAGAGCGCCGAGGGCATCCTGGGCACTTTTTACCTGTTCCTGTTTCTGTTGATCTTTGGACTGGCCTATTCCCTGGTAGAGCAGTGGCCTGCCCGGCGCAGCCGTTCGGATCTGGGCAGTCTGGGAGTCGGATTGGGCGTGCTGATCATTACTGCCCTGCTGGTTTCATATACAAACCTGCGCGTGATCCAGGCGGATATCACCTTCAAATCGGCGGATTTATTTGCCAGGGGAAATACATGGCCGATCTCGATCCAGATTTATAACCGCGCCAATGAACTGGCCCCGAACGAAGATTATTACTATCTGTTTCTAGGCCGTGCATATCTGGAATATGGCCGCACTTTGACGGATACTGCCGAGCGCGATCAACTCATCTCCCAGGCTGCCAACGACCTGCGCAAAGCTCAGGATATCAACCCCCTCAATACCGATCATACCGCTAACCTGGCTCGCCTGTACAGCCTGTGGGCTGCCAACACCACCGATGCGGTCATTCGCCAGGAGCGAGCGGCGCAATCTGAAGAATATTTCTCGCAGGCGGTTGTGCTCAGCCCGAACAGCGCCCGCATCTGGGATGAGTGGGCCCTGCTCTACTTGAACACGCTGCAGCTTCCCGACGAAGGCTACCAGCGCCTGACTCGCGCCCTGGAGATTGACCCCTATTATGATTGGACTTACGGGCTTCTGGGAGATTATTATGCGCGCTATATCGCCAGCGCGGCAGATATACAACCAGAAGCAAAAACCGCGGCTCTGCTGCAGGCTGCTGAAAATTACAGCCAGGCTTTGAAGCTGGCTGGAGCCGAAAGCAGCAGTCTCAAGCTAAACTATGCCATTGCTCTGGGCAGTATCTATTCCCAACTCGGCGACAGCGCTCAGGCAATCGCAGCCTATGAGCAGGCGCTGCAGATGTCTGCGGACAATACGGATGCCTGGCGTATCCAGGAGGCGCTGGCGCGTCTGTATGCCCAGATCGGTGATCCGGCCCGCGCTCTGGAATACGCACGCCAGGCGCTGAATGCCGCGCCGGATGATCAGAAAGAACGCCTCCAGGAATTGATCACCCAATTGGGTGGGCTGCCATAGAAATGACTCTGATTTCCTTTGCAGCTGCCTTTGGCCTGAACCTTCTTCTCATCCCTTGGGTGAAAAGGTTCAGCGCTCGGGTGGGCAAGGTGGTCCAGCCGCGCGAGGACCGCTGGCATCGCAAGCCGACCGCTACCCTGGGGGGAATCGGCATCTTCCTGGCTTTTGTGCTGGCCTTGCTGCTCAGCACGGCTTTGAATAACGCCTGGGATCAGGTGCGCTGGGGCATCCTGCTGGGAGCGCTGGTGGTATTCTCAGTGGGCCTGATAGATGATTTTAAACGCATCTCGCCTCAGGCCAAACTGGTCGGGCAGATCCTGGCAGCCACGTTGGTGATCTCACTAGGTTTCACCAGCACCTTCTTTGACCCGCGCATAGAGAATAAGATCCTGGCCCAGCTGCCCAACATCGTGCTGACCTTCTTCTGGCTGGTGGGGATCAGCAATGCCATCAATCTGCTGGATAATATGGATGGCCTGGCAGGCGGTATATCATTGATTACGGCTGCCATTTTGAGCTACTTTTTCTGGCGCGCCGGCGATCTGGGCATGTTGATCATCTCATTATCTCTGGTGGGCAGCATTCTGGGTTTTCTGGTGTATAACTTTCCCCCCGCCTCGATTTTTATGGGCGACAGCGGCAGTTTATTTCTGGGATTCACTCTGGCCCTGCTGGCGATTGCCCGCCAGCAGCAGGCCTCGAATGTCTTTGCTGTGTTGGGGGTGCCGACTTTGCTCTTCCTCCTGCCGATCCTGGATACAACCCTGGTGACGTTCACGCGCCTGCTGCGCGGTCAGTCTCCGGCGCAGGGAGGCCGCGATCATACCTCTCACCGGTTGATTGCGTTTGGGTTGAGCGAGCGCCAGGCGCTGCTGACATTGTATGTAGTTGCCCTGCTGGCAGGGGTGATGGCAGCTGCGCTTGAGTCGATCCGCTATTGGTTCAGTCTGGTGCTGGTGCCGCTGTTGATCATCTCGCTGGCTTTGCTCACCGCTTACCTGGGTGGGCTGAAAGTTGTAACCGCGACATCAGCTGCTGTACGCAGCCGGCCGTTGGTTCGCATCATGCTCGAGCTGACCTTCCGCCGCCGCCTGTTGGAAATCATCCTGGACTTTTTCTTGATCGGCCTGGCCTATTACCTGGCGTTCCTGGTTGGATTCAGCCTGCGGATGAATGAGAGCCGCCTGGATCTGTACCTGCGCACACTGCCGCTGGCTTTGGGCGGGGTCTACCTGCTGTTATTCATCCTGGGGGCGTATCGCGGCGTATGGCGCTACGTTGATTTGGGCGATCTCGGGCGCTATTTCCAGGTGGGTGTGGGGGGGATGATCTGGATTGCGGCGATCATTTATTTCCTGGAACACTTCCACCTGATGACGCTGCCGGAGACTTTTCCACCGTTGATCTTTTTGCTGTTCGGGCTGTTCCTGTTCCTGGGGTTGGCTGCCTCACGCTCATCGTTCAGAATCATGGATCACTTCGCCCAGAAGCGAATCCAGCCCGATGAGGAACGGGTGATCATCTATGGGGCAGGAGATGCAGGCGAGATGGCCGCGCGCTGGATTCTGATGAACTCCCCATTGAATCTGCACCCGGTGGGTTTTATTGACGATGATCCCTTCATGATTGGGCGGCAGATCCATGGCGTGGAAGTCTTAGGCGGGCCTGAACAATTGGAAGCCATCCTGGAGAAGCACCAGGTGGTGGGGTTGATTCTGGCGGTTGATGATCCCCAGTCAGAGCCAGTCTGCCAGGCGATCGAAACCTGTCGCAGGCGAGGCTGCTGGGTGCGCAGCCTGCGCCTGGAATTTGAACAGGTTCTCTGATAATTGATTACGGATCGCTTGGTTTATAAATCAGCAACAGGATTATTTTTACCTGCACAGTGGTCGTCTGGCTGGCCTGGTTGTTGGCCGGCTGCGGGTCGGGTTCGGCGGCCCTGGCCTCGACCTGGCTGGTCATCAGACCCGGCGTACCTGGAGCGCTGACCGCGATGATCACGGTCTTGGTTTCCTGACTGCCCAAATCACCCAGATCACAGATTTCCTGATCCCCTATCTGGCTGCACCCAGGTGTAGCATCTAAAACGATCACCCCGGCTGGCAGTGTATCCGTGACCACCACGCTGGTCGCCGGTAAAGCCCCGTGATTGGTCACGCTGATCGTATAGGTCAGTGTCTCTCCGATATAGAGCGGATCAGGTTCATCCTCAATGGTCACTTCCAAATCTGGGCGCTGGTCCAGGCAGGTGAGTTCCAGGGCGATATCCACCGGGGGCTGGGAGGGGTCGTTATGGATCACCCGCAAGGAGCCCTGCAAAGGCTGCGGCAGCAGGGCATCTTCGATGGTGCAGGTGAAATCCAGCTGGATAGGCAGCTGTTCGGTTAAACCAACCGTGCCAGAGATGGGCGCGGCGCTGACCCAGGAGTACCAATCGGTGGTGCAGAAATCCTGGGCGGCCTGCACGGCGGCCAGTGCGTTGATTTCACCCCAACCGGTGGCATAGTTGGGCAGATTGCCTGGCCCCGGCGGCGGGCTGCCCCCCGTGGCATAGGGGATGGGCGTGGCGGTCTGCTGCAGCAGGGTCTCCGTATCTACGTAATTGCCAATTAAACAGGGCGCAGCGCTCCACATCAGGGCGATCAGCCCGGATACATGCGGGGTTGCCATGGATGTGCCGCTCATATCGAGATAGATATTGCCGGTTTTTCCAGCAGAAGTGTTGGTTCCCGGAGCGACCACCTGCGGTTTCAGTCGTGGATAGCCCAATGGATTGAGTAAATCCATTTGATCGGTCGGCCCCCAGGTGGAGAAGGTGGCGTATTGTCCGTTATTGCGCCCAGTCGCTCCCACGCCGGTGACATTGCCGGCCCGCGCCGGGCTGCCGACGGTGTTCAACCCTGGCGGGTTAGGATAATAGCAGTTGCTGGCGTTGCCATTGGCGAAGACCGGATAGATGCCCAGGGCATGCCAGGAGCTGATGGCGCCATCGTACCAGGGATCGTAGCTGGTGGTGCAGTCCCCCCAGGAGTTGTTGATGATCTGCGGGCGCAGGTCTGGGTCGGGATCGGTGAAGCCGTCCAATTCGGTTGGGGCTGCCAGGAACTGGGCGCAGTCCAGCAGCTCCTGGTCGGAAGATTCTGGGTCGGAAGATTCAAAAGCCCGGCAGGCGATCCAGCGCGCTCCCGGCGCCATGCCGATGGTCTGGCTGGCGGAGGCCGGGTCAGCGGGGTTGGTGCTGCCCACCATGGCGCCCATGGTATGCGAGCCGTGGTTGTGCCAGTCCGCCGGGATCAGCAGCTGCGTGCCGCCGGATGGATCATACCAGTTGTGGTTGTGGTTGAAGTTGCCCCCGCCCAGGCTGCCGCGATAAGACTGCACCAGGGCTTCGTGCGTATAGTTAACGCCAGTGTCAATATTAGCGACGACGATGCCCTGTCCGGTGATGCCCTGCGCCCAGACCTGATCCGCGCCCAGGTGAGTCAGGTTGGACTGCACGGTCAGAGGGACAGCCAGATCAAGGAGGGAGCCTGGCTGCGGCTCGAAGAAGGTCGGGTGGCGGCGGGCGCGCAGGGCAGCGATCTCTGGGAAAGCTTTCAGGCCATTGAATACAGCCTGGTTGGCGGTGTTCACCAGGATCAGGTTGTCCACCCAGTAGGCGCGGTAATCCACCTGCTGAGAATCCAGGTAGCGGCGCAGGCGGGCCTGGGAGCGCTGGGCTGTCTCCTGGAGCTGCTGCACCACCCAGCGCCCGCGCAGAAGCCAGTCCATGGACAGCGCGGGCGTTAAATCGGGCTGCTCGCGCAGGTAGATTAGATAGCCTGTGCTTTCATCGCTGGCTAACTGTGCCTGCAGCTGCGGTTCGATTTCTATTGACAGTTCGCCCTGGGCCGGCGTCTCCTGAGCAGGGCTCTGCAGCAGGATGCTCCTGAGCACCGGTTTCAGCTCATGAATAGTAAAATCCAGCGGATAGCTGCCGCTGTTGGTGATGGTGATGAATCTGGAAGCCGAAGTCGGGGCCAGCAGTTCCAGGCTCACTGTGGTAGGATCGACGCCAATCTCTGGGCGAGGCAAGGTGAAATCCTGAGTGCTTACCGTATCTGGCAAGATATTTACCGTCTCAGGATCGGCGGTTTGCGGATAGTTTTCAGCGCTGGCGCTGACCGAGTACGTCCAGGGCGCCAGGGTGACGGTGTAGTAGCCGCTGGCATCTACCGGCACTTCCAGCTCGCCAGGGCTGATCCACACCGCGGCCGGGGTGACGGTCGGGCTGCTGCCATCCAGATCATAGACATGCCCGTCCAGCCAGCCCTGCTGTGTGCAGACCGGGCAGAGGGTCAGTGCGTCATGGGTATCGTGAGCCGTCCAGGCTGGCTCCATCCCGCCGATCACGTGGGCGCTGTCGCCTTCCAGGCGGAAGCGCGGGTCAGTGAGATCCGTAGCGCTGGCCCATTCCTGAGCGGCAAAATCGAAGTAGACCACGCCGGGCGTGGTGTGGTTGGCGCTGACCCCGCCTGCCATGTACAGGCGTCCTGAGAGCATGAAATCGGCAGAGGCCCAGCGCGCCTCGGGCAGATCGGGCATCGCCAGATCGCTCCAGGTGTTCTGAGCGATGTCGAACACTTCGGTCAGGGTGGACTCATAGCCAGATTGATCCAGCCCACCAGCGACATACAGCTTGCCATCCAGGCAGGTCACCCCGGGCCAGGCGTGCCCACCGGACATAGCGGGCAAAGCCAACCAGGCGTTGCTGGCGGGATTGTATACTTCTGCGCCAGTTTCCCCATTCGGCCAGGTGGCCAGGGCTGCGCCGCCCACCCGGTAAAGCTTCCCGCCGCAGGCTGCCACGCCATACGCAGCTACCTGCCGGGGAGCCGGGGCCAGCGTATCCCAGGAGTCGCTGCCAGGGTTATAGGCCAGCAGGGTGCTGACCATGGAACTGCCGTTATACCCACCGGGCAGGTAGATGATGCCATCAATCAACCCGCCATCCAGGATGCGCAGATCGGCTGGCAAGATCGTGCGCGTACTCCAGTCGCCAGCCGCCAGATCGTAGCGCAGGTTCTGGCGGCTGGCCGCGCCGGAGCCGCCCATAGCATATAGACCACCCTCGCCGCCATCGATAACAGCGGCATCCTGCAGTCCGCCGCTGGGGACAGGGGGTTGGCCTGCCCAATGCCCGCGGGCGGTGATGGTCTTGGTGATGGGGCTGCTGGTTTCAAAGCCATTGCCCGAGGCGCTCACTTCGGCCTGCATTTCCACGCCATCCGGCAGGCAGGTCAATGGCGTCAGGGTGGCGACAAAATCTGCCCAGCTTCCGTTTTGCAGTTCGAGCGAGTCCGGTCCGCTCAGTTCGCCGAAGGCAGGCGGCAGATCATACTCCAGATCAAAGACGCCAGATGAGCCGGTCAGGTTGTAGAGAGTAAATGAATGCTCTTGCGGAGCGCCATTGCAGCCGGAGGCTTGGATGGAGGCCGGGGATAGATAGATGCCCGCAGCGGGCTGGCACTGCACGACAGCCAGATCGTCGATATACCAACCGGCGTAGACGGTGGAGATATCCGAGGTGAAGTGAAAACGCAGCTGGAAATCGCTCAGACCGCTGAACTGCGAGATATCTACGGAGTGCTGCGCCCACTGCAAATCCACCGCCCCGGAGACCGGGCCATACACAACCGTCCAGGGGATGGCGCCGCCGCGCGCTTCCAGGCTGGCGAAGTCGTAATTCGTCTCGGTGCGCAGCCACTGCCACCAGCGCAGGTAGATCGGGTAGCCTGGAGCCTGAAAGGCGCTGCTCAGATCAATCAGCGGGGAGGTGAGGTAGGAATTTTCGCTGCTGCGGTAATCGCCGGTCAGGTTGGTCGCCCAGGCCTGTTCTCCCGAGTGGGCGGTTTGGGGAAAATCGACCTGGCTGCCCGCATACGGGCCGACCGGTCCCCAATTCCAGGAGATATTGCTGCCGCTGGTGGTGAAACCCCCATTGTCATCTTCGAAGTCCTTCATTACGTACACGTGATCCCAGATCTCAGATACTGCCTGGATGGTTACGGCTTCTGCCAGGGCGGTGTCGCTGAGCACAGCGGTGTTCACCAGGCTGTCCTGGCAGGGAGCATCGAGGGAGACAGTCAGCGCATAGGTCAAATCAATCTGCTCGCTCTGCAGCAGGCCGCCCTGCCACTCGATGCGGTTCTCCAGCAGGTTGTACCGCACACCGGGGGTCACGGTGTAGGCAAAGGTAGTCCATCCAGGCAGAGGATCGACCAGGCTGGCCTGGGCGGCTTCGGCGGAACCGCTGTTGATGATCGAGACGGTATAGGTGATCAATTCGCCAGGGCTGACCGCCAGAGGCGCCTGCTTTACTGAAGTGGACAGGTTAGGAGCAGGGATTTCGTTGAAGAACAGTGCCCAGCGGAAGACGGAACCCGTATCGCCAGAGGCGTCATCGCAGAACTCCAACTGCCATTCGCCCTGGGCGTCCTGCCCGGTGAAGCTGGACAGCGCGCCGTCTTGGGGCGCCCAGGTATTTTCATAGTAAGGGGCGGTGATCAGGTGGCTGTAGGAATAGTTCGTACTGCCGCCATCCTTGAAGAGCAGATCAAAGTTATCGTAGCTGCTGCCCAGCGAGCCGCTCAGCAGCTGCTGGCTGGCGCCAGCCGGGCTGTGCAGCCACAGGCGCAGATCAGAGCGCCAGGTGTGGCTGGCGTTGAATCCCAGGTGCAGGCTGGTGATCGTGAACGAGTCGGCCACATTGAGCGGGATAAACTGGTGCGTACCAGAGCAGGTGTTGTCGCTGATGCTCTGGCTGCCGGTCCATTCCAGCTCGTAGGTATAGGCTGCCGGTTGAGCAGCAGGACGGGATGGTGAGACCTGCTCAATGAGCGTTTCCCTCTCCGGCTGCAAGGCTGTCAGCGCCGGGTCGGCTTTGACCGCCGGCGATTTGAGCTGGATGGGCTGAAGCGGAGCGCCTTGACCGGCGCTGGACAGGTTCTGTCCCGCAGAGGCGAGCTGTCGTGCGGGCGGGGCAGGCTGGTTCCAGGCGCTGGTTAGCAGAATCAAGGCGAAGAGCAGGCGGAGGGTAGAGGCTGGATGTTTCAAGTCAATATTCCAATCAATGTCAGATAAATTCTACTGGATAGATGCTGCGGTCAGATGTGTTTACCGATTATACCTTCGATTGAAGCTGCTCGTAACAGGATAAAAAAATCGGGGCGAATTTCTTCGCCCCGATTTTCGTGCTGAGAGATTAATTTATGGTGAAACTGCGTGCACCCAAGGCATGTAGAAGCGCCAGAAGACGTCCAGCACCGGGCTTGCCAGCGGGCAAGTGTTCGGGCCGGTGGTCAGGTAGGCGGTATTCTGCACCTGGGTCAGGGCGATATCCTCGTCCGTGACCACCACCAGGGTGATGGTGTGGTTGAGGCTGCCCGTGTCGTAGTACACCCAGACATTGTCCAGGTACCACTCATCATCCCAGTCGCCAGTGTAGCGGAAGGCGATGGAGATGGTCTGTCCAGCGTAGCTGCTCAGGCTTAACTTCACCTGCTGCCAGTCTTCGCCGGTGTCGCCAAGGTAGATCGTTGTGTAAGCGGCGGTGGCCGGGTCAGGATTGGCGTCGGTGGTCACCAGGACTTCATGGCCGGTGTAGTTGCCCTGGTAGTAGTCACGCTGCCAGAAGGACAGCGTTGCTCCACCAGCAGGAACTGCGATTGGCGGGCTGACCATCCAGGAGATGGCGTTGGTCGGCAGGTTGTCATCGTTGTGCCAGGCGAAGAAGTCGCCCATCAAAGCCGAGCCGTGCGAGCCGAGGTCGCCCAGCATGCCCTGCTTCCAGAGCGGATCGCCGGCATCCCCGGTCGTGTACAGGCTCCAGCTTCCTGGGAAGTCGCCTTCAAAGTCCTCGCGCAGCAGGAACTCGTAACCGGGATAGCCGTACCAGCTGAGGGTTTCCGTCGCCGGGTCGTAATCCGCTCCTTCAACCGAGACAAAGCTGGTGTTGGCCGGGATGACATCTTCCAACTGCCAGAGCATATAGTCCATCGCCATAGGCCCAGCGGTCAGATCGATCGTGTAGGTCAGGTAGTCATTTTCATACAGGATGGTCTGATCGGTGGTCTTGGTGGCCGAGCCCTGGTTGATGACCACCGGGATCATCATCGCATTGGGCGAGCCAACCGGCCCCAGGAAGATAGCGCCATACCAGAAGCCGTACTCTGGCGGGTTGGAGAACACCACGTCGATGGTGTACTCAGCGCCTAGCTCGATGCTGCTGGGCAGGTTCTCGAAGGTCATCGCGCCCAGGCCGCTGATTTCGCTGATATACAGATCAACGTAGGTATCCGGGTTGGGGATGCTGTAGCCATAGATTTCGACCACATACTCGCCCGCCTTGGGATAGGTCAGGATGACCTGCTCGTTGGAGTTGGAGGCTCCGGAGGAGCCTACCACCACATAGTCGCCGAGATCTTCATCGTAATAGTACACGGTCAGGTCGGCGTCGGTGTTTTCATCCGGGTGGAAGGTGTTGATCTGCAGGCTGTAGGCGCTGTCGGAGGTGATTTCGTAGAAGTAGTAAACGAAATCATCCTGCACCACTTCCAGCGACTCCTCAACAGGCTCGGTCCAGCCGTAGCCAACCGCATCCAGAGCCACGCCTTCCAGATCGGCATGGTTGGTCTTGAAGGTGATCGGCACAGAGCAGGTCGCGCAGGTGTAACCATCCATGAATACATGTTCGGTGGTTTGCGCCGTGCCGACAGTGATCTGATAAGGCACACGGTTGGTTTCGCCGCCCCAGCGTACGACCTGCGCGGCTACGGCATACAGGCCGTCGCTCTCCATCATGATCGAAGACCAGTCATCCGGACCGCCGGTGGAGGTAAAGTAATCCCAGGCGGGGGCGCTGCCAGAGCGCAGGCTGCCGCCAGCCACCTCCAGTCCGTGCGGGCCGAAGAGGGATGGTTCCATGCTGGAGAAAATATCCCAGTCTGGCGCGTAGAACAGCGTGTCGATATCGGTGGCGTTGGGCGGCGTACCCGTGCTCTGCCAGGTGGTGTGCGCCA
>JAFGQI010000131.1 GCA_016935755.1 Anaerolineales bacterium
ATGTTTCATAACCTCGGTAGTGTTTTACCGATTATATTAAACTTTTTCAAATCACGCGACCCTTTTTTCAGGGAAGCCATCTGTGTTTATCTGTGTGCATCTGTGGCTGATGTCTGATCTACCTTAATCTTCGAGACTTTCAGGTTCTTCGTGATGATAATTATTTATCCCCCAAATCCGCAGCCAGGTCTGCTATACTATGGGTATTCTATCCACGGAGGCAGTGCTGATGGACATCCTGATCATCGGGGGAACAGTTTTCTTGGGGCGGGCGCTGGTGCAGGCGGCGCAGCAAGCCGGGCACAGCCTGACCCTGTTCAACCGCGGGGTCAGCAGCCCCGAGGCTTTCCCCGGAATTGAGACCATCATAGGCGAGCGCAGCACCGATCTCTCCCGCCTGGCTGGGCGGCGCTGGGATGCGGTTATTGACACCTGCGGCTACTTCCCCCGTCAGGTGCGCCATTCTGCCCAGGCCCTGGCGGAGTCGGTGGGGCGCTACGTCTTCATCTCGTCCGTCTCGGTCTATGCCGACACCAGCCAGCCGGGCGTGGACGAAAGCGGCGCGGTGGGAACTCTGCAGAACGAGAACGTCGAAGAGATCACCGGCGAGACCTACGGCCCGCTCAAGGCGCTGTGCGAGCAGGCCGCCGAGGCCGAGCTGCCCGGGCGAGTGCTGATCATCCGCCCTGGGCTGATCGTCGGCCCCTACGACCGCTCCGACCGCTTCACCTACTGGCCCTGGCGGGTGGACTGCGGCGGGCAGGTGCTGGCGCCGGGTCGTCCCGAGCGCGGCCTGCAGTTCATTGACGTGCGCGACCTGGCTGAGTGGACCCTGGCGCTGATTGAGCAGGGCGCTACGGGGATTTATAATGCCGATGGACTGCCCGAAAATGTCAGCCTGGGGGAACTGCTGGAGACCTGCCAGGAAGTCTCGGGCAGCGTGTCGCGCTTCACCTGGGTGGACGAAGCCTTCCTGCTCGAAAACCAGGTCGGCCCCTGGATGGAGATGCCGCTGTGGATCCCTGAGAGCGACCCGCAGGCGGGCGGTTTCTTTGCCATCAGCGTGGCAAAAGCCGCCGCCAGCGGGCTGCGCTACCGACCGCTGCGGCAAACCATCGCTGACACACTGAGCTGGGCGCGCACCCGCCCGGTGGATTATAAATGGCGGGCGGGCATGAGCGCCGCACGCGAGGCAGAACTGTTGCATTTATGGGAGAAAAGATGATGAAAACGATCGGTATAATCGGCGGGATGAGCTGGGAATCATCCCTGGTGTACTACCGCATCCTGAACGAGACGGTGAAAGAGCGGCTGGGTGGGCTGCACTCGGCCCAGTGCCTGATGTATTCGGTTGATTTCGCCGAGATCGAGGTGCTGCAGAAGGAAGAGCGCTGGGACGAAGCCACCCAGGTGATGATCGCCGCCGGGCAGCGCCTGGAAGCGGGCGGGGCGGATTTCATCGTCATCGCCACCAACACCATGCACCGCATGGCGGATGAGATGCAGGCCGCCCTGCGCATCCCGATCCTGCACATCGCCGACGCCACCGCCCAGGCGATCCAGGCGCAGGGGCTGGAGCGGGTGGGCCTGCTGGGCACGCGCTACACCATGGAGCAGGATTTCTACCGTGGGCGGCTGGAGAAGATGCACGGCTTGCAGGTGCTGATCCCGGAAAGCCTGGACCGCCAGATCGTCCACCGCACGATCTACGCCGAGCTGGTGCTGGGCCAGATCATCCCGGCCTCGCGCGCCCTCTTCAGCCAGATCATCACCGAGCTGGTGTCGCGCGGGGCGCAGGGCGTGATCCTGGGCTGCACTGAGATTGGCCTGCTGGTGCGCCCTGAAGACAGCCCGGTGCCGCTGTTCGACACCACCGAGATCCACGCTCGGGCGGCGGTTGACCTGGCGTTGGAGTAAGCAGGCAGGTGGCAATGGTTCGACGGACGCAGCTCAAATTATTCCAGAGCGGTAAAAACCCCTGGGGTCTGCCAGACCCCAGGGGTTTATGTTTGCTGCGTACTCAGGCGTTCAATAATTCTCTCACCAGCTTGAGAATATCCAGCGCCCGCTCGGCCACCGCCACGGTGGTGGAGCCCATCCCACAGCTGGGGGAGAGCAGGCTGCGCGCGGCCAGCTCGTCGGGCTGAATCTCCACCCCGCGCCGGGCGGCTTTCTGGCTGATCAGCGCCAGCCCGTCCTGCAGAAGCTGCGCCAGGGCCTGCGGAGTAGTATCGAAGATCAGCTCCGTGTTGGGCACGCTGCCCCACATCACCCGCCCGCCGCGATCGAGGAAGCTGCGCAGCTCCTGGGGATAGAGCGCCAGGTTTTCCAGGTAGCCGTAGGCGTCCAGGTTGAGGATGTCCACCTGGGAGGCCATCAGCACCGACCAATCCGTATTGGCGCAGCAGTGCACCGAGGCCAGCGCGCCTTCGGCCTGGATGGCGGCGAAGACCTCGTCCAGCATGGCGACGGCCTGCTCCCGCTCCAGGCTGATGAAAGCCGAGCCGAAGGAGGCCATGTAAGGCTCGTCCACCGACATGATCACGTTGGGCCGCGCCTGCTGGAGCTGGCGCACCTGCCAGCGGGCGTTCATCGCCATGTTCTTGACCAGCGCATCCGCCAGCATCTCGTGGTACAGGCTGGCGCGCAGATCCTGGTCGGTGACGGTCAGGCCGAAGCTGATCGGGCCGGTGACCTGGCCCTTGACCCACTCGCCGCTCCCGGACTGCCCCAGCGCCTCCAGGAAGGCGAAGAAGCCCGCCGCGTCCTGGGCGTACAGGGCGAAATAGTCCAGGTCATCCGCCAGGTAATGCTCGTAGAAGGTCTCCAGCGGGCCGCTCAGGTCGCGGCTGGTATCAAAATAAATCTTCTGCTGGGCGTCATCGAAGGCGATGCCCGGCAGAACTTCGCCGTATTGGATGTACATGCTCTCGCGCCAGGAGCGCTTCGAGAGCTGCGGCCAATCGGGCACATCCAGATCAGAGATGATCCGCTCAAGTAATCCAGCCGCTTCCGGATGGGGGAAGCTGCCGACGACAGTGGTGGCAAAGGGGGGTAGGGTGGGCATGGGGGGATTATAAGAGTAAACCGCCAGGATGCAAGGGTGATCACTGACAACGGATTTCTAAGAACGGATTGAACGGATTACGCGCGGTGTTCTCTCTGTTCTTAACCACAAAGGCCACAAAGATCACGAAGGTTTTTTAATCAGAAACCCTTTGTGGTCTTTGTGTGCTTGTGGTTCAAACCAGGCGATCCTAACCGAAAGGTTTGACAAACCCTTAGGGTCTGGCATTTACTTCGCCACCAGCGGCAGGCTGGAGGCGTACTGGTAGTCGATGCGCACGGCGATCAGGCTGATCTGCGTTGTGGGAGGCATCCAGACCTGCACGGCGTAATGTCTCGTCTGGTTGTCCACCGTGGAGAAATCGATGCTGGCGTCCTGTATGTAGCGGATATTTGGGTCTGAACCAGACGGGCTAACGGTTGCCATCTGCGAAAATGTGTCCACGTCGAACCCGCCCACGACCAGGGCAGCGGTAAAATCATAGAAGTCAGTTGCATCCAGGTAAAAGACGACGAACTTGGTGACCGTCGCCCCGTGCGGCAGCTGCACCCCGGCGACAAAATAGCGCGGCTCTGCTCCGGGGTTCTGCAGCTTGGAGCCGGCGTAGCTGTACTCCAGGTTGGTGGGATAGGCTTTGAAGAAGTATGAATCGATCGAGACAAAACCCGGCCCGCCCGGCACAGGGTCTCCCGCCGGGGCCTGCAGGTAGGCTGTCTCGCTGATCACCCCACGGCGCGTCCCCGCCGCGCTGACGAAAAAGTTGGCCCCCAGGGTCAGGCCAACAATGGCTGCCAGGGCCAGCAGCTTCCAGATAGAGAACTGCACGGTGAGCTTCATGTGTTCCTCCTTGACGCTGTTTGATTATTCTTCAAAGGCCAGTGAACAGGTGCGTGATGTGGTTGAATGCATTATACATGCATTCCTGCCGACTGTCGCCAGATTGAGGGCGGTCTGGAGGGAGGAAATCTGCAGGGCAGCCCAACACGGATACTTGCACGGATGCACGGATTTGCGCCTTTTTGGCGGTTGAAACTGCGCCAACCAAAGCACGAAGTCCAGTCAGACCCCAGGGGTCTTTTGGCGTGGACTTCTCAACCTGCGCACAAAATCCCCCTTGACAAAGGTCTATAGGATTGCTATAATGCAACCGGTTGCAAGAATGAGAGAAATCAGATGAGTCAGAAGACCGTCCATACCATTGAAGATATCGCCCGGCTGGCAAACGTCTCTAAAGCCACGGTCTCGCGCGCCCTCAATAACAGCCCGCTGATCAGCCAGGAGACCAAGGACAGGATTCTGGCCATCGCCCGAGAGCATGATTTCCACATCAACATCCCGGCTCGCAATCTCAGTATGCGCCAGAGCCATTCGATCGCCTATGTAGCGCCTACCTTCTACCCGGAAATGTCCACGGCGCAGGAGATGTTTTTTGCCCTGGAGATCATGGACGGCATCGGCTACGGCCTGCACGCCCTGGGCTATGATCTGCTGGTGGTGCATGTCAACCCGCGGGAAACCGCCTGGGCGCACGATTATCTGGACAGCGGGCGGGTGGACGGCTTTATCTTGATGACCTCCAACCGCAAGGTGTGGCACATTAAAGCCCTGGTGGAGATGGGTGCGCCCTTCATCGCCTGGGGCATCCCGGTCCCGAAATACAAATACTGCTCGGTGGCTGGCGATAATATCACCGGAGGCCAGCTGGCAGCCCAGCATTTGATCCAGATTGGACGGCAGCGGATCGCTTTCCTGGGCGGTCCCGACGAAGAATTAGAGGTGCAGCACCGTTTCAGGGGCTATGAGAATGCTTTACAGGCTGCCGGGCGCAGCGTAGACCCCAGTCTGCTGGCTTATGGCGATTACTCTCACGCTTCAGGAACCGCCGCCATGCAGCGCCTGCTGCAGCAAGCGCCCGATCTGGATGCGGTCTTCGTCAACAGCGACTTGATGGCGATTGGAGCCATTCATGTCATCCAGGAGAGCGGCAAGCGCGTCCCGCAGGATATCGCCGTAGTCGGGTACGACGATCTATCCATCGCCGCTTATAACAACCTGCCGCTCACCACCATCCGGCAGAACATCCCTCTGGCTGGCAAACTGCTGGCTCAGAACCTGATCCAATATATCCAAACCGGTGTGGTCACCAATGTGACTCTCCCAGTGGAGCTGGTGATCCGCAACTCAGCCTAGGCTGAGCAACACCGTCTTTTTTTTACCCCGGTATGTAACCGGTTGCAAGAAAGGAGAAAACAATGGCCTCAATTCAGATGATTATCAGCGTGCTTGAATGGGAAAGATCGCTGGAATTTGAAGAAGAGCGGCGGAAAAATCACCGCTATGAGCCCTATGTGAACTACCTGGCTGCTGTCCAGCCCGGTCGAAAAGAGCGAAAGTCTATCTTTGCCCGCCTGTTCCAGCCGCGCAAAGCCAGCCGGCCAGTCCATCGTGGCTGCGCTGAAGAGCCCTGCCAGGATGTGCAAGGCCGCTCTCCCGTGCGTTTATAAGCACAGGAACTGACGCAGTTGTGGACAGTTTGGATATTTGGGCGGGTTATGCCCGCCCAAACACCCCCAATTTCCTTCGTAAAAGGCTGCAGAGATCATTCTGCTGCCGCTTTCAGCCTCCTGGGGTGACCATGCCGATCGCCAGGAAGGCGAAGATCAGCACATCCTGCAGGAAGTGGATGAACCAGGCCCAGAACAGGCCGCGCGTCTCCAGCATGGATTTGCCCAGGAACCAGCCCAGGAAGCTCGCCAGAGCCACGCCAATGACGCCATAGGGGATGCCATAGAAATGGAAGATGCCGAAAAATGCCGCCATCAGCGCCAGCGCCTGCGGCTTACCGACCACATCTTCCAGCACTGCCAGGAAGGACGCCTTGTAGCTGATTTCCTCATAGAAGGCGTTCATCGCCGCCGCCAGCAGCACCGCCGGGAGGAGAGGCAGCATCATCAGCACAGCATCCAGTGGAGGGCGCGCCGCGATCACCAGGAAAGCCAGCGTCCCCAGGCTGATGAAAAAGGCGAAGTTGCGCCCGGTGATATTCCAGCGCTCGCCCGGCTTGATCCCCAGCCATTTCACCGGCCCGGTCGGGGCAGCCAGATCGCCGCGCGCCAGGAAGAAGGCGTGCCGGTCTTTTTTCAGGATGAACAGGAAAACAATCACCACCAGGGTTATCGCCAGCTTCAGGGTCAGCTCGGTCAGCATGGACACCGCAAAGGACGGGTTTTTCAGCAGGCGTTGGATGGCGGGCAGCTGATCGATCCAGGTGAAGGCCAGAAATTGAGCGCTCAGCAGGACGATGAACAGGCCGAAGAACGGTCGCAGCGGGCGGATGGCTGGCCACAAGAAGGTCAGCGCCAGCCCGGCCAGGACGAACAGCAGCGAGACGGTGTACTCGAGGCCTTCGGAGACTGAGATTTTGAAGATCTCCTGCATCACGATTCTGAACAGGGAGAGAGAAAGGATCACCACCCAGGCGGTAGCGATTCGAGCTGTTTGGGTTGGAGAATGATTCAAGGGGCAGCCCTCCGTAGATGTGGTAGTTGAAGATATCCGATTGTATCATCAGTTGGCGTGGACGTGAGAATTTCTGCGCACTTAGGCCGCGGTGGGATGGAAGGAGCAGGCCTGGGGTGCGTCCCAGGGTATAATTCGCTGGTGAACCAAGTATAGATATTTTAGTGGTGCCAGGGCTTGAATCACTGAAGCACTGAAGTCACTGAAGCCGCTGAAAAGAACTTTCAGTGTTCTCAGTGTCCTCAGTGTCCTCAGTGGTTTCAGTGGTTCCCGGGCTTGTATCGCTGAAGCGCTGAAGTCACTGAAGCCGCTGAAAAGAACTTTTTGTGTCCTCAGTGAACTCAGCGGCTTCGTTGGTTCCAGGGCTTGAATCACTGAGGCGCTGAAGTCGCTGAATGGCTCTTTCAGTGTTCTCAGTAAACTCAGCGGCATCAGTGGTTCCAGGTTTTTGGACCACTGAAGCGCTGAGATCGCTGAAGCCACTGAAAAGAACTTTCAGTGTTCTCAGTGTCCTCAGTGGTTCCATTTTTCATATCTAAGGAGACCTCCATGGATTCAGATTCACGTTATGTAAAGGATGAATACCCGTTTTCCGAAATCACTGGTCGCATAATTGGCGCGGCTCAACGTGTTCACCTTGGGTTAGGATCAGGCTTCATGGAAGTCATTTACCAGAGAGCTTTAGCTCTGGAACTGCACGCCGATCACCTTGCATTCGAACGGGAAGTTTGGATGGATGTCCGCTACCGCGATCAGGTGGTGGGTCACAAGCGGGTTGATTTCGTCATCGAAGGCGTGATGGTCGAAATCAAGGCAAAGGCGGAAATCGCAGACGCGGATATCATCCAGACCATATCCTATTTGAAAGCATCCAACTTCGAGATCGGTTTGCTGTTGAATTTTGGCACTAAGAAGCTTGAAATCAAACGTTTCATTCACAATTGAAAAAATCTTGGACCGAGAACGAGCCAGGGGCTCCTAAAACCTGAAAATCAGCCCACTTCAGTGAATATGCTGCGCCAGCGCCGGTTTTTGACTCCATTCCCGATAAAATCTATGATAATATTGGTTTATGCCAGCCGCAGGCTGGCGTGCGGCAGTCGATCTGTTCTGTTCATCAATGCGCACCACCTGAGAGGTAAAGATGGGCAAATTCCTCCGCACGTCCCTTGGTTTGCTCCTCCCTGGACTGGCGCTGGCTCTGGCCTGGCTGCTTGATCCCACCCCAACCCCGGCTGCCCTCCCCCTCCCCGTCACGAACCTGCCTCATCCGACCAACAGCGACCTCCCCGTCTCCGCCTGGGTCAGCCTGAGCGGCGCGGCTGAGGCCGACCTGAATGAACGCCCGCAGCGCTTCTGGTTCGTGCAGGGCGCTGAGGCCGCCCTGGAGTTCACCGCCAGCACGACCCTTCCCGGCGGCGAGCTGGAGATGCGCCTCGATCTGCCGCCCGGCGTGACCCTGCTGGCAGGCCAGACCGCCTGGCGCGGCGTCGAGCGCGCACACCGCCTGCCCGTGCGCCTGCGCTTCGACCAGACGGGCGAATACCGCCTGAGCGGCATGGCGATCCACCTGCAGAGCGGCTTTCACAGCGCCAGCGCTGCCATCGTGCGCGTGGTCGCCTCGCAGGCGGCTGCCCGGGCCGAAGCCGCCGCCATCTGCCCCAGCGGGCTGTGCGGGCGGGCCAGGGTGACCGACGGCGTGGCGCTGGTGGATGGGCGGCAGCGCGATCTGGCCGAAGCCCCGGAAGGCACCGCCCATATCTACGGCGTGGCGGTCACCTATCCCTTCACCGACACGCGCCAGTACCCGCTGCGCGGCCTGCAGATCGAGCTGTGGCAGGATGTCTCTGGCGGGCCGGATGTGCAGCTGGGCAGCATGCTGCACACCAAGGAGCAGTCCACCGAAGGCCGCTGCGGCCTGGAGGTCGGCGATAACTACGTCCAGGGCAGCACCTGGTACACGGTCGGCGGTGAGAACGCCGGTATGTTCGACTTCGGCAATCTGGAGATGGGCGCCGGCAAGCAGCTGTACTTCAAGATCACCTACGTGTTTGCCGACGGCGGCACCGGCGTGGATGGCAGCGGCACGGCGAAGATCGTCGTCAAGGATATCTCCACGGGGAGCGCAGTGTTCATCACCCACGAATCGGCCCGCTTCTGGGCTTATTCTGGTAACAGCTATCTGAAGTTTGTCTCCCCGCCCGCCCTGGGCACTGCTGGAACCGTGGCGGATGAGGCCGCGCATGTCTATTACGACTTGAGCCGCATGTACGGCTATATGCGCGACTGCGTCGGGCTGAGCACTGGCCCGGTGGAAACGCACCTCAACCTGCCGGACACCAATGGGGCGTACTCCGCTGGGGGGATGGTCTACTACCCCGGCAGCACAGATGGCTATCTGACCTACCAGCCCACCTCAATCATTGCGCATGAATACGCTCATTCGATCCACTACTTCATGCGCGGCGCGTCCTACCCGCCCTATGACCCGGCTGGCTACCCGCCCGTCGTCCCGCCCGACACCTGGCACGGCAACTGCGCCAACACCACCAGCGCTGGCGGGCTGACCGAAGGCTGGGCGGATTTCACCCCGGCTTTCTATTACGACGATCCGGTCTTCCGTTGGGGCACGGGCAGCTCCACCTATAACATCTCGCTCAACACCGGCGCCTTCGCCGAATGCGAGAACTCCGAGTGGACCTTCGCCGCCATCCTGTGGGACCTGTGGAAGGAGGTGAGCGAGGGTGATGATTCCGGTTTCGACCAGATCGCCGCCACCCTGGAGGCCTGGGACCCCGACTTCATCCGCGACTTTTACGATGCGTATCATGACGACTGGAATGTGTGCTACCCCACCTGGACAGTCTTCGACAACCACAGTGTGACCTACCCCACCTGCCCGCCGCCCGCCGCCCCCTCCGGGCTGAGCGCCTCGTCTTCCTGGCAGGACCAGGTCTACCTGACCTGGACGGACAATTCCAGCACTGAGGACGACTTCCTGCTGGAGCGCTCACCCGATGGCAGCACAGGCTGGTCATTTGTGGATCAGACTGAGGACACCTGGTATTACGATATTAATCGGGTCTGCGGCACGACCTACTACTACCGTGCCCGCGCCGCCCGCTACGGTGACTGGACCTTCTCCAGCTATTCCAACACAGCCAGCGCCACCACTGCGGCCTGCCCGCCGCCTGCCGCGCCCAACAACCTGGTCGCCACGGCGCTCTCCTCCAGCCAGATCGGGCTGACCTGGACGGACAACTCCAGCGACGAGAGCGATTTCCGCATCGAGCGCTCCCCCAACGGCTCGTCCAGCTGGAGCGAGGTCACCCAGGTGGATGCGAACACCACCAGCTGGACCAACGGCGGGCTGGCCTGCGCCACGCCCTACTACTACCGGGTGCGCGCTCACCGCAGCAGCGACAGCACCTTCTCATCCTATTCCTACACCGCCAGCGCCACCACCCAGTCCTGCGCCGCTCTCAGCCCGCCCTCCAACCTGTCCGCCGAAGCCATGTCCACCAGCCGCATCGACCTGACCTGGGCGGACAACTCCACCAACGAGAGCAATTTCCGCCTCGAACGCTCGTACGACGGCGTCTCTGGCTGGACGGAAATTGCCACCAACCCGGCGGACGATGTCACCTACAGCGACACCGGGCTGAGCGCCGCCACGCCCTACTACTACCGGGTGCGCGCCTACCGCAGCAGCGACAGCAGCTATTCGGACTACTCCAACGTCGCCAGCGCGGTCACCTATTACACTGCATTCCTTGCCCCGGATTACCTGAATACGCATGTCATCTCCCCCAGCCAGATTGACATCAACTGGACGGACCGCACCTTTGACGAAAGCGATTTTCATATCGAGCGTTCGTTGGATGGCGCCAGCTGGTCGCAGATCGCCACAGTGGGCGCGAATGTGAACAGCTACAGCAGCACCGGGCTGGACTGCGACACGCTCTACTACTACCGCGTGCGCGCCCACCGCCAGAACGACAGCACTTACTCGGGCTACTCGCCGGTGGACAGCGCCCGCACCCAGATCTGTCCGGCTGGGCCGCGCGCCCCCTCCGATTTGACCGCCATCGATGTCACCGAGACCAGCCTCCAATTTACCTGGACGGACAATTCCAGCGACGAAAGCGATTTTCATCTCGAGCGCTCAGCCCATCTCGACTACGGCTGGATCGAGGTGGGGTATGCGGCAGCCAACGGCACCTGGGCGGCTGTGGAGGGCGTCTGCGGGAGCACATATTACTACCGCGTGCGCGCCCATCGCCACAGCGATGATTCTTCCGGCATCTCAGCGCATGTCTACCAGCCCACCTGGCCCTGCGGCTGGAACGATGACTTCTGGCTGGCTTTTCCCGTCTCGCCGCTGCCCTTCACCCGCATCCAGAGCATCGATGGCGCCACCACAGCGGTGGATGACCCCGGTTTTACCTGCGTCAGCGGGCAGCGCTATCACTCTGTCTGGTTTAGCTATGCCGCCACCACCAATGCCACCCTGACTGTCAATACCTTTGCCAGCACCTATGACACTGTGCTGGCGGTGTGGACTGGCTTCCCCGGAGGAATGACCAGCCAGGCCTGCAACGATAACAGCGGCGGGTCGCAGTCGCAGGTCAGCCTGAGCCAGGTCAAGGGCACAACCTACTATATCGAGGTCGCCAGCATGACCTTGAATCCCACCTTCAAATCACTCGTCCTGGGGGCTGCACTCAGCGGGGCTGATTCGCCCGTGCTGACCAGCCTGCTGCCCGATTGGAAAGCGGCTGGCATGCCAGACTTCACCCTGACGGTCTACGGCGAGAATTTCATTAACGGCATGTCGACTGTGCGCTGGAACGGCAGCAATCGCCCAACCACCTTCAAGAGCGGCGCCAAGCTGGAAGCCGCCATCACCGCCGCCGATATCGCCTCCGTGGGCAGCGGCAGCGTCACAGTTTACAATGGCAGCGCCGGGGGCGGGACGTCCAACGCTCTCAGCCTGGCGGTGGTCGCTCCGAATCCCTTCGACATCAGCGCGGGTTCATCCACCAGCCCGCCTACGGTGGACGGGCTGATCCTGCCGGCGGAGTGGGCCGGGGCGCAGACCTACGACATTGCCGCCCCGCCCTATGTCAGCCTGTTGGAGGCGCCCAGCCTGGGGCAGGTCTTCGACTGGCTGGGGCTGCTCTCCGCCCCGCTCGAGCTGACCCAGCCGCTCTCGGCGGTCACTCTGTACGTCAAGAACGACGCCTCGCACCTGTACCTGGCCTTCGACAACCCCAACGACACGACTCAGAGCGCCAGCGATAACGTGCTGATCTATTTCGACGATACCCCCCTGCCCTCCGATGGCCTGTGGAACTTTTCCGCCTGGTGCCCCAGCGAAGCGGGCGGCGAGGGCTATTTCCAGCTCACGCCCAGCCTGAAGCGTTTCTCTGAATACTGCTCCACCGGGGTCTACCCGGCGGTGGAGAACGCCCCTGGGCTGGAGAGCGCTTTCGGGATCTCCAGCGGACACCTTCAGGCGGAGATCAGCATTGACCTGGCAACCTCTGCGCTCAATCTTGCCCCAGGGCAAACGGTGGGCATGTACCTGCTGCTGAGGGATAACTATGTGGCGCAGGGAGTCTGGCCGAACAACGCCGTGGGCAGCGACCCCAGCACCTTCCGCAGCCTGGCATTGGCGCTGGCGAAGGTGTTTCTGCCGGTGGTGGTGCGCTGAGCAATTACAAACCCGAAGGGTCTGTGAGACCCTTCGGGTTTGTCGCCCCTGCCAGACCCCAGGGGTTTATCCTGTTCCGCGTAGCGCGGGATTTATCCCGCTGCCTACCGCGCAGGCTTTTTTATCACGAAGACCACGAAGGGCACCAAGAATCTTAACCAACCTTCGTGTCCTTTGTGCCCTTAGTGGTTATGAATCCTTCGCGTCCTTTGCGCCTTGGCGGTTTTCTCTGGGCATGTAAACCCTAAGGGTTTAGCCTTATTTGCTCACCCGCGGCAAGAAGTTCAGCGCGTCGCCGTTTACCCGGCATTTGCCGCGCTGGGTACCGCTGCCATCCGCCCAGCAGACCACATAGCCGCCGGAGAGGCTGTCCACCACCGGGATTCCCGAAGTAGTGCTGGGGTTGTAGGCTTGCGGGCTGCCGAAGGTGATGGTCGTGCCGCTCACGCTGGCCACCAGGGAGTAGCCGTCGTCCTCATCGTCAATGTAAGCCAGGGCGAAGCTGGTATCCGAGAGGCGGGCGATGCCGGAATTCCCTTCTAGCTCGGTATGGCCGGTTTTGAACACGTATTCCGAGCCGAAGGTGATCACCGTCCCGCTGACCGTGCCGATGCGGGCGGTGCCGTAACTCATGTTGCTCTCGTCGCGGTAGGCCACGGCGAATTTGTCGTCGGTCAGGGCTGTCACGCTGATATGCCCGCTGATGCCGGTGTTGAAGGTGTATTCGCAGCCAAAAGTGATCGTCGTGCCGCTGATCTCGCCAATTATCGCCTTGCCTCTGTGGGAATCGCCGAAATCGCGGAAGGCCAGGGCGAAGGCCGCCGGGCTGGCGCCTTTCAGGATTTCCAGCGAGATAAAGGTGGTGGTGGCGGCGTTTAAAGTGGTTTCGCTGCCGCAGGAGACCACCGTGCCAGAGTTGGTGCATACGATCGCTTTGCCGTGGCTGCTGTCGCCATCATCCTTATAGGCGATGACGAATTTGTTGGCCAGCACCTGGTCAATGGAGATAGAGCCTGTGGCGCCGTTGTTGAAAATATATTCGCTGCCGAAGCTGATCGTGCTCCCGCTGAGCGTGCCGATCACCACCTTACCCTTGTCCGAGTCGCCCCAGTCGCTGTAGGCCACGGCAAAGGTGTTGGTGGCGACGATGGCGATGGCGGTCTCGCCGGTGTTGGCGCTGTTAAACGTGGCCTCGGGGCCGAAGCTGATGATGTTGTTGACCACCAGGCCGACCCTGGCGTTGCCGTGGAGGCTGTCGCCGCCATCCCGGTAAGACACCAGGAAGGCGCTGCCGGTGCGCGCCAGGCCGAGATCATAGCTGCCGCTGTCGTTGAAGGTGACGATCGGGTGGTAAACGGAGCTGGGGCTGGCAGCGGCTGCCAGCAGCGCCACCAGGCCCAGCAGGGTGATCAGACGCTTGATCCGGTAGATACGCATAGGTTCTCCTCCTCCAGTTATAGGTTCCCTATGATTATATAGAAATTTTTTCCACAAAGCAATACGCAATCTGCTTCTGCGTCCTTTGCAGCCCGGTTTTTTTCTCCCCGGTGGGGGCGGGGCGAGCACACCGGTTCGCCCCTACCCATGCCGCGTAGCGCGGGATTGATCCCGCCAAATGATCGGGCTGCAGTTGTACTGCCGCACCATCAAAACATATCCTACTTACTCAACCGCGGCATGAACAGCCAGGCAATGCCATACACCCGGCACTTGCCCCGGTCGCTGTCGCTCTTGTCCGACCAGCAGGTGATGAAGCCGCTGCGGTAGGCGGAGACAGCCGGCAGGTCGGACTGTTCTCCTGGATTGAACTGCGCCCCCTCGCTGAAGCTGATATCCGTGCTGCTGAGATCACCGAAGACCGTGCGCCCCACGTACGCGCCGGTGTAAAAACCCACTGCAAAGCGCGTGCCGGAGATATCCGTCACCCCGAAGCTCGACAGGATCATCGTATCGCCGGTGTTGAACACGTATTCTGTGTTGGTGTTCAGGTTCAAATTGGTGCGTCCGATGATCTGGGCGGTGCCGTAATTCGAATTGGACTCATCCCGGTACACCAGCGCCAGGGTGAAGGCAGTCAGATCAGCCACAGAGATATGACCGGTGATTGAATTGAAAAAGGTTTCGCTCCCCAGGGTGATCTCGCCGCCGCTGATCGAGCCAGCCATCATCTTGCCCCAGCCAGAATCGCCGTTATCGCGATAGGCCAGCACAAAATAAGCCGGCGAATCGGCCAACACATTCACGGTCACAAAGCTGGTCTCGGCCGCGTTGAAAGTTTGGTGGGATCCGCAGGAGATGGCGCCGCCGCTATAAGCGCAGGCTGCCACCTCGCCGGAGGGGTAGGTGCTCGTTTTTTGATAGGCGATGACAAATTGATTCGTCAGGGCATTGTCGACTGAGATCGAATGCGCCTCATGGGTAGAAAAATTATATACTGAGCCGAAGCTGAGGCTGTTCCCGCTGAGCGTACCGATCACCATCTTGCCCTCGTCGTTGTCGCTCACATCGCAGAAAGCGATGACGATGGTATTGCTGCCGATGAAGGCCAGCGAGATATCGCTGGTGTTGCCGGCGTTGAAGACCACCTCCGGGCCGTAGGTGATCTGGTTGTTGACCAGCAGGCCCACCCTGGCGGTGCCGTAAAACGAGTTGCTGGCGTCCATGTACGCCACCACGAAGAGGTCATCCCTGCGCGCCAGGGTGACATGGTAGGTGTAGCCGTGATTGAATTCGTAAATGGGATGGTAGAACGAGGCGGGGCTGGCGGGTGAACTGGCGGTCATGCTGGCTGGCGGCCCGGAAGCCAGCCCGACCAACGCCGAGAGCAGGGCCAGGATGCCCAGTGCTGCGGATAAGCGCATATTGCGATGAGCTTGCATGGGATTTTTTCCTCCTTTGGCTGTGGGAATATAAATATTTTACAATATAATTTCTCGCCAGGCAACAATTTTCCCCACTAATCCGAATATCATCACAGTTCCAGCGGGCATCCTGTCGCGCCAGGTTTCAACCCGCGCCGCGCTCAACCTGTTGCATTTCATCCTCCCGCGTGCTATACTAAAAGTGCGGAGTATCATCGTTCTATCATCATCCGCCCCCCCATTGGCTCACAATTGAATAAGTTTTATTGATCTTAGGAGGAAAAGCTATGAAACTCAAAACCATGTTCACCGGCCTGGTTCTGTTGGGATTCCTGCTCGGCAGCACCAGCGCCAGCCAGGCCCTGGCCCCGTCCGCCCCTGCCGCCACCCCGCTGGGCACGGCCTTCTCTTACCAGGGCTATCTGACCGACAGCGGTCAGCCCGCCGAAGGCGCCTACGACTTCAAATTCAGCCTGTGGGCAGACTCGGGCGCGGGAACCCAGATCGGCGCGGACATCCTTGCCGACGACCAGACCGTTTCCAACGGCTACTTCACCGTGCTGCTCGATTTCGGGGCGGGCAGCTTCCAGGGCGACAAGCGCTGGCTGAAGATCGAGGTGCGCCCGGGGGCTTCCAGCGGCGCATACACCCCCATCGCCAGTCTGCAGGAGCTGACCGCCACACCCTACGCCCTGCACGCCCGCACCGTTCCCTGGAACGGGATTGCCGCCATGCCGCCCAGCTTCGCCGACGGGCTGGACAACAACACCCAGTACCTGGCCGGCACCGGGCTGCAGATCAGCGGCGCGGATCCGACTTATACGTTCTCGGTGGATAACGCCCTGGTGCAGGCGCGGGTAAGCTCCTCCTGCCCGACTGGACAGGCCATCCGGGTGATCAACCAGAACGGCACGGTGCAGTGCCAGGACACCGATTACACCCAGGGGATGGGCATCCAGATCAGCGCCCGCCAGATCAGCGCCGATACCACTTACCTGCAGCGGCGGGTCAGCGGTACCTGCACGCCCGGCTCGTCCATCCGGGCGGTCAACCCCGACGGCACGGTCTCCTGCGAGCCGGACGACGACACCACCTACACTGCTGGCTGGGGGCTGAACCTGGTGGCAGGCGCTTTCAGCGTCAACAGCAGCCAGGTGCAGCAGCGCGTCACGGGAAGCTGCCGCCCCGGCTCGTCCGTCCAGGCGGTCAACGCTGATGGCACGGTGGTGTGCTGGGATGACGCCCCGCTCAACCGGCCCGTGCCGCCGGCCAATTTTGTCCAGAACAACCCCATCCCGACCAGCTGGTTTGGCCAGACCAACCAGGTCACCATCGGCGCAAATGGCCTGCCCTTCATCCTGTTTGCCGACAACACCGACGGCTTCTATAAGCTGGTGGCCTGCCAGGACATGGCGTGCTCCACCTCCAAGGTGACAACCATCGATGTGATGAACCTGGGCAGCGACTACGCCTCCATGGCGCTTGACCCGGCGGGCCGCATCCAGATTGCCTACTACAATGTTACTGTGCAGGACCTGTGGTTCGCTCGCTGCGTTGATATCGCCTGCACCAGCGTGGTCAACCGCCCGCTGGTCTTTACGCCGGCGGACGAAGGAGTGAACAATGATATGGTCATCGCTGCGGATGGCTTTGCCCTGGTGGTGTACGAAAACATAACCACCGGCGCGCTGGAAGCAGTGCACTGCCTGGATGCCGACTGTACGGCAGTGATGCCCGCGACGATTATCGATCCAATGGCGCCCAAAGCTGATCCGGCCATCACCCTGGGGGCGGATGGATTGGGGCTGGTGGCATATCATTTTACGCCCAGCTTCGATTTGAAAATCGCCCACTGCTCTGATATCGCCTGCAGCTTGGCCACACTAAGCCTTTTAGCCACTCTACCGTGGGATGGGTACCAACCCACCATCACCACCGGCGTGGACGGCCTGGGGCTGATCGCGGCGGTGGACATCGACTCCGGCAATATCTACACCGTCCACTGCACCAATTTGGTGTGCAACACGCTGGTTGGTCCGCAGCTGATCCATGTGCTGTGGCCGGGCCACACCACGCCCATCCCGATGATCACCATCAGCGCGGCCGGGCTGGGGGTGCTGACCTTCGTGGACTATATCGGAGGCAACATCACCCAGGTGGTGGCGCACTGCAACGACCTGCCCTGCTCAGCGGTCAGCGAATCCACCTGGATTGCCAGCCAGGCGCCGCCCGCCATCACCATCACCCCCAGCGGAGTCCCGCTGCTGACTGCCCCGGCGCAAGCCGCGCCGGCCTATCTGCAGGTGACGCTGTGCGGGGATGTGTTCTGCGCCGAGTTCTTCCGGCGGCGCTAGGAGGCGATCATGAAACAGCATAAAAAGCTCATCATTCTCTCCGCCCTGGCGCTGCTGCTGCTGGCCTTCACCTACACCAGCCTGACCAGCGGCTATGACCTCCCCTGGTGGACGCTGGAAGGCGGCGGCGGGGGCGGCGGCTGCTACCAGAGCGGCAGCGGCTACGCCCTGTGCGGAGCGGCCGGCCAGCCAGATGCCGGCGGCGGCTCGGGCGGGGTCTACGCCCTGGAGTCGGGCTTCTGGGTCGGCCCGCGCCTGACCCGCTACCGCGTCCTGCTGCCGTGGGTGACGAAATAACAAAAGAAGGTGCATTGCACTTGCAAAGTGCATTGCACCTGGCAGGTAGTCCAAACAGACGCGCAGGTCCGTCCCTACAACCGTCATTAGCGGTAGGGGCTGGCCTGCGTGTCGGCCCACAACCGCCGTGGGATCAAGGTAGAAAAAAAAAAAAAAAAAGAACACTACAAAGATAATATAAGGAGAAAAAAATGAAAAAACACGACTATATCCGCATCATCACCACGGCCGCGCTGGTGGTCATCGCCGCAGCCGCCCTGGCTTCGGCCTACACTTATGCGTCCTCAGCCAGCGCCAGCGGGGGTGGGGTGGTCCGCCAAACCGACCTGCTGGCAGAGCCTGCCGGAGACCCTGTACCAGGCGGACCGGGGTTCATCTCCTTTGGTCCGATGGTCTTTACAGGCTGGCCAACCAACCTGGGTTACTATTATTCCGGCACCAGGTTGAGGAACCCTGATGCTTCATTTAGCTATTTCCTCGCCAATGTGCTGCTGCCTCACGGGACGACGATCACCAAGTTCCTCGTTTTTTATTATGACAATCACGCATCATACAATCTGGATGCTATATTGATACGCACCTTGCTGGAACAGGATTCTGGCAACACGATTGCCTCGGTGACTTCTTCTGGTACCGCTACAACGATCCGCAACATGGAAGACACCACCATCATCACTCCTGTGGTGGACAACCAGAGCTTCCAATATATAATCCAGATTATCCTGCCGCCCACCCTGGATGTCGGCCTGGTCAGCATCCGCATTGATTACGCCTATGGCGTCAGCCTGCCGCGGGTGACGAAATAGCTGCAGGTGCATGGCACGTCGCGGCGTTCTTTGCCGCCGTGCATTGCACCTGGCCGGCGACCCTGCCAATCTGCTAATTGGCGACAATGCTCCCCATACAGTTGGACTGTCGTTCGTGGATATACGGCAGTCCAACTGCGGCCTGATCATTAACCCACCCCGGGCGGACAGGCAGGTGCGCCTCGATCAGAGCATCTTCAGTTATAATCATCTCCAATATGACCCGCCTCCCGCCTCAATCCTCCCTGCCGCTCGACCAAATCCTGCCAGGCGACTGCGTGGAGATCCTCGCCAGCCTGCCAGAGAAATCTGTTGACCTGGTCTTTGCTGACCCGCCCTACAACCTGCAATTGCAGAACGAGCTGTGGCGTCCCAACATGACGAAAGTCGATGCCGTGGATGATGATTGGGATCGTTTTGGCGGCTTTGCAGAATATGATCTTTTTACCCGCGATTGGCTTAGCGCTTGCAGACGAGTGCTCAAGGATACTGGTACGATTTGGGTGATTGGTTCTTATCATAATATCTATCGGGTAGGAAAAGTGTTGATGGATTTGGGCTATTGGATTCTGAATGACATCGTGTGGGTTAAAACAAATCCTATGCCCAATTTTAGAGGGGTCCGTTTTACGAATGCTCATGAAACCCTGCTCTGGGCGCAGAAAAACAAAGGGGCGCGCTATACCTTCAATCACCATGCGATGAAGGCGCTGAATGATGATCTGCAGATGCGCAGCGACTGGGAAATACCTCTCTGTACAGGCAAAGAACGAATCAAACTAAATGGCTCCAAAGCTCATTCCACTCAAAAACCAGAAGCGCTTTTATACCGGGTGATCCTTTCCAGCTCAAATACTGGCGATATCATCCTTGACCCCTTCTTTGGCAGCGGAACAACCGGTGCGGTGGCGAAGAAGCTCCATCGGCATTGGATTGGAATTGAACGAGATGGAGGTTATATTCGCCTCGCTCAAGAAAGAATTGATGCGATCCAGCCGGGCATGTTTTCTGAAGACTTATATGTGTTCCGTTCAAAACGAGATCGCCCTCGAGTTCCATTTGGTGCATTAGTAGAGGCTGGATACATCAGAATTGGACAATTTCTTTATTTTGGTAAATCGCAGTTAACCGCCATTGTTTTATCGAATGGCTCGATTCAATATAATGGGATAATTGGCTCTATCCATCAGGTAGGAAGAGAAATCCAAAATGCCCCCTGCAATGGTTGGGACCATTGGTACTATCTGGATGAGGCCACGGGACAAAAGCAGGTATTGAATACATTGCGCGAAAAATATCTTGCCGAAGCACAGAAATCTGATGGGTAAACTGGGTAGGCCAATCAGAGCAGCTTATAATGTATATATAGAGAACCAATCACACCGCGTATCTTTTCGCTGGCTAGCGAAAAAAATAAACAACTTCAATAGGAGGATTCCATGAACAAGAAGCTCACCGTACAGCTATCGATCGGGCGGCTGCTGGCGCTGGTCGCCATCGTCGGATTGGCCCTGGGGGTCAGTTTTTACGCCGCCTCCCCCGGAATGGCGGGCCAGACTGCCAGCCAGATCCCTGCGCCAGACGTTCCGTCCGCCGATCCCCCGGCTGGCGGGCCGGGATTTATCTCGGTGCCGTCGTTCTTCTTCACCGGCTACCCCACCAACCTACCCTACACCTTCCAGGGACCAGGTCTGTTCAACCCCGATGCCGCCAGCAAGTCCTTCATCGCCGGGGTGATGCTGCCGCATGGGGCTTCCGTCACCAAGCTGGTCGCCTTCTATTACGATACCCACGCCACCCACAACCTGACCCTCCGGCTGTTCAAATCCAATTGGGACTCAGTCGTGAGCGACATCATGGCTGAGGTGACTTCGAGCGGCAGCAGCGGGGCGATCCGCGCCATGGAAGACTCTACCATTTCCGCTCACCTGGTAAACAACCAGGGCATGTATTATTATTTGATGGTGGATCTGCCGCCTTCGCTGGATGTCGCCCTGATGAGCGTGCGCATTGACTACGCCTACAATGTCAGCGCCGCGCTGATCAAGAAATAGGTGCAATGCACGGCGGCGAATAACGCCGCGACGTGCAATGCACCTGGCGCATCGTAGCGCGGGATTGATCCCGCCGCCTGCCTGCATTTATTTACCACGAAGACCACGAAGGGCACCAAGAATCTTAACAAATCTTCGTGCCCTTCGTGTCCTTAGTGGTTAAGAATCCTTCGCGCCTTAGCGGTTTTCTCTCCCCTCTGCGCAGGCTCTCACCCCGCCGCCTGCCCGCACCCGACCGGCAGTACAACTGCCTCTCTGCCAGAATAAACATTCCTCGCGCTTGCCCCTCGTCAGGCCTGCCAATCGGGGTTAAAATCTACTCATCTGTCCAACACCCCAGGAGGAACTCCCTATGCCGCTCGAAATCGGTCAGATCATCCACAACAACCGCTATCGCATCGACAGCCTGCTGGGCAAAGGCGGGATGGGCGCGGTCTACAAGGCCTGGGATACCTCCCTGGGCCTGCCGGTCGCGATCAAGGAAAACATGGACGCCTCGCCCGAGGCGCAGAAGCAGTTCAGCCGGGAGGCCGGGCTGCTGGCGCGCCTCTCGCATCCCAACCTGCCGCGCGTCACCGATTATTTCTTCATCGAGAACCAGGGTCAGTACCTGGTGATGGACTACGTGGAGGGCGAAGACCTGGCGGCGATGATTGCCCGCCTGGGCCGCCTGCCCGAGCCGCAGGTGCTCGCCTGGATCAGCCAGGTGTGCGAGGCGCTCGGCTACCTGCACTCGCAGCCCCAGCCGATCATCCACCGCGACATCAAACCCGCCAACATCCGCATCAATCCACAGGGCAAAGCCATGCTGGTCGATTTCGGCATCGCCAAGATCTACGACCCACACCTGGCGACCACCATCGGCGCCAAGGCGGTCACCCCCGGCTACAGCCCGCCCGAGCAGTACGGCGGCGGGCATACCGACATGCGCTCGGATATCTACTCGCTGGGCGCAACCCTGTACACCCTGCTCACCGGGCAGGTGCCGCCGGAGAGCGTCAGCCGCATGGTCACCCAGCAGCCGCTGCCCGCGCCGCACACGATGAACCCGGCCATCAGCCCACAGGTGGAGCAGATCATCCTGAAGTCGGTGGAGATCGCCACCGAGCGGCGCTTCCAGAGCGTGGAAGAGCTGCGCACGGCGCTGAGCCGCCCAACCGGGCCGCAGACGCCGCGCCTGGCTCCGACCGAAGTCGCCCCGGCCCCGCCCAGGACGGCAGCCCGCCCGCCCGTCCAGCCGACCTGGCAGGCGCCGCCAGCATCCACCCCACGCGCCCAGCCGCGTCAGAGCTCCCTGCCTGGCTGGCTGGTGATTCTGGGCGCGCTGCTGCTTGGCGGTGTCGTGCTGGTGATCGGGGGATTGGTGGGCTACAAATGGCTGTCTGACCAGGGGAGCCTGGGCAAAGTGGAGCCGACCATCACCGCCCCGACCCTGGCGACAGACACGCCCACTGCGGCGGTCGCGGTGATCGAGCAGCCCGGCGACACCCCCACGCTGGTGCTGCCTGCGCCTGCCAGAGATACCCCCACCCTGGTGCTGCCTCTCGGCGACACGCCCACGCCAGCCCCCTTCCTGCCGACCTACACGCCCACCCCGGTGCTGGGCATCCCCATCCGCTACCGCCCGGTGGCGCAGCTGAAGAACCAGGAAGGCTTCCTGTTCCGCGGCGTGGCCGAGAAGGATGGCTTTGTCTATGGGCTGGTGCGCGAGGGTGTGATCTATATTTACGACCTCAACCGGCTGGCGCTGGATTGGAGCAGCGGTGAGATGGTCATGGTGGATACGCCGGTGAGATACATCAATACGGTCCGGAGCAACGGCCTGCTGCGCAACGGCGAATATCTGTATGCTTACGGCGACAGCGGGATCGAGGTCTACGGCCTGGCAGACCCGGCCAACCCGGTTCTGCTGGCCACCAAGGCGGGCTACGGCGCCTTCAACCTGGCGCTCAGCGAAGATGGCGTGATGCTGGCCGCGCCCGGCCCGGGCGGGGTGGCGCTGTACGCGGTCAAGGACCCCGCCGCCCTGGAGGGGCTGGCGTTTATCAAGACCAACTGGCCTGGCACGGTGCACGCCTACGGGGCGGCCTTTTCCGGCAGCATCCTGTATGTCAGCGGCTTTGTGCTGAGTGAAGACCAGAGCTGGCTGGATACGATCGACATTTCCAACCCGACCGCCCCCACCACGATCAACTCGCAGCCCACCAGCCAGAGTATTTACCAGCTTTTCCGGCTGGGCGGCGAGCTGGTCGGCTGCTCCAGCGAACTGGTGATGCTCTACAGCCTGGCCAACCCGATCCCCAGCTTCTCGGTGGATGCCAAGGCCTCGGCGCGCAACTGCCTGATGGCGCGCGGCCTGCTGGTGACCAACGGGCAGGTCTGGCAAGCGGGCGGCGGCTATCTGGTGGAGATGGAGGGCTTCGAAACCTACGGCAGCGGCCCCGGCGATGGCTTCCCCTACCGCTCGGCCTACACCTACGAGCGGGTCTTCCTGGCCCAGTCGGAGCAGATCCTGGTGCTGGCAGCGGAGTGATGAGTTAGCGTGACGATTGCACGGCAGTTGGACTGCCGTGCGGGGCGCAGTCCAAGGCGATGCTGGCGGCCTTTTTCGGCATCTTCCATTTCTACGGCGTCCCCTATGGAGTGGTCGGTGTGCTGCTGGCGGCCTTCCTGGGCTGGCTGCTGGGGAAAACCATGCTGGAGACGCGCGGCCTGTTCTGGGCCTGGTTCATCCACTTCCTGCAGGATGTGTGGATCTTTGTCTTCATGGCGATCGGCTCGATTACCCCGGGTGGGTGAGCAGGCTTTCACCGCAAAGCACACGAAGGGATTTTGATCAAGACCCCTGGGGTTTCCTGGCGGTGAAGAACATCACTTAACCCCAGGGGTCTGTGTTTTATTCCAGCGCCCACTCCATCGACAGCACCGCGGCCTGCTCCAGCACCGTCTGGGTGGCCTTCTCCTGCTTATCGGGCGGGTAGCCGTGCTTGCGCAGGATGCGCTTGACGATCACGCGCAGGTGGGCGCGCACATTTTCGCGGATGGTCCAGTCAATGGTGACATTGCTGCGCACGGATTTGACCAGCTCGCGGGCGATGGCGCGCAGGGTGTCATCCCCCAGGATTTTCACCGCGCTGTCATTGGTTTCCAAAGCATCATAGAAGGCAATTTCATCTTCGGTCAGGCCCAGCTTTTCGCCGCGCTGGTCAGATTGGCGGATCTCCTGAGCCATCTGGATCAGCTCTTCGAGCACTTCGGCGGTTTCGATCAGCCGGTTCTGGTAGCGGCGGATGGCGTTTTCCAGCATCTCGGCGAAGGAGCGCGACTGCACCACGTTCTTGCGGGCGCGGGTCTTGATCTCGCCCAGCAGCAGCTTGCGCAGCAGCTCGATGGCCAGGTTCTTCTGCGGCATGCCGCGCACTTCAGCCAGGAAAGCCTCCGAGAGGATCGAAATATCGGGCTTCTTCAGCCCGGCGGCGGCAAAGATATCCACTACTTCTTCGGAGGCCACGGCGCGGGAGACGATCTGGCGGATGGCGTATTCCAGGTCTTCCTGGTCGCGGCCTTCTGCTCGATCCGCTTTGGCCAGGGCGACGCGCACCGCCTGGAAAAAGCCGACATCATCGCGGATCGCCAGGGCGCGTTCATGCGGCACCGCCAGGGCGAAGGCTTTAGAAAGATCGCTGACCGCCTGCAATAGGCGGGGTTTGCCGTCTGGCTGGGCCAGGATATGCTCCTGGGCTCGGGGCAGGACGGATAATTGCCTGCCTGGCGCGCTGGATGTCCAGGCCGACCAGTCGAAGCCGTGGAACAGCCCGCGGCAGATTTCGTACTTTTCTTGCATGGCGGCCACCGCCACTTCCTGATCAATGGCGGTCTCGCCCTGACCCCCGCTCTGCGAATAGGTCAGCAGGGCTTCGCGCAGCTGGTCGGCCAGGCCCAGGTAGTCCACCACCAGCCCGCCGGGCTTGTCCTTGAAGACGCGGTTGACCCTGGCGATGGCCTGCATCAGCCCGTGGCCGCGCATCGGTTTGTCCACGTACATGGTGTGCAGGCTGGGGGCGTCGAAGCCGGTCAGCCACATGTCGCGCACGATGACGATCTGGAATGGGTCGTCCGGGTCGCGGAAGCGGCGGGCCAGATCATCGCGCCGTTCCTTGCTGCGGATGTGCGGCTGCCAGCCCAGCGGGTCGGAGGCTGAGCCGGTCATGACGATCTTCAGGATGCCCTGATCGTCCTGTGCATGGCACCATTCCGGGCGCAGGGCAGCCAGCTCCTGGTACAGCTCGTAGCAGATGCGGCGGCTCATGCACACGATCATGGCCTTGCCCTGCATGGCGGACAGGCGGTCGTCGAAATGCCTGACCAGATCGCGGGCAATCAGCGTCAGGCGGCGCGGCGCGCCAACGATGGCCTCCAGCTGGGCCCA
>JAFGQI010000132.1 GCA_016935755.1 Anaerolineales bacterium
ATGCCACCGTTGACCTGGCCGCCAGCCTCGATTGGCCCGATTTCAACCGCGATACCGAATACCTCTCGCTGCACAAGCCCGACGAATACGCCTTCATCGATGGCGAAATTATGAGCAGCGACGGCGGCAGCCTGCCCCCCAGCCGCTATAAAGAGGCCACCAACGAATTCCTGGTGCCTCACTCCACTGCCAAACACACCCGCCACAAGCGTGAGTCCTACATGGTCGGTGCCCTGGCGCGCTTCAACAACAACTACGACCAGCTCCACCCGCGCGCCAAAGCCGCCGCCGCAAAGCTGGGCATGGCGCCCAAAGTCACCAACCCGTACCTGAATACCGCCGCCCAGGTGGTCGAGATCGCCCACTGCGTCGAAGACGCCATCCTGGTCATCGATCAGCTGCTCGCCCTGGGCGTCAAACCCGAGCAGCCTGTGCCTGTGGCCCTCAAAGACTGTCAGGGTGTGGGCGTGTGCGAAGTCCCGCGCGGCATGCTCATCCACCATTACTGGATCGGCGCTGATGGCCTCCTGACCGGGGCAAATTGCGTCATCCCCACCAACCAGAACCTGGCCAACCTGGAAGCCGACATGAAAACCTTAGTCCCCGGCATCCTGGATAAGCCGGTCGAGGCCATGCAGCTCGACCTGGAGATGCTGGTGCGCGCCTACGACCCGTGCATCTCCTGTTCGGTCCACCTGCTGAAAGTTGAGGACAGGCCGCGGTGATATTCCCCTGCGCACCCTCCGGGGAAATCCTGGTGCTGGGCGTTGGCAATCCCCTCTGCGGCGATGATGGCCTTGGCCCATGCGCCATTGAAATGCTGGCCGGCGCGCCAGCTTCCGCTGGGCTTACCCACGCTCACCTGCAGGATGCTGGCCTGCCCGGCTGGGGTCTGCCCTCCTGGTTCCAGGGTTGGCAGCGCGTCATCCTGATCGATGCAGTTGAGCTGGGCCAGTCGCCCGGTTTCTGGCGCCGTTTTCAGCCAGAAGATGTACAATTATGGTTGCAGGACGAGCATCTGTCGCTGCACCAGCCAGACCTGGCCTGTGGGCTGGCGCTGGCCCAGGCCCTGGACATGCTTCCTGAGCAGCTTTTCATCTATGGCATGCAGCCAGCAGATACCACTCCCGGCGCTCCCCTCAGCCCACAGGTGCGCGCCCGCCTGCCCGAAATGATTGATCATCTCATCGCGGAACTCAATTCCACCGCGATTCAGGATAAAATTTGAGACCGGAGGTCTCCAGTATGACTCAAAAGAAAATCCTCATCGTTGATGACGACCCTGACCAGCGTCTCACCCTCCGCCTGCCCCTCGAGGCAGCGGGCTACCTCATCCACGAAGCGACCAACTTCGAAGAAGGCCTGGCGGCCTCTCGGGAATTGGATCCCGACCTGATTATCCTCGATGTGATGATGGACTCGGCCACTGCCGGCTTCCAGTTGGCCCTCTCGATGCACAGCCCGGATCCCGCTTCAGAGTACAAAGAATTCCGTAAAGTCCCCATCATCATGCTCACCGCCATCCACAGCACCACCTCGCTGCGCTTCGCCCCAGACGAGTATTATCTCCCCGTAGAGGAGTTTCTCGAAAAGCCGGTTACCCCCGAGGTGCTGCTGGCCACGGTTCAAAAATACTTAAACGGATAGCCCCAGAATGGCAATCTCGCCCTCTGCCAGCGATGAACGGGACAATCCGCCGCTGGCAGACAATTCCCTCACCGAAGCGGAACTGGCCTCCAGCAATAGCTGGTTCATCCACCTGCGCTGGATGGCTGCCGCCGGCGTCTTGCTTGCCGCCCTGTTCATCACCACCCAGATGCGGGTCGGCTTCCGACCCGCCACCATCTGGGGTATTGGCATTTGGATCCTGCTCTATAATCTCGGTTTCTTCCTGGTCCTCCGCCGCTACAAAAGCGCCACCAGATCACCCAAAGATTTCCGCCGCCTGGCTTACGCCCAGATGAGCCTGGACTGGCTGGCGACCACCCTCCTGGTGCATGCCACCGGCGGCATCGAAAGCCCGGTGACCTTTTTCTTCATCTTCCATGTGGTCATCGCCTCCATGCTCTTCTCGCGCCAGATCAGCTTCATCTTCACCGGCGTGGCAATTGCTCTCTTCACCATCGTCGTCCTGGGGGAATATTTCTCCCTCCTCGCCCATTACCCCCTCAGCGCCCTGCAGAACCGGGCAGTCCATACCGACCCCTTGTACCTGCTCGCCGTGTTGGCCTTCTTCTCCAGCACCCTGCTCATCGTCACCTACCTGGTGACCTCCATCTCCGAGTCCCTGCGCCGCCACGAGGCCGAGGTGATCACTCTTAGCGAATCCCTTCGTCTCTCCTCCGCCAGGCTGCAGGCCCTCAATGAAAGCGCTCAGGTGGTCAACTCCACCCTGGAGCTTCCCCAGGTGCTCACCCGGCTGGTGACCAATACCGCCAGGGTGATGGGTGTGCGTGCTTGTTCCATCCGTTTGCTGGATAAGACCGGCAAGCTGCTCGAACCAATGGCTGCTTATGGCCTGAGCCAGACCTACCTGGGCAAGGGCCCCATCGAGCTGCAAAACTCTCCCCTCGACCGGGCGGTGCTGCAAGGCCCGCAGTTGGCTCCAACCGTGATCAACATCCCCGATGTCCACCAAAGCTCGCTCCTGCAATATCCAGATTGGGCCGTGCAGGAGGGCATCTCCTCTCTGGTTTCCGCCCCCCTGATCGGCAAAAACCGCCCCCTGGGCATCCTGCGCGCCTATTCGGAAGATATCGATCACTTTACCGCTGATGATGAGGCCTTCATCTCTGCCATCGCCGCCCAGGGCAGCATCGCCATCGAGAACGCCCTCACCTATCAAACCATCGAAACTCTCGACGCCACCAAGGCCGCCTTCATCCGCGTCTTCACCCACGAGCTGCGCTCCCCCGTCAGCGTGATCCGCAGCCTGCTGCAGACCATCCTCTCCGGCTACACCTCCGATGTCAACCCCCAGCAGCGTGATATCCTCGAGCGCGCCATCCGCCGGGTGGATTACCTGCGCAAGCTGATCGACGATCTGCTCGACCTGGCCAACGGACGAGTTCCCCAGCGGGCGGGTGAGCTCACCGCTCCCATCATGCTCAATGGCGTCGTAGAAAACGTTGTCCACCGTTATGAACTGCCCGCCAGGGAAAAATCCCTCACCCTGGAGTGGCGCCAAGCTCCCGATTCAGCCAGCTGCCCGGTGCGCGCCACCGTCGAGGGATTGGATCGCATCCTCACAAACCTGGTCTCCAATGCCATCAAATACACCCTGCCAGGCGGCAAGGTGACCGTCTCCCTCTCGCGCTCCGCTGATGAGGTCTGCGTCACCGTCGAGGATACCGGCATCGGCATCCCCGACAGCCTGCTGCCCAACCTGTTCGAAGAGTTCTTCCGCGCCCCCAATGCCAAGGAACTCGAGCGCGAGGGCACGGGTCTGGGTCTGTCCATCGTGCGCGACACGGTCAACAGCTTCGGCGGCCGCGTCTCGGTGCAGAGCCGCCTGGGCGTCGGCTCAGCTTTCACCGTCACGCTCCCCCTGGCCGATATCCCCGCCAGTTAACGCGCCTTTCCAGACCACAAAACGTATATAATACCATCTGCTGTCGCCGCAGCGACCAGCGCAATTTCTATCTTTCTTTTTACCGGAGGACAGCTGTGTGGCGCTTTATCATTGCAATCCCCTTGATCATGCACGGCCTGGCTAACCTGGCCGGCGTGGCAACTTTCCTGTTCGGCGCGCAGGCCGGCTTCGAGGATAAACCCTGGCTGATCTCGAAAAATGTGCTCATGAAATCCTGGATCGGGCGGCTGTGGGGCCTGTTCTGGCTGGTCTCATCCATCTTCCTGGTCAGCGCCGGGATTGGCGCCATCTTGCAAGCTGGCTGGTGGCTCACCGCCGCCGTGATCGGCTGCGCCTTCTCCCTGCTCAGCATCGCCCCCTGGTGGCATGCCGTTGTCCCCGGCGCTCGCTTCGGTGCCATCTTCGACCTGATCGCCCTGGTCGTGCTGCTCTCGCCCCTCGGCGCTGCCCTCAACCAGCTGTTATAAAGGCCCATCCATGCCAGAAAAGACCTTGCGGCCCTGGAAAACCCTTCGCCGGGAGACTCTGCTCCAGCTCAATCAATTCCTCACCGTCGAAAAGCACACCGTCGAACTGCCCAACGGCCAGATCATCCCCGATTGGGGCTGGGTGATCATCCCCGACGCCGCCATCATCCTGGCCCAGGACAACCAGGGCCGCTTCCTCTGCTTCCGCCAGACCAAGTACGCCATCGAAGGCCCCACCCTCGCCCCCGTCGCCGGTATGCTCGAGCCTGGCGAAGACCCCCTCCTCGCCGCCCAGCGCGAGCTGCGTGAAGAGACTGGCTGCGAAGCCTCCCAATGGATCCCCCTCGGCAGCTTCTGCCTCGACCCCAACCGCGGCGTCAACACGATCCACTGCTACCTGGCCCTCGGCGCTCACCCCGTCGCCGCCCCCTCCGCCGGCGATCTGGAAGATCAGCAGCTGCTCACCCTGGACCTCCCCGAGCTGCGCCAGGCCCTCCTCTCCGGCCAGTTCAAAGCCATCATGTTCGCCGCCTGTGTCTCCCTCGCCCTCCCCCACCTCGAAGGTGCATTGCACTTGCAAAGTGCATTGCACCTGGCCCTCGCCTCCCTCGCCCACCGCTGGATCGAAGCCGGCTGGCAGAAAGGCGACCCCGCCCTCCTCGCCGCCCTCTACGCCCCCGACTTCATCGACCACGACCCCGCCGGGCGCACCCCTGATCGCGCCGGCTCCATCGCTGGCGTCCGCGACCTCTACGCCGCCTTCCCCGACTTCTTCGCCATTATCGAAGACCTCATCCCCGATCCCGCCTCCGGTCTGGTCGCCATCCGCTGGTCAGCCACCGGGGCACACCAGGGCGCGTTTCTGGGCCTTCCCCCCACCGGTCGGCGCATCCATTTCAAAGGCCTCGAAATTATCCGCATCCGCGCCGGTCAGATCACCGAGCGCTGGGGCGAGTGGGACGCCCTCGACCTGCTCGAGCAGCTGCAACCCCCGAGATAGCAGATTCGCGACCCGACTACTCCTTCCAATCCGACAGCCAGCGCACCCGCCCATTCCAATCCTCCGCGCTGGTCGTACTCAATGCCCGGTCAATCAACCTGATCAAGTCCGCCAGACTGTAGCTCATCCGGTGCGCCAGCAGGATGCCGCTGTGATTGGGGAATGCCTCTGTTTTGCCGATAAAATCACGGATATTATGTGTAAAAATGACCCTGCCCTGGGCGGTCGCCCAGAGCAGTTGGTAATCATCATCCGCATCCATCGGCAGTCCCGGCTGCGGCGTGCGGGTGACATCATGGCCGCGCTTCACCAGCGCTTCGAGCAAAGCCCGCTGTGAAGCATCTGCGTCCAGGTGCAGCCTGGGCCTGTCAGAACCCGCCTCCTCAGCCATGCCGGGCTTCGATTTCCTGCTCGATCCGCATCAGAGTGTCAATTTCCTCCCGGTGTGTCTGGTAGTACGCCAACGCCTCCTCCACAGCTTCAACCGGGATGTCATATTCCCGCCCCAGTTCAGTTGCCGTCTGCCCCCAGCGCTGGTTGGCTGCCACAATCGTCTCCACCCGGATGCCCGTACCCCGGATCACCGGTGTCGGGATGCCCCCAGCGCCGCGCCGGTAGGTCACCGCCGGGTAATCAGGGTCATCCACGCTGGTTCTAAGCTCCGTCACCTTTTCAGAAATCGACCACAAGAAAAACTGGTTCAGCGAAATGCCCTGCTGCTTTGCCAGCCTGGCCGCTGCTTGTTTCAACTCTACCGGTAAATTGAGTGGGTAGCGAGATGCCATTTTGCTTGATCTCCTATCAATTAACATCGTATAATACATCATAATTGTAGCCTGGCTCGAGCAGAAAGTCAAGAAAATCCATCCAAAAAGCGATACAATCCTGTTACCACATAATGATCATCTCCGCCAGCCGCCGCACCGATATCCCCGCCTTCTACGCCCCCTGGTTCATCCACCGCATTCGGGCCGGTTTCTGCACCGTCCCCAACCCCTTCAACCCCGCCCAGGTCTCGCATGTCTCCCTGCTCCCCGCCGACGTGGACGTCATCGTCTTCTGGACCCGCAACCCTCGCCCCCTCTTCCCCTACCTGGACGAGCTGGATCAGCGCGGCTATTACTACTACTTCCAGTACACCCTGCTCGACTACCCTCGCCCCCTCGAAACCTCCACCCCGCGGCTGCCCGCCGCCCTGCACACCTTCCGCCAGCTCTCCCATCGCCTCGGCCCCCAGCGCCTCATCTGGCGCTACGACCCCATCCTGCTCACCCCCCGCACCCCCGTCCAGTTCCACCTCGACCGATACCGCCAGATCGCCCAGGCCCTCGAAGGCTGCACCCGGCGCTCCGTCATCAGCCTGCACGACCTCTACCCCAAGACCAAGAAGCGCCTGGCGGCCCTCAAAGACCACGGCCTGGAGATCCTCGACCCCCAGGCCCTGCCCGCTGACCAGCTCGCCGAACTCCTCACCGGTCTCGCCGCCATCGCCCACCAGCACGGCCTGGAAATCTTCAGCTGCGCCGAAACACTCGACCTGGCCCCCTATGGCATCCAGCCCGGCAAGTGCATCGACGACGACTACATCCACCGCACCTTTGGCCTGCAGGTCAGCAGCCAGAAAGACCCCTCCCAGCGCCAGGCTTGCGGCTGCGTCGTCAGCCGGGACATCGGCATGTACGACACCTGCCTCTTCGGCTGCTCCTACTGCTACGCCACCACCAGCTTCACCCGCGCCCGCCGCAGATACACCCATCACAACCCCCTCTCCCCCTCCTTAGTCGGCTGGCATGAATAATTCCCGTGCCCGTCCAACCCGTAGGGGCGCACGGTGTGCGCCCAGCACCTCTGCTCCCCCACCCGCACCAGCGTGCGCAGCGCCTCCTCGATCAGCTCGTTCTCATCCTGGATCCCCGTCAATTCTCGTGCCCGTCTCAATAATTGCTCATCCAAAACAATCCTGGCGCGCATACCTGCCTCCATGTGTTGATTATAACGTCGTAAGGTGTATAAATCGAACTGTTTATACACATTGCCGCAACCCCATCATGCTTGCCCCGCTGCCTTATCCACCCTCGCCAGGTTTCGTCACTATACAATCTCCTCCTGCTCCCCCAGCTGGATAATCCATCAAAAAAACTTGCCTCATTTCGCAATATCAGGTAAAGTATAGGTAGCGTCCTTCATGATATAAGTTTCTCGTATCTAAAAGCTCTCTGGAGATTTCCCCTATGCCAGAATCTTTTCGCCAAACAACCTTAAATTTGCTCAAGGCTTTGCCCGACCGCAAGCAAGATGCCTTGAAGCAGTTGTTTTGGAGCGAATTGAACTACAACCGCTCCAATACCTCTTTACCGGTGCGTGATTGGCCGCAGTCTTTATCTGCCCAATTGGTCTCTCCGCCTTTGCTGTTTGCCGCCGCCGGAGATGCGGATGGTTTTCATGTGATTTATTGTCAATTGAAGGCCAATCAATTACTGCTTGGGCTTGAACGTCAAATTGTCACTCGACTACTGCCAGAACATCCTTTTTCGTTGTTCATTTTCTCGGATCAATCTGCCCAGCATTGGCATTTCGTCAATGTCAAATATGAACGCGATGGCGGTCAGCGTTCGCGCCGTGTCTTTCGGCGCATCACCATTGGACCGGAAGAACGCTTGCGCACTGCCGCTGAACGAGTAGCCTTGCTGGACACAGCCACAATATCGCGCGATCTATTTGGCATTCCGCCTCTGGTCGTCCAGCAGCGCCACGATGAAGCTTTTAATGTCGAGGCAGTTACTGAAAAGTTCTTCGAAGAATACAAGAAAATCTTTGAAGCCTTCAGAAAATACCTGCAAGCTCAATCGCAAGACCCTCAGTGGGCGCACGAATATGCCCTCCAGTTCCTCAACCGCTTGATGTTTCTCTATTATGTGCAGCGCAAGCGTTGGCTGGGCCAGGATCCCGATTTCATTGCCAGCTATTGGCAAGCTTATCTAAACTCCAATCAACCCGTAGATACTTTTGTCAGCCATTGGTTGAATGTGCTGTTTTTCGAAGCGTTCAACAACCAGTTTCAAGCCGGGCGTTCCGACCGTCTATATTTACCTGAAAATCTGCGTGTTGCCTTGGCAATGGCGCCCTACCTCAACGGTGGTCTATTTTCACAGAATAAACTGGATACCAGCTACACAGTCGCTGTTAATGATAGTCAGTATGAGATAATCCACAAGTTCCTGGAAAATTATAATTTCACCATCAGCGAAGACACCCCCCTGGATCAGGAAGTGGCTGTTGATCCGGAGATGATCGGCAAAGTTTATGAAAGCCTGGTCAATGTTTCGGAGGAAGCCGACGAGCGTGGAGATGCGGGCATCTTCTATACCCCGCGCGTCGAAATTGATTTGATGTGCCGCCTGTCTCTGGTGGATTATCTGGCAAATCATCTTGGGGCCGAATATAAAACCCTGTTGTATCGCCTCGTGTTTGCCTTTGATGAAACTGACAAACAGCAGGCGGATCAGGCTATCTCAGAGCAGAATTTGTGGCCGTCTTTGGATCAGCTCCTGCGTTCAGTCGCCGTCCTAGACCCGGCCTGTGGATCCGGTTCATTCCTGGTCGGTATGCTCTACGTGTTGAATGATCTGCGCCAGCGCGCCAGCGCCCAGCTAGGTGACCAAGATACCGCTTATGAGCGCAAGAAAGATATCATTCGCGCCAGTCTATATGGCGTGGATGCCATGCGTTGGGCCGTCCATATCGCCGAGCTACGTTTGTGGCTTCAGCTGGTTATCGACACAGATATGGAGCCTGCCGAATTAAAATTTCGCCCGTTGCTGCCCAACCTCTCGTTCAAGCTGCGCCATGGCGACAGCCTGGTGCAGGAAGTCGCCGGGATCAATCTGGCGGCTCGACACGGCGGGGTGATCTCGCAAGGGTTAAAAGGGAAAATCACTGCCTTGAAGGGTGAAAAGCTCAAATATTACAACAACGATCCTGAGCGCAGCTACCAATCGGAAGAACAATTGCGCCATGCCGAACTGGTTCTATTCCGCGAAATCCTGAGCGCCAGGATGAAATACCTGGAAGGCCGTTTGCAAGAATTGGAAATTGCTTCCCGCCCGCAGACCAACTTGTTTGGCGAAGTCACCGCTCCCCAGCTTGCCCTCTCCCAGGCCGCAGCTAAACAAGAAGAAGAAAAGGTGCGTCTTGATCTGGATGCTGTTCGTCGAGCTTTTTCAGCCTTGATCAACCCTCCCGATGTGCCCTTCGTTTGGGATATCGCCTTTGTTGAAATGTCTGAGGATGATAAGGTCGGCTTCGATATCGTCATCGGCAACCCGCCCTATGTCCGCCAGGAAAAAATCCATGATCCGCTCTTACCATTCGACGAATCAGGCCTTGTCGAAGCCAAAAAAGAGTACAAAGCCAAACTGGCGCGTTCAGTCTATGCTTACTGGCAATTGAGTTTTGGCTACAATCAGGATAAAGGTCAGGCGCGTTGGAAGTTGGATGCTAAGAGCGATCTGTATATTTACTTTTACTTTCACGGCCTGCATCTGTTAAAACCCCAGGGCGCTTTTTGCTTCATCACCTCCAATTCCTGGCTGGATGTGGGCTATGGTCGGGATTTGCAGGAGTTCCTCCTCACCCGCGGCCAGGTTAAATTCATTATCGATAATCAGTCGCGCCGTTCATTTGCCAGGGCGGATGTCAATACCATCATCGTCTTGCTCGGGCCGGCGGTGGATCAAAAAAGGGAGCGCCGCCAGTCGTTAGAACATGTCGCCCGCTTTGTCATGCTGACCGTGCCTTTCGAACAAACCCTTTCACCGGTCATTTGGGAGGAATTGGAAGATGCTCAATTTCGGACGAAAACGCCTGAATACCGCCTGCAGATCTTCACCCAGAATGATCTCTATATAAGTGGACTTGACGTTGATAAAAAATATAGCGGTGATAAATGGGGGGGAAAATACTTGCGCGCACCCGAGATTTTCTTCATCTTGATGTCAAAGGGAAAACAATTTGAGGATGTTCTTAGTAACTATTTTATTGGGGAGCGATACCTAAATACAGGTGGAGCGGATGGTTTCTTTATTCTAACTAACGTTTCTCAGAAAGAAGAAGGTGTTAGTTTTATAATAAACTCAGGGAATCCGCCATTTGAAGGGGAATTAGAAACCAAGTTTTTACAACCATTGGTTAAGGATTATACGAAAAGCAATCGTAGAATTCTAATTGATGGTTATGATGCTTACTGCTTAGTTATCAGAGATACACCTACGCCTCGGCTGAGGGATTATATTCTTTGGGGTGAAAGCCAGGGTTACCATCTAAGATCAGTAACGCGTAACCAACATCCTTGGTATAAACCAACCAATCAAATGCTCACTGCTGCTACAATTCTTGTACCGAGGAGTTTTAATGATACCTTTGTGATCCATTATAATCCTCATAAATTCTTATCTTTACGATTCTATCGCCTCCACTTAAAAAAGGGGGGCGAAACCCCAATTCTTGGGTATCTCAATTCGACATTAATTGCACTGATACTCGAAACTCTTGGTAATAAAAGCCTCGGCCAAGGTGTATTAGATTTTTTTATGGCTGATTTCTTGTCACTCAAACTTCCCGTTATAGCTAACGACGAGCTTGCTCAAGCTTTTGATGTAATTTCTAACCGATTGATCGGTAACATTTGGAATGAATATGGAATTACTCCGTCTGACTATTCCCTAATAAATCCAAAACCCGACCGTCTTCATCTAGATCAAATAATATTTGATGTATTGCAACTTACACAGACAGAGAGAGATGGTGTTTATGAAGAGCTTGCCAAAATGGTTGAAGCTAGACTTAGCAAAGCCTCAAGCCTGAAAGACTTGCAACGATTGGAGTGGTAGCGATGCGCGGTAATGTAGACGATATACAGGTTCTGTATAGTAATCCTACAGCTGCCACCTTTTTCTTGGAAAAGGATAGTATTGGCGCGTTTGTTAACTGGCTGCAGGCGGACCCATCTCGCGCACTGGTCTTAGAAACACACTGGCAGGTTGTTGTGTTTCGACATCAAATACTCCAATATCCTGATTATCGCTTGCGAAGGGCAAGGCTAACTCAACTTAATATACATATTGATAATAATCGGCTGCATCCTCAAAATGGTTTGTTTGTGGATGAAGTTGAGCGAACTTACTTTTCTAACAGTGGACCAAATCGTCATCAGTTAGCCGAGTTCTACTCTCTAGCTCGGCAGTTATCGGGGAATAACTGGATAAACATCATCTCCCAGGATCGCTCTTTTGAGCGCATCCCCATGGTCAATGTATATTTTATCGGCACCGAGCTGCGCAAGGGCACTCAGGATTTGCCAGCGCAGTTTGATTTTATACACGATTTTGATATTCACCCTCGTTTACACGGATTAGCAAACCGTCTTAATAATGATTCCTCCTATGGTGATACTGTCTACAATGGAATAATGGCCTTGCGCGATCATGTGCGACAGATGTCAGGACTAACTACTGACGGCCACGATTTGATGCATCTTGCGTTCGATGATAGCAATCCATTGATTCTTATGAATTCGCGAACAAATATGGATTCGCGGAGCTCCCAACGTAATGAGCAGCAAGGATTTCACGACATTTACTGCGGGCTCATAAAAGGTTTACGCAATCCCCTTGCACATGAAGGTCCAGATAGTCTTTTTGCACAAGCGCGTTTTCCAAACAAGGGCAAAATGCTCAAATACCTCAGCTTTCTTAGCTTACTGTGCGAGCGCGCCGATGGCCCATTGCCATAATTTTTAGAATAAATGATTGCTTAAAACTATGCCCAGTGACATTATCGATAATCGTTCCGAAAAGCTGGTGGATGCCATTCGCCGGATACTTCCTGGTACGCAGGCCGCGAAGTTTGCCGTTGGTTATTTTTTCCTTTCTGGGCTGGAAGCTGTCCAGGATGTGCTGCAAAATGTCGGCGAACTGCGTCTCTTGATCGGCAACACCTCCAACCGCGAGACAATTGAACAAATTGCCGAAGGTTATAAGCGTCTCGAGCAGGTTCAGGAAGCCGCTGAGGCTCAGGCCTATCCAAAGCGCCTCGACCAGACCGCTCGTCTCCAGCTAACCGCCCGGAATGTGGGTGATTCCATTGCCGTTTGCGACCAGACCGATGAAGCTCAACAACTGGCTGGTCTGTTAGTGCAGCTGATACAGGAACAAAAACTTAAGGTGCGCGTTTACACCAAGGGTCGGTTGCATTCAAAGGCTTACATATTTGATTATGGCCCCATCTTAGATGGTTCGGGCAATGCCATCCCACGCCACGAAATAGGAGTCGCCATTGTCGGTTCCAGCAACCTGACTCTGAGCGGCTTATCTCACAATACAGAGCTAAATGTTTTTGTGCAGGGCAATGATAATCACGCCGCCCTGACTCAATGGTTTGAAAGTATATGGGCCGAAGCGCAGGATTTCGAGGAGCATCTGATGTCAGAACTGCGCCAGTCCTGGCCCCTGGCGCAGATCACCCCTTATGAGCTCTATCTCAAAATGCTCTATGAGTTGGTAGGGGAGCAGTTGGACAGCGGCGATGATTTGGCTTTTTTGTGGCAGTCTGAAATCAGCGCCGTGCTCACAGATTTCCAGCGTAACGCCGTCCGTCGCGCCATTCAAATCATCCGCGAACATAAAGGCTGTTTTGTTTCAGATGTAGTTGGCCTGGGCAAGAGCTACATCGGGGCGGCCATCGTCAAGCACTTCGAACGCCTCGAACGGGCGCGTCCCTTGATTATCTGCCCGGCCTCTTTGAAGGAGATGTGGGAACATTACAACGAGGCCTATGAACTCAATGCTCATATTCTGCCGATGAGCATGTTGCGTGAGAACGAAGATTTCAACCTCTTGCTGGATGATGAAAAATACCGCGATCGTGATTTTGTTCTGGTCGATGAAAGCCACAATTTCCGCCACCCCTCCAGCCAGCGTTATCATGTCCTCCAGGCTTATTTGCAAAGCGGGGAACGCAAATGCGTTCTATTGACAGCTACCCCGCGCAATAAGACCGCCTGGGATATCTATTATCAAATCCAACTGTTCCACCCCGGCGACCTGACGCTTCTGCCTGTTGAGCCTCCAAACCTGAAGGATTACTTCAAATTGGTGGAAGACGGTGAGCGGCGGCTTCCTGCCCTGTTGAGCCATTTATTGATTCGCCGCACTCGTAATGACATCTTGCGTTGGTACGGTTACGATGCAGAAACAGGGCAGCGCGTCGATCCCGATCATTTTGCCCCATATCGCCGTGGGGAGCGCCAGGCTTATGTATTTGTTGCCGAGCGCAAGCAGTTTTTCCCCAAGCGCAGTTTGAGAAGTATTGAATACAGTATTGAGGATACGTACCGTGGTCTATACCATCAGTTGCGCGAATACCTGAGTCCCCTGGCCTACCAGGGAGAGGTCCCCTCCGGTTTTGCTCACACAACACATCGGTTGGTCTACGCCCGCTACGGGTTATGGCATTATGTTCAAGCTCCAAAGCGTAATAAGCCTCCGTATAATGAGCTTCAGCGCGCTGGCATAAATCTGCGCGGTTTGATGCGCGTATCGCTGTTCAAGCGGCTAGAATCGAGTGTCCAGGCCTTTCGCCAGACAATCAAGCGCATGATCCGTTCTCATGAAGCATTTTTGTTAGCTTTGGGCGAGGGGATTGTAGCTGCCGGGGAGGAAGCTCAAAAAATCCTTTACGAGTCAGACCAGTATGATGAACAAGAATTATTCGACGCCCTCAGCGCCGTTAGTGGACGGTATAACGTTGAAGATTTCGTTCTTGAAGCCTTGCGCAGTGATGTCGAACACGATCTGGCAATATTACGCGAAGTTTTTGCATTGGTAGAGCTGATTTCCCCGGCGCAGGATGCCAAGTTGCAAACTCTGATTAAGTACTTAAACGTAGGCTCGCCAGAATGCCCCCCCTTTTGTCAGCATAAAATCCTGATTTTTACCCAGTATGCCGATACCGCCCGTTATCTATTTGAAAATCTAAACCAACATGGTGACCCCACCATCGAAGTCATTTACGGCAATGACAAAAATAAAGCTGCCATTGTAGGGCGATTCTCCCCCAAGGCCAATCCAAGCTATCGTCTCAAAGAAGGGCAGCCCGAGATTCAGGTGCTGATTACCACGGATGTGCTCAGCGAGGGCCTGAATATGCAGGACTGTGATCAGGTGCTCAACTACGATCTTCATTGGAACCCCGTCCGTCTTATTCAACGCTTTGGCCGGATTGATCGTATCGGATCAGAATACGATGTGATTTGGGGGTATAACTTTTTACCCGAGACTGCCTTGGAGAGCAATCTGGGATTGCGAGACAAGCTTCAACGCCGCATACAAGAAATTCATGACACCATTGGTGAAGATGCTGCCATACTAGATCCCAGTGAACGTCTTAATGAAGAAGCCTTTTACGCCATTTACGAGGGGCAGCATGTTGAAGAGGATGATCATAGTGATGAAGATCAGTTAATTGATATGAATGAAGCTCAGGAATTTTTACGCCAGCTCCGTGAAGATGACCCTGCGCTCTTCAAGCACATCGCTGGATTGCGGGACGGTATTCGTTGTGGTATGGCCCATTCTCGCCAGGGCGCGGCAATTTTATGTCGAGCCGGAACTTACCGGCAGTTATATTGGGTGGATGAGCAAGGCGAAATCCTCAGCCGTGATATTCCTCTGATCTTGAATCGTTTGCGTTGCTTGCCAGATGAACCTGCCACATCTCTACCAGTTGGCTATAATGGCCTGGCCATGAAAGTTTTTAGAAAGTTTGCAGATGAATCTAGAGCACGTCAGGCGGAACAGAGACATACCCTTTCACTTTCACTTGCCCAGCGCTATGTGTTACGGGAATTGCAGGCGCTGATGAACGATACTCAGGATGCTGATACCCAGGGACAGGTGGCCTTATTATCTGAGGCTTTTCGTCATCCCGTTGTTCAGGCTGTTCGGCAGGAGTTGAATGGGTTGCGCACCCATAAAGTTGCTGGCTTGGCGTTGCTGGATGCTCTGAGTAAAATTTATAATCGTTATGGTTTGCAAAGTCAATTCGATAAACCAGCCATTGATGATTCCTTACCGGCGATAGTATGTAGTGAGGCATTAACCGGATAATTTCAGGCGTAGTTGGCTCTCACATTCCCGTTTGCCCTTCGCGGTTCTCCCTCCCCCTCCCCCCTTCGTGCCCTTTGTGTCCCTGGTGGTTCAATAAATCCCCGCCCTTCTTTGCGCCCTTCGCGCCTTCGCGGTTCTCTCTCCTCAACCCCCTTGAAATAGAACGTATGTTCTGGTATAATCCCCTCATCCTGGCCCGCCTCTACAGGATCAGCAAACATGAACTGCACCCGCGCCCCAACTCGTCTCCCTATCTGTGTCGATCTGTGTCCATCTGTGGCTGCTCTGTACCCATCTTTGGTCGCTCTTACCCCCCATGCGCCTCCCCTCATCCCATAATCCAGCCGCGCCATCTCATTTCTTATCAAAAAAAATATTTTACTCAAAAATCACATGCTCCTCACCGACCAACAATGGCGCCTCCTCCAGCCCCACTTCCCCCCGCCCCCCAGGGGCGCCCGCGGCCGTCCCCCCGTCGACAACCGCCCCATCCTCGAAGCCATCCTCTACAAGCTCTCCACCCACACCCCCTGGTACGACCTCGCCCCGCCCCACCCCTCCTACCAGACCTGCTACCGCTACTACCGCCGTTGGCATCGCTCCGGCTTCCTCTACCACACCTTCCGCCTGCTCTACGCCGACCTGCGCGACCGCGGCGGCCTCGACCTCCAGCAGGCCCTCCACGACGGGCGTCTCGCCGCCACCTTCTATCGCCGCCGCCTCCACCTCACCACCTACGACCCCACCCTGCGCGGCACCTGGCAGCTCACCACTGCCCTGCTCATCCTCCCCCTCATCGAACAGCCCCGCCCTGAACCTTAACAACCTACCACCTATCAGCTATCAGCTATTAGCCATCAGCTGCCCGCCGCCCATCAAATCGGGTACAATTCATCTTGTGCAAGATCATGCGCTTCACCCCTTGCTCGCATTGGAGCTGTTGATATCCGGCAAGACCAAGAAAATCCCCTCTAAGCCATCCTCTGCCACCTATCAGCTATGAGCTATCAGCTATCCCCTATCAGCTAATTCCCCCCCAGAAAGGCAGGCCCCCATAAACCCCCTGGCTGTCCTCCTCGCCCTCTCCCCCATCCTCATCGTCCTGGCCCTGCTCATCCTCCGCCGCACCGCCGCCGATCTTGCCGGGCTGGTCGGTTGGCTGGTCGCCCTCCTCGTCGCCTGGCTCTACTTCCAGACCCCCCTGCCCATCCTGCTGCAGGCCAGCCTGGCTGGCGTGGTCGCCTCCTTCCCCATCACCCTCATGGTCGCCGCCTCCATCCTGCAGATCACCATCATGCTCGAGACCGGCGCCATCGCCCGTGTCGTCGCCCTGATCAAGACCGTCGCCCCCCGCGACCAGGTCGTCCAGATCATGATCGTCA
>JAFGQI010000016.1 GCA_016935755.1 Anaerolineales bacterium
AAGGACGCCAACCTGTACCAGGCCAGCCGGGCGCCATCCTATCTGTTCTTCGCGCCGACTCCGGTGGTGCGACCGGGCGGGTTCTACATCATCCCGGCGCGCTGCCAGGAGGGGGCCGGGCAGGGCGTGGGAGAGCAGCGCTTCCTGGCTGCCATGCGAGATGCGCCGGATATCCAGTCCATCCTGGATGACGCCCGCCGCCACGGCTATCCACCTGGGCAGCAGCGCGCTTTTGTGATGGCGAAGGTGCTGGAGCAAAATCGGGTGGTGATTGTGGGCAGCGAATGCCCGGAATTGGTGACGGACTGCAAAATGATCCCGGCAGAAAGCATGGCAGAGGCGCTGAGTTTAGCCGAAAGCGAATTGGGCCGCTCCTGCGAGGTGCTGATCGTGCCGCATGCCCTGCAGACGCTGCCGGTGATTGAAGCTATGATCAGGTTGGATGGGGAGACCATCTCCTGAGAGTGAGGCCAGGATGGATTCGGTATGAAGATGTTCGACGCGTTGCTGCACATCCTGGTAAACTTGGCGCGATTAGTGGGATAATAGGTGCATGCTTTCTTCCGTTGTCGCTTTTTTTCAAAATCCCGAGACCGTGTGTTTGGTGTTGGCCCACCCAGACATCCTACTATTGAAGAAAGTCGAAGAGAAGATTCTGACCGGCTACCAGTTAGCGTGCTTGCATACCGGCAAGGAATTAAGCTCCGTCCTTTTGACAACCCCGCAGTCGCAACGATCTCACATGGCCCGGCAGTGGCTGGAAACGACCTTGCGCGAAAAATCTACTGAGCCTGTCCTGTGTAGTGATATTGATCTGTTATTCCAACCATCATTCGATTTTGATCCAGTGATGTTGTTCCGCCAAATCAGCCGCCACACCCGTCTTATCGTATTATGGCCCGGTACTTATGACAATGGGGTATTGGCTTACGCTACTCCTGAACACCAACATTATCGTACCTGGCGGCAGCCACAAGCGGCTGTCATTGATTTGAGAGGAGTGTCTGATGCTTTATCGTGACCTGGTGCAGTTTGAACCCATCGAAACCGTGATCCAACTGCGTGATGCCAACCAGCAAAGCATTGCGAATCATCTGGTGAAAACCTATGTTGTCTCCGATCGCATTTCCGACCAGCTAACCAACCTGGTCATCCCACAACTGCAATTCGACCGACCACAAGATAATAAGGGCGTGCTCATCGTTGGCAACTACGGCACAGGCAAATCTCACCTGATGTCGGTGATTTCGGCGGCAGCCGAGTTTTCTGACACCGCCGAACTGCTTACCCATGCTGGGGTGCGTTCGGCAGCCAAAGCCATTGCTGGGCGCTTCAAGGTGCTGCGGGTGGAGATTGGGAGCACGACGCGCAGCTTACGTGATATCCTGCTCGAAGAGCTGCAAATTGCGCTGGAACGCTGGGAAGCGCCGTACACTTTTCCCCCTGCCAGCCAGATAACCAATAATAAGAATGATCTAATCCAGGCAGTGGCCAACTTTCAGCGCAAGTATCCCAACCAGGGCATCATGCTCGTAGTTGATGAACTGCTAGATTACCTGCTCAGCCGCGAACAGCGCGCACTGCTGCTGGATTTGGGCTTCTTGCGTGAATTGGGCGAAGTGGCCGCCAGCATTCCTCTGCGGCTGTTGGCCGGACTGCAAGAGTCACTCTTCGACAGCCCACGCTTTTCTTTCGTAGCCAACGAGCTGCGCCGGGTGCGGGATCGTTTTGAGCAGGTGCGCATCGCCCGTGAGGATATTGCCTTTGTAGTCGCCAATCGCTTGCTGCGAAAGAATGACGCCCAACTAGCGCAGATCACTGAACACCTGCGTCAGTTTACTCCCCTTTATCGCAGCATGGCTGAAAGATTGGATGAATTTGCCCGCTTGTTTCCTATCCATCCTGCCTACATTGAAACTTTTGAACAAGTAGCAATTGCTGAAAAGCGCGAGGTGCTCAAGTCATTCAGCCTGGCAATCCGCACCCTGTTGGATCAGGATGTGCCTGCCGATCGACCAGGGCTGGTTTCTTACGATCATTACTGGGGGATCATCCGGGAAAATGCTAGCCTACGCAGCATGACGCAAGTGGCTCAGGTGATTGAAAAAAGCGCTGTTCTCGAAGGGCGCATCCGCAATGCCTACACCCGTCCAAACTTGATGGATATGGCGCTGCGCATCATCTCTGCGTTAAGTGTTCATCGCTTGACCACCAGCGATATTTTTGTCCCCTTAGGTGTCACTGCTGAGGAATTGCGCGATGGCCTGTGCCTGCACACGCGGCTGCCAGAAGTTACCGCCGATTTCCTGCTGGATCAGGTGCAGGTGGCATTGCGCGAGACCATGCGCACGGTGCAGGGTCAGTTTCTGTCAAACAATCCAGAAAACGGTCAATACTACCTGGATCTCAAAAAAGTGGTGGATTTCGATGCAAAAATCGCTGAGCGCGGCGATTTCATGGAACGACCCGACTTAAACCAGTATTTCTTCGATGCCCTGCGCCTGGCGCTCAGCTTGAGTGATACTACCTACGTCACTAACTACAACATCTGGTTTTACGAGCTGCCCTGGGTTGAGCACAAAGTAACCCGCCCTGGCTACTTGTTCTTCGGCGCGCCAGATGAACGCAGCACAGCTCAGCCGCCCAGAGATTTTTATGTTTTCTGGCTGCCGCCATTCCTGGATCGCCAATGGCACGATGAGCAGCGATCCGATGAGGTAATTTTCGAACTGGCCGGGCTGGGTGAAGATTTCGAGCATAAAGTGCGCTTGTACGCCGGAGCGCGAGCCTTGGCTAATGAGTCGACCGAATATCGACGCGAATACGCCGATAAAGCTGATGAGCATTTCCGCACCCTGCGCCGTTGGTTGAACGAACATCTGACCGAACACCAGTATGTAATCTACCAGGGCGTGCGCCAGCCAATCAGCGCTGTCCTGGGGCAATTGCGCAGCTCCGCCAGCCAAACTTTAGAGGACCTGCTGCGCCTGGTGGCCGCCTTTCTATTATCGCCCGAATTCCAGGAACGCTACCCGCTCTATCCTTCTTTCCACCGGTTATCTCAGCCGGTTAGCGAGGCAGCGCGGGAGAACAGCGCCATGGAGGCACTGCGCGCCCTGGCCGGGCGCCCACGCACCGCCCTGGCAGCGGCAGTGTTGGAGGGTCTGGAACTGTTGGATAACACCAATGTCAACGCTGAGTCTGGCGACAGCATCCGGCCGGCCAATTCTCCTTACGCGCACAGGTTTTTGGAGCTTTTGGAAAGTAAGCCTGAAGGCCAGGTGATCAATCGCGGCGAGCTGATTGAGCAGGTCTCCGGCGGGTTGGCCCCGATCGAGAAAGACATCTTCTTCCATCTGGAACCCGAATGGGTTGTGGTTGTGCTGCTTTCCCTGGTGTACAGCGGGGATATTGTCCTCAATGTGGATGGGCGGGAGGAAATCGACGCCTCCAGCCTGGAGCGCGCCCTGACCCTGAGCCTGCAAACCTTGGGGGATTTCCGCTTCTTTAAGCGCCCGCGCAACCTGCCGCTCAGCCAATGGGTGGCAATCTTCGACGGGCTGGGACTCCCCTCCGGCTTGATCCGGGATGAAAACACCCGCCCACGGGGGGTGGAAGAACTGCAGCGTACGGTAAATGCTGAGCTGGAAAAAGCGGCTGCGCTGCAGGAGCGTTTGAATCAAGGCCTGGCGCTGTGGAATATGCCAGTATTTACAGACCGGTACACGATGGTGATCGAAAGCGGGAGTGTGGTTTCCAGCGACCAACCTATGCAAACGCTTTCGGTGACGCAGCTGCTGCCCGGCCTGCGCGGTTATAAGCAGTACCTGGAAGAAATCAGCCGCATCAACACAGTGGGAAAACTGCGCAACTTGCGCCTGACCTCCGCCGATATTGCCCTGGCTCAGGAGCATCGCGCGGTGGTGCAGCGCGCTCAGCAGCTTGTGGAAGTGGTCGCCCAAATTCAGCCCATCAGCACTTATCTGGTGGAAGCACAGGCCAACTTACCTGCTGACCACGACTGGGTCGTTTGGGCGTTGGATGAGCAGCAAAAAACGCTCGACCTGGTGCGCAAGTTCGGCCAAGGGGAGGCCCAGATGGATATACCCGCGGTGAGTCAGCGGCTGGCGCAGCTCAAGAATGGCTACATTGCGGCGTATGCCAAACTGCATCGTCAGTTGGTGCTGGGTCCCCAAGCCGATGAACGCCGCGTACGGCTGTACAGCGACGCTCGTCTGCGAGCATTGGAGCAGCTTGCCCAGATCGAACTGCTCAACCGTTCCGAACTGGAAACCTGGAAGCAGACCATCCATTCTTTGCCCACCTGTCGTGAATTCCACGAAGGGGCTATTGTGGATACGCCTACCTGTCCTTCCTGCCGCTTGCGCCCCAACCAGGCTTCTACGCTGCGCGCCGAGCAATCCCTGGAAATGCTGGAAGCTCGCCTGGATGACCTGCTGCGCCGCTGGCGACAGGCGCTGCGCTCTAACCTGGGCAGCGAGACAGCCCAGCACAGCCTGCAAGCTATGACGCCCGCCGAGCGCCAGCCCATTGAAGCTTTTCTGGCGCAAGATGACACAGATCCAGCCATCCCGGCGGGATTTGTCACCAGCGCCTCTCAGGCTCTGCGCGGCATCGAGGCCATCACGCTGCCATTGGACGATTTGCTTCAGGCGCTGCATGCTGGTGGAATGCCCTGCACCGCGGACGAGCTGCAGCGCCGCTTCGAAGCTTTTGTAGCCCAGCAAATGCGCGGGCATGACGCACGCAATACGCGCTTGATGCTGGATCGGTAGTCACCCCACCCACATCTGGTGAGAAATATGGCAAAATATAGACCCGATCCGAAGCAGCAGCCCAAGTTAATCTCCGAAGAGCGCGGGGCGTACCAGCTAACCCCTGAAGAACAGGCGGAGAAGGCGCAGTACCGCCAGCGGCTGGCAGCCTTCCTGGCCGACCCGGATTCCCGCCAGATCGAGGGCTTTCCGCTTGGCTCGGACGAGGACATCCTGGCGCTCTCCGACCCGCCCTATTACACCGCCTGCCCGAACCCATTCCTGGCAGAAATCCTCCAGCAGTGGCAGGCCGAACGCCCCGAAGCAGGCATACCCTATCACCGCGAGCCGTTTGCGGCGGATGTCTCGGAGGGCAAGAACGATCCGATATATAACGCCCACTCGTACCATACCAAGGTGCCGCACAAGGCCATCATGCGCTACATCCTGCACTACACCGATCCCGGCGATATCATCTTCGACGGCTTCTGCGGCACGGGCATGACCGGGGTGGCGGCGCAGCTGTGCGGCGACCGCAGGGTGGTGGAAAGCCTGGGCTATCGAGTGGATGAGAACGAGGTAATTTATGATGGCAGCCGGGCGGTGTCGCGGCTGGGAGCGCGCCGGGCGGTGCTGGTGGATCTCTCCCCGGCGGCCACCTTCATCGCCTACAACTACAACACCCCGGTGGATGTGGCTGCCTTCGAGGCTGAGGCCCACCACATTCTGGAAGAGGTGGAGCAGGAATGCGGCTGGATGTATGAAACCTGGCATCCACATTGCGACGATCAGAATCGAGTAAAAGGCCAAATCCACGTTACTCTGTGGTCAGATGTTTTTGTATGCTCTCAATGTGGCTCTGAAATGATTTTTTGGGATGTTGCAGTAGATATCCCAAAAAGCACGATCCGTGATGACTGGTTATGTCCATCTTGTTCAGCGAAGCTTGGAAAGAATTCAAACCAAAAAAGTGGTGCATTACGGGCTGAACATGCCTGGGAAACCTTATATGACCGTGCTCTGCATCAAACGGTTCACCGCGTTAAACAGGCACCTGTGCTCATCAACTACTCAGTAGGTAAAAAACGCCACGAAAAACGCCCCGACGCCGAAGACCTGGCTCTGATCCAAAAAACCGAGGATGGTGAAATTCCTCATCCATACCCAACCGAGCGTATGCCTGAAGGTGGTGAAAGCCGCCGCAACGATGATATAGGCATGACAAATGTGCATCATTTTTACACGCGCAGAAATTTATGGGTACTGTCATCTGTTTTCCAACGCCTGAGGTCCACTCGTCTTGAGTTCATCTTTACTTCGCTTTTGATGAAATCATCCAAAATGTGCGGACCGCTGATGTCGAACTATTTTGCAGCGGCGAATGGCAAAATTCGTGGTGGTTGGGTAGGCAAGAATATGTCCGGTACACTGTATATTCCTTCAATCATGTCAGAAGCATCAGTGTTCAAGCAGGTCGAAAGTCGGATTAGGTCGGTGTTGCAGGGCATTCCACAAGCCAACGGGCGAATTGTCATTTCTACAGCTTCATCCACCAATCAGCCCATACCAACAAATAGCGTTGATTACATCTTTGTGGATCCGCCATTTGGCAGCAATTTGATGTATTCGGAGTTGAGTTTTATCTGGGAAAGTTGGCTGAAGGTATTCACAAATAACCAAGCAGAAGCAATTATCAGTAACGAGCAACGCAAAAAGCTGTATGATTACCAGTTGCTTATGGAAAACTGTTTTCATGAGTTTCTCCGAATTTTAAAGCCTGGAAGATGGATCACCATTGAATTTCATAACTCACAAAATGCCGTTTGGAATGCTATTCAAGAGGCGCTTTTGCGTGTGGGCTTTATGGTAGCCGATGTAAGAACTCTAGATAAACAACAGGGCTCTTATAAGCAATACACATCAACCAGCGCGGTCAAACAAGACCTGGTCATCTCCGCCTACAAACCCAACGACCGCCTGGAAGAGCGCTTCCGGCTGCAGGCGGGCAGCCCAGACGGTGCCTGGGCCTTTGTGCGCTACCACCTCTCGCAGCTGCCGGTGGTGGTGGAGGAAAAAGGCGAGCTCGAAGTGGTCGCCGAGCGCCAGGCCTACCTGCTCTTCGACCGCATGGTGGCCTTCCACATCCAGCGCGGCGCCAGCGTGCCGCTCTCGGCCAGCGAGTTCTACGTTGGCCTGAAGCAGCGCTTCGTCGAGCGGGATGGGATGTACTTCCTGCCCGATCAAGTCCCCGCCTACGACGGCGCCCGCCTGCGCGCCGGCCAGCCGGCCCAACTGACTCTGTTTGTCAGC
>JAFGQI010000133.1 GCA_016935755.1 Anaerolineales bacterium
GATGGGAGCAGCGCCTGCAAGCGGATGTGCAGGCGCGCGGCAAGCTCCATCCTCCCCAGGGCAGCGACTATTTTGTCTATCCGCCAGAGGTCTTCATCCACATCCCGGATTTCGCCGTGGGCCGCGCCGGCTGGGACAACTGGATGATCTACCACGCTCGCCGGCAGGGCTGGAAGGTGATCGACGGCACACCCTCCCTGATGGTGGTGCACCAGAACCACGATTACAGTCACCTGCCCGGCGGCAGGCCGCACTACGACCTGCAGGAAAGCCAGCACAACATGGCCCTGGGCGGCGGGCTGGCGCATATGTATATGATCCTGGATGCTGATTACCAGTTTATCAATGGGCGAATTAAGAGGGCGCCCCTGACCCCTCTGCGGCTGCTGCGCATGTTGGAGCGCAGCCTGATCCCGGAAGACGGCCGTTTACGCGGCTTGCGCGGCGGGCTGGCTCGCCGGGTGCGCCGTCTGCGCCGGAAATACACCGGAGGCAGCTAGCATGGCGCGGGTTGGCATCAATCCCGCCCGCGGCAAGCTGTCCGACTACTGCCCGGCCCGGGTGACGGTGACAATGATCACTTACATCCCCGACCTGAGCGGCTACTTCGAACAGCGCCTGGAGGTGCTCAAGCTGGTCTTTGCCAGCCTGCACGCCCATACCAGCCTGGCGCATGACCTGCTGGTCTTCGATAACGGCAGCTGCTCACAGGTGGTTGAATATCTACAAGGCCTGAAAGAGGCCGGGCAGATCGATTACCTGCTGCTCTCCCGGCAGAATATCGGCAAGATCGGCGCCCTGAGAATCCTGTTCAGCGCCGCCCCAGGCGAAATTATTGCCTATAGCGATGACGACATCTTCTTCTACCCCGGCTGGCTGGAGGCGCAGCTCGAACTGCTGGACGCGTTTCCTCAGGCGGGCATGGTCAGCGGGCTGGCTGTGCGCAACGCTGCCAACCACGCACACCAGAGCCTGGACCGCCTGGCTGCAGCGGCAGAGGCTGGAGAATTCCCTGGCCTGACCGCCCAGCGCGTTAGGCGCATCCCGGATGAATGGGAAGCCGACTGGGCGGTGAGCACCGGGCGTGAGCCTCAGGCTCACCTGCAAGACACTCGCGAGCAGCTTGACATTGTCTTTCGGCTTGAAAGCAAAAATAACCAGCCGCCTGTTGAAGCCATCGGCTCGGCCAATCACTTCCAGTTTATTGGCTACAAAGCCATCTTGCTGCAGGCTCTGCCCTCCGAATGGAGCGGGAAGCTGATGGGGCATATGGTCGAACTGGACGAAGCCGTCGACCAGCTTGGCTGTTTGCGCCTCTCCACTGCCCAGCGCTACACCCGCCACCTGGGCAACGCCTTGAGCCAGCAGGTGCTGGACGAAGCGCAAGCCCTGGGTTTGCAGATCCAGGATCTGCAGGCCGCGCCTGCTGGAACTCAGCCACCCTTCCTATCGGCAAAGAGAAAAAAGCACTGGCTGCTGCGCATCCCGGGCAGCCGCCGGGTGCTTTCCCATCTATACAAACGCCTATTCGACATCCTGTTCCGTTGAAGAATCCGCGCTGATGATCTCCCCTGAACTCCCAGACCATCCTATCTTTATCTGCGGGCATCCCAAAGCCGGCACCAGCCTGCTGCGAGCCGTGTTTGACTCGCACCCGCAATTGATTGCCTACCCGGAGGAAAGCATGTTCTTCCGGCGCTTCCTGCCCCGCGCCCAGGGGCTGGACTTAGATGGGCAGCTCGAGCTGGCGGATCAGCTACTGATCCACATCTTCACCTGGAACCGCCAGAATCCCCCCGCCAGCCAGGCCGGCTTCCCCGATCGCGATTACTCCGCCATCTCGTACCAGGCCGTCCGGCAGGCCATGCGAGACTGGCTTGCGACTCGGCTGACCGCTGACCCAGGGGTACTGAACGCGGGCGATATTCTCTGCGCGGCAGTGCTGGCTTACGGGCAGGTGAGCAGTCAGATCACGGATCAAACCCGCTATTGGATCGAAAAAAGCCCCTACAACGAATATTACGCCGGTCAAATCTTCGCCTGGTGGCCTGAGGCGCGCTGCATCCACATCGTGCGCGACCCGCGCGACAATTATGTCTCCTACCGGCGCAAGCATTCCAGTTGGGGTGCCGAATTCTTTGCCGCCAACTGGCAGCGCTCTACCCAGGCTGGCATGCGCAACCAGGAAAACTTCGGCGCCTGGCGCTACCTGCTGCTGCGCTATGAAGACCTGGCCCAGGCGCCAGAAAAAACCCTGCACCAGATGGTGGAGTTTCTGCAGATTGAATGGAGCCCCTCCCTGGCTGACCCCACCCGGGCCGGCGAGCAGTGGCAGGGCAATTCCATGTTCGCCAACCAGTTCCAGAGCATCAGCGCCGCTCCAGTGGGGCGCTGGAAAGAGTCGCTGTCGCCGCAGGAAGCCGCGGTGATTGAGATCAAGAATCGATTCTTGATGGAAGCCTGGCAGTATCCCACCCAGGCCAGCCAGCAATTCATCCCGGCGCTGGCTGCCCGCCTGCGCCTGCTCGCCTGGCCCCTGCGCCGTAAATTCATCCCCCGGCAACCTGCCGCCGAATAGCCCAACCCACAGCCTGCTGGCTATCCCCTATGTCCATATCTTCCCGAATATCCCAGGCCCTGCACATCTTATTTGCCAGATCGCCCCAAAAGATCGACCGCGGCCAGCCCGGCAGCGCAGGGCGAGAAATCCCGCCCATTTCGGCTGAAGAGGTGGCTGAGGCCCGGCAGTTCTTCCCGCTGGATAAATTCTTTATCTTTGGTCACGCCCGCTCCGGCACGACCATGCTGACCCGCCTGGTGCGCCTGCACCCCGAGGTGCACTGCAATTACCAGGCGCATTTCTTCACCCGTCCCCCGCTGCTGCAGTCCTTGGTGCGCGACAATGAAGTGGGCGCCTGGCTTAGCCGCGGCAGCAACCGCTGGAACCGCGGCAAGGATCTATCTCCTGTGGTGCTGCGCGCCGCCGCCGATTTCATCCTGGAACGCGATGCCCGTCAGCTGGGCAAGCGCATCGTGGGCGATAAAAGCCCCAGCAGCCTGCTGGATGGTGAAGCCGTGCGCCTGATGCACCAGGTGTATCCAGATGGACGGCTGATCTACATCGTCCGGGATGGGCGCGACACGGCCATTTCGCATCGCTTCCAGGCTTTTATCGATTTTCCCGACCAGCTTTTGCCCGAGGATCTGCGCATCCGAGAGGAGTTCTCGCGCCAGCCTGAGCCCTTCCTGCACGGCGAGCGCTCTATTTTTACTGAAAAGGGCCTGCGCCGCGCCGCCGAAGGTTGGGTGCGCAATGTCACCCAGACCCACCAGCAGGGCCAGCAGCTTTTCGGAGAGCAATATTTCTCATTGCGTTACGAAGACATGCTGCGAAACCCCTGGGAAGAGTTAACCCGTCTGTGGAGCTTCCTGGGCGCCAGCCTGCCGACCGCCGAACTGCATGAGGCCCTGAACGCGGAGATGGCGCAGAACCCGGACGCCGACTGGCAGCAGCAGAAAGCCAAAGAGATCGCCCTGCCTCTCCAGAAAGGCAAACAGGGCGGCTGGCGGGACTTGTTCACCGCTCATGATCGAGAAATTTACCACCAGATCGCCAGCCAGACTCTGCAAGCCTGGGGATATCCCGTACAATGAAATTCCTGATCGCCGGGTTGGGTTCGATTGGGCGCCGGCACCTGCGCAACCTGCTGGCGTTGGGCGAGCGGGATATCCTGCTCTACCGCACGCGCCGCAGCACCCTGCCGGATGACGAGCTGGCTGGTCTGCCGGTAGAGACGGATCTGCAGGCTGCCCTGGCTCACCGCCCGGACGCAGTGATCATCGCCAACCCCACCGCCCTGCATCTGGATGTCGCCATCCCCGCAGCCCAGGCCGGCTGCCACCTGCTGCTGGAAAAACCTGTTTCGCATTCAATGGAGAGGTTGGATGATCTGCAATCCGCTCTCCAGCGCGGCGGTGGGCAGGTGTTGGTGGGCTTCCAGTTCCGCTTTCATCCGGGCCTGCAGCAGGTGCGCCGCTGGCTGGCGGAAGGCGCCATTGGCAGACCACTTTCTGTGCGCGCCCATTGGGGCGAATACCTGCCCGGCTGGCATCCCTGGGAGGACTACCGCCAGGGGTACAGCGCCCGCCCCGAGCTGGGAGGGGGTGTGATCCTGACCCTCTGCCACCCGCTGGACTATCTGCGCGATCTCCTGGGCGACGTCTCCGCACTGTGGGCTTTCTCGGCGCAGCTCAATGATCTGGAATTAAGCGTCGAAGACACCGCTGAAATCGGCCTGCGTTTTGCCAGCGGTGTGCTGGGCAGCGTCCACCTGGACTACAACCAGCGCCCTCCCTCGCATCATCTGGAAATCATTGGCTCTGAAGGGACAATCCGCTGGGATAATCAGGATGGCGCGGCGCGCTTATACCGGGGAGAACAGGCAGAATGGGAAATTCACGCACCTCCAGCCGGTTTTGAGCGCAACCATCTTTTTCTGGCTCAGATGCAGCACTTTCTCGAGGTCATCCACGTCCAGGCTCAGCCGCGCTGCACCTTAGAAGACGGGATCAAGGCCCTGCAGCTGGCCCTGGCTGCACATACATCTCAAAAGCAGGGTATAATCGTCAGTTTGTGGTAAAGATCACGATCTGGAAGTCATGCCCCATCCAGGGGAAGATCTGTCACATTGCAGCATCCATCCGTGGCCCTCAGCGCCGCTAAAATCATCGCGGAACTTGCTTCCGCCAAGGAGTATCTTGAATGTCGAAAACTAGCTCGAAAACCCTGATCAGCCCGTACGGTGGTACGTTGGTTGACCTGATGGTAACCGGTGACGAACGCCAGGAACTGCTGGCGCGCGCCATTCACCTGCCGTCGGTGCAGATTTCCGCCCGCTCGGTTTGCGACCTGGAAATGCTGGCTACCGGCGCTTTTTCCCCGTTAGACCGCTTCATGGGCAAAGCCGATTACGAACGGGTGCTGACCGAAATGCGCCTGAAGAATGGCACCTTATTCCCCATCCCGATTGCCTTGCCATTGGATGAGAGCACCTTGCCAAACTATGCCGAGGAGATCACCCTGAATGACTCTCGCAATAACACTCTGGCAGTCATGCAAATCGAAGAAGTGTACCACTACGACCATCAACGTGAGGCCCGGCTGGTGTTGGGCAGCACCGACCCCAAACACCCACTGATCTCCGAGATGGTGCGCTGGGGGAAGGTGTATGTATCCGGTAAGCTAAAGGTGATCAACCTGCCCATTTACCACGATTTTGTCGAACTGCGCCTGACACCCGCTCAGGTGCGCGCTCGTTTAGAAGCGATGGGGTACAGCAAGGTGGTTGCCTTCCAGACCCGCAACCCTCTGCACCGCATCCATGAAGAACTGACCAAGCGCGCCGCCGATGAGGTCAATGGGGCGCTGTTGATCCACCCGGTAGTCGGTATGACCCGACCAGGCGATGTCGATCATTACACCCGTGTGCGCACCTACCGCGCCCTGGTGGAGAACTACTACGACTCAAAACGCACCATGCTCAGCTTGCTGCCGCTAGCCATGCGCATGGCTGGCCCGCGTGAGGCGCTCCTGCACGCTATCATCCGCCGCAACCACGGCGCCACTCATTTCATCATTGGCCGTGATCACGCTGGCCCCGGCAACGACAGCCAGGGCAAGCCCTTCTACGGCCCCTACGAAGCCCAGATCTTAATGGCGCAGTACGCTGAAGAATTGGGCGTCCAGCCAGTAGAATTCAAAGAACTGGTTTACCTGCCAGACGAAGAGCGCTACGAGGAAACGACCAAAGTCCCCGAAGGCGCCCCAATTCTATCCATCTCTGGCACCCAGGTGCGCGACGAATACCTGGCCAAAGGCAAGACCCTGCCCGAGTGGTTCACCCGCAAGGAGACCGCTGAAATTTTGCAGCAGATGTACCCCCCACGCCACAAACAGGGCGTCTGCCTGTGGTTCACTGGCCTCAGTGGGTCGGGCAAATCCACCACCTCGGAAATTCTCACCTCCCTCCTGCTGGAGCGCGGCCGCCAGGTCACCGTCCTGGATGGCGATGTCGTCCGCACCCATCTCTCCAAGGGTTTGGGCTTCTCCCGCGAGGATCGCGATACCAACATCCTGCGCATCGGCTACGTTGCCAGCGAGATCAGCCATCACGGCGGCATCGTCATCTGCGCCGCCATCAGCCCCTACCGCGCCACCCGCAACGAAGTGCGCAAGATGGTGGGTGAGAACTTTGTCGAGATCTTTGTGGATACGCCCATCGAGGTGTGCGAACAGCGCGACGTCAAAGGCATGTATGCCCGCGCCCGCCGCGGCCAGATCACCGGCTTCACCGGCGTCGACGACCCGTATGAAGCGCCGGTTAACCCTGAAATCACCCTGGACACAGTGAACAATGATGCCGCTCAAAATGCGCGATGGATCATTGCTCATCTGGAAGAACGTGGTTTCATCCTGCCCGTGAGCAACAATCATTCGGATGGCGAAAAAAGCAAATAAGCACACAACTGCATCGCCGGTGCTATCGCTTTTCGATCTACACGATCGCGTGGCGGTGGTAACCGGCGGAGCGGGCCTGCTGGGCGAGGAATTCTGTCACACCCTCGCCCAGGCGGGCGCCCGAGTGGTTATCGCCGACCTCAATAAAGCTGCAGCGGCGAAGATAGCCAAACAGATCAACACCACCGCGCAGATGGGAACGGCTGCCCTGGCAGTCGAAACGGACGTCACCGACCCCGCCTCCGTGCAGGCGATGGTCGCGGCTACCCTGCAGGCTTTTGGCCGCCTGGATATTCTGGTCAACAGCGCCGCCCTCGACCC
>JAFGQI010000134.1 GCA_016935755.1 Anaerolineales bacterium
CAACCCCGATGGTTCGCTCAAACTGCGCGCGGTCGTCCTGGCTTCCGATCTGGATGTCTATGGGCCAGGCGCTTGCGGCTATGATCCAGCCTCCGCCACTGGCATCCTGTTCATGCGGCGGGTGCGCGCCGCCTCCTCCTTTGTCGCCACCATCCACATCACGGGATTGAAACCGTGACTCAGCGGCGTACCAGATAGGGTCCGGTTTCTTTGCGGTTTTCTCTAGAATTGGAAATTTTCTAAGTAGGGCACATCCCCTAGGATGCGCTCCTTCCGCCCGGGCATGAACCGGCGCGACCAAAAGCCGCTGGTCGCCTCGTCCCATTCCTCACCCATTTCGATGAATATGCTGATCTCCAGCAGCTTGAGAAAGGTGGGCAGCTGCTCCAGCCAGAACGGCTCCAACGATTTCATCGTCCGGTAGCCTGCCAGCAGGTGTTCAAGGAAGCGCCGGGCGAAGGCCTGGCGGTCTTCCTGACCGTCATACACCACCAGCACGTCGAAGAGCAGCATGGCGATGTCCATGATGTACCAGCCGTAAGCGCAGTCGTCGAAATCCAGCAGGGTGATTTAATTCTTCTCGGCGTCCACATAGAAGTTGCCGAAGTGCAGATCCAGGTGCGCCAGCCCCCACGATTCTTCATCGCGCGGCAGGTGCTCCAGGCGGGCCAGGGTCTGCTGGCGCTTGGCCAGCACCGCCGGGCTGGCCTGGGCCAGCTCATCAGCAGATGGGTTAAAGCAGTTCAGGTTCGCCCGCCACTCCGGGCGGCGTAGCTCGGGGCGGCGCAGCTGGTAGTGCATGGCGATGCGGTGGTACAGGCCCACCGCCTGGCCCAGCGAGTGGAAGAGCGCCTCGCTCCACTGCTCCTGCGGCAGCTCCTCTGCCAGCACGCCGGAGGCCATCTCGCCGGCTTCCACCAGGTATTCCTGTCCGTCGACCTCCACCTGCTCCAGGGTGCGCCCGTGGATGGACGGGATAGGTGGGCTGACCGGCCCGCCGCACACTGCCAGGTAGGTCAGCCAGGCCTGCACCGCCTGCATCGAAGCCAGGTCGATATCCAGGCCGGGTTTCAGGATGCGCAGCACGCCAAATTTGCCCATGTAGGGGAAATCATACACCTGGGCGGTGTGTCCGCCGCTCAGCGGGTGCAGCAGGGCGGGCTTGACCCCATAGAGCAGGGCGATGATAGAAAGTTGGGAAGAGGCGGGAGGAGCGGAGTTCATGGGGAGATTATACCTCTCAAAATTTGAGGTATTGACTTCCTGCTTGCCCTCATGTATTCTATACTGAAAAATATTGTGTGAGGTTGTGAGCATGGAAATCGTCAATCTAACGGAGAAGTTTGGCAAGATCAGCGGGTACTGGCAGCCGAAGATCGTGGGAGAGCTGAACGATTCGTATGTCAAGCTGGCAAAGCTGCAGGGCGAGTTCGTCTGGCATCAGCATGAAAACGAAGATGAAATGTTCCTGGTGGTGAAAGGCTGCCTGACCATGCGCCTGCGCGACGGGGATCGGTTGGTGAGCGCAGGCGAGTTCATCATCATCCCGCGCGGGGTGGAGCACTGCCCTTTTGCGCCGGAGGAAGTTCAGGTGCTGCTGCTCGAGCCGAAGACCACCGTCAACACCGGCAGCCTGCAGAACGAACGCACCGTGCAAGACGAATGGATTTCCTGAACGACGAAGAGCAATTGAAAACGGATATATATTGACTATTCGGGTTTAATATGTCATAATATATCGACTGGTTTCTATCAGCCCTTAGACCCCCGGAGGCGATCAATGAACACGCTCTTTGCTCTGCCAACCCAACTATCGCTGAGCTATTCGATCCACCCTCAAACCAGCCTGGGGGCTGTGCATCTGGGGGCAGCGAACCTGGAGTGGCTGGCGGGTTTCTACTGCAACATCCTCGGCCTGCGCCTGCATTCCCAGCAGGGGGCGGTGATGACGCTGGGCGCAGGTGAGCCGTTTCTGGTCCTGCATGGCGATACCGGGCTGCGCCCGCGCCCGCGAGGCGTCACCGGTCTGTACCATTTTGCCCTCCTGGTGCCCAATCGTTTCGAACTGAAGCGGCTGCTGCTGCGTTTGATGGAGGCCCGCTACCCGCTGCAAGGTGGGTCGGACCACCTGGTGAGTGAGGCCATTTACCTGGCGGATCCGGAAGGCAACGGCATCGAGGTTTACCACGATCGGGCGCGAGAAACCTGGCGCGCTGCTGACGGCTCACTGCGCATGAGCGCCGATCCGTTGGATGTCGAAGGTATTCTGGGGGAGGCTGGCGACAGCCGGCCAGCCGGTCCCGGTTTTGCTCCGTCAACCCGTCTGGGGCATGTGCATCTCACTGTCTCCCGGCTGGATGAAGCGGAGGAATTCTACTGCGGTCTGCTGGGCTTCGAGCCAATGATGCGTATGGGTGGGAGCGCCCTGTTCGTCTCTGCCGGCGGCTATCACCACCACATTGGTTTGAATACCTGGGAGGGGGTGGGCGCTCCACCGCCTCCACGCGGCTCGACAGGGTTGAGCGAGTTCACCATCCTGCTGCCGGACCGCGTCGAAGTCGATAGGTTGGCCGAGCGTTTGCGTATAGCCAATTACCCGCTGATCCAAGGGCTGGATGGGGTTCGCCTCCAGGATCCCAGTGGGAACGGCATCCTGCTGGCATCACAGTAAGTTACGCTTGACAGTTATTTTGCCAGACCCTAAGGGTTTCCCAAACCCTTAGGGTCTGTGTTATATTGGCCTTGACGCGTTTTAGATTGGGATTATACTGGACGGATCAAACATACAGGAAAACGATGCATAAATATCTTTCTATTTGCATGATCTGGCTGTCTGCCGTCTTGCTCCTGGCAGGCTGCTCCGCTCCGGCGTCGAGCGGCCCCGGGCTGAAGGTTGTCGCCACCACCACCCTGGTGGGTGATGTGGTGCGCCAGGTGGGCGGGGAGCACATCGCCCTGACCGTGCTGCTGCCGGTGGGGGCAGACCCGCACAGCTTTGAGCCGCGCCCGCAGGATATGGCTGCGTTGAGCGAAGCGCAGCTGGTCTTCATCAACGGTTTGCACCTGGAAGAGTCGCTCGAAGAGACGCTGGAGGCCAATGTCAAAGGTCAGCTGGTCAGTGTCTCGGATGGCATCACCCCCTTGCCTTTCACGGCTGAACATGAAGGCGAAGAAGAAGATGAGCACGCTGCGGGCGATCCGCACACCTGGATGTCGCCCCTCAACGTTATCATTTGGGCCAACCATATCGCCGCGGCTCTGTCGCAAGCCGACCCGGATCATGCCGCCGACTATCACGCCAACGCCGAGGCTTATATCGTTCAGCTGGAGCAGCTGGATGGTTGGATTCGCCAGCAGGTGGCGCTCGTGCCGGCGGAAAACCGCCAGCTGGTCACCGACCACGCCACGCTGGGGTACTTTGCGCAGCAATACGGCTTCCAGCAGGTCGGGCTGGTGGTGCGCTCCCTCAGCGCCAGCGCGGCGCCCTCAGCGCAGGAATTGGCCGATCTGCAGGACGCCATCCAGGCGCAGGGGGTCAAAGCGATTTTTGTTGGCACAACGGTCAACCCGGCCCTCTCGGAGCAGATCGCTGAAGATACTGGGGTAAAACTGATCTTCTTTTATACCGGCTCGTTGAGCCAGGCGGGCGGTGGCGCAGAAAGCTACCTTGATTTTATGCGCTATAATGTCAGCGCCATCGTGGAGGCTTTGAAATAAGTATGTACCCGCATACGCATCACCAGGCCGACCAGCCCGTGCTGGACGTTCAGAATCTGAGCGTGCGCTATGATGGCTATGATGCCCTGCAGGGGGTCAGCTTCCACCTGCGCCCAGGCGAGCGGGTGGCGGTGGTTGGTCCGAACGGGGCGGGCAAGAGCACCCTGTTCAAGGTCATTGCCGGCGTACTGCCGCCCACCAGCGGAGAGGTGACCGTCTATGGTTCCGGCCCGCGTGGGCACATCTGCATTGGCTATATCCCCCAGCGCTCCCAGGTGGACTGGCGTTTCCCGGTCTCGGTGGGGGAGGTGGTGATGATGGGGCGCAGCGCCCGGTTGGGGCCTTTCGCCTGGCCCAGCCGGCGTGATTGGCAGCAGGTGCATACCGCCCTGCAGACGGTCGATCTGGACGATCTGGTCAAGCGGCAGATCAGCGAGCTTTCTGGCGGGCAGCAGCAGCGCATGTTCATCGCCCGCGCCCTGGCGCAAGAGGCCGAGCTGATGTTGATGGATGAGCCGATCTCCGGGCTGGACACGCCTGCCCAGGAGAGCCTGCTGAGCCTGCTGAGTAAGCTGCAGGAGAAGGGTGTCACGGTGATGGTGGCGACCCACGACTTGCAGCAAGCAGGGCGGTATTTCGACCGCATCATCCTGCTAAACCGGCAGTTGATCGGATTCGGCTCTGCCCAGGAGGTGCTGGAACCCACCCTGCTGAAGCGCGCCTACGGCGACCGGCTGCGCCTGGTCGAGATGGATGGCGGTCTGGCAGCGATGGACGATACCTGCTGCGATGGGGATGAGAGGCATGACCATGCTGCTTGAATGGCTGCTCCAGCCTCTGTCTTATGCATTTATGCAGCGCGGCCTGATTGCTGCGGTGCTGGTGGGGGTGGTCTGCGCGGTGGTGGGCGCTTATGTGGTGCTGCGCGGCATGGCCTTTTTCGGCGACGCCCTGGCGCACACCATTCTGCCCGGAGTGGCGCTGGGCTACCTGGTCAGCGGGGGCGGGCGGGAGCCGCTCTTCTGGTGGGCGCTGGGCGCCTCGATCATCTCGGCCTTGGGGATTGGCGCCATCAGCAAGAACAAGCAGATCAAAGAAGATACCGCCATCGGGGTTATCTTCGCCGGCATGTTCGCCCTGGGCATCGCTCTGATCTCAACTGTGCGCAGCTACGCCGTCGATTTGAGTCACTTCCTGTTTGGGGATGTGCTGGGGGTTTCAGCGGCCAGCCTGTGGACGATCGGGCTGTTTGGTGGGCTGGCGTTGTTCCTTGTGGCGGCGTTCTACAAGGAGTTCATGATCCTGTCATTCGATCCGGTGCTGGCAGCGACCCTGCGCATGCCGGTGGGTCTGCTCAACAACCTGCTGCTGGTGCTGATTGCGGTAACCGTGGCAGTCAGCCTGCAGACCGTGGGGGTGGCGCTGATGGTCGCCATGCTGGTCACGCCCGCCGCCACTGCCTACCTGCTGACCAAACGCCTGCTGGCGATGATGGCGCTCGGCGCGCTGATCGCCAGCCTGGCAGGAGTGGTGGGGCTCTACCTGTCCTATTACCTGAGCATCGCCTCCGGCGCAGCCATCGTGCTGACCGCCACGCTGATTTTCTTCTTAGTGTTTCTCATTAAAAAATCTTAGGGTCAGGGATAAGCCATGTCCACCCCCACCCCCGAAACCACCCGAGAGATCAGCGAGAGCTGGCAGGCCGAGCTGGGGCCTTTCTACCGCGTGATTCTCCATAATGACCATGTCACCACGGTCGATTTTGTGCTGTATGTGCTGACGCAAATTTTCCTGCTGGATGGGCCGCACGCCGTGCAGGTGATGTACACCGCCCACTACCAGGGTTCGGCCTATGTGCAGAGCCTGCCGTTGGGCGAGGCGCAGCGCCGCCTGCATCGGGCGCATTATACCGCTGCCCTGGCAAAATTCCCCCTGCGCCTGACTCTGGAATCGGAATAGATGCACAACTTTTAGGGAGCAGCAATCAGATGAAAAAAAGAAACCTTCTGCTCGGGTTCTGGGGGCTGTTCCTGTCCGGGATGTTGATGGCATGCACGTCAGGGGGCGCCGGTGTAGAAGAAACAGCATCCACGGACAAGACGGAAGCCGTTCCAACTCGTCCGCCAGCGACCGCCGCGCGCATCGCCACGGCTGTTTCTACACCCGTCGAAACGCCCGTCGAAACCTCCATCCCAGCGACAGAGACCGAGCCAGGCGAGCAGCCCTTCGATAAGTGGTCGCTGTGGAGCGGGGGCACTCAGCTGCGCGGGGCGAATATCTACCAGCGGCGGGTCTTCGAAGAGATCGACGGGCTGGAGTTCGTTGGCCCAGGGCCCTTTGGGCCGCCTTATACCCAGGAGGATTTCGACCACCTGAGGGCTCTGGGGGCGAATTACGTCAATTTCTCGGTCGCCGGGCTGTATACCGTCGAGCCTCCTTACCGGGTCGACGAGCAAGCGGCAGCCAACCTGGATCGCCTGCTGGAGATGGCAGCCGAAGCGGATCTATACGCTGTGATCACCTTTCGCAGCGGTCCGGGACGCAGCGAGTTCTCGATATTGGGCGCAGCCGACTGGTATCCTCGCAGCTACCTGATCGAATCGGTCTGGACGGAACCCGCTGCCCAGGCCGCCTGGGCAGCGATGTGGCGTTATACCGCCGAGCGCTACCTGGGCAGCCAGGTGGTGGTGGGCTACGACCTGATGTGCGAGCCAAACTCCAACGGCATCCTGGATATCTGGGACGCGGGAGAATTTTATGATCAGTACGGCGGCAGCGGCTACGATTGGAACACCTGGTATCCGCCGATCGTGGAGGCGATCCGCAGCGTGGATGCAGACACGCCCATCCTGGTCAGCGGGCTTAGTTTTGGGGATATCGCCTGGCTGCCGTATGTAGAAATGGTCGAAGATGAGCGCCTGGTGTACACCTTCCACCAGTACAACCCGCACGAATACTCTCACCAGGAACCTGCTGCAGACCCGGAATACATCTATCCGGGCGAGTTCGATACCGATTACGATGGCGAAGCCGAGCGCTGTGATCGCTCCTGGCTGGAGCAGCTGTTCTCGATTGCCGTGGACTGGATGGGCGAACACAGCCGCCCGCTGGCGGTCAACGAATACGGGGCGGTGCGCTGGGCGCCGGGGGCAGCGCAGTATCTGCGCGACCAGATGGAGCTTTTCGAGCAGCACGGCTGGAACTACGCCATCTGGATGTGGTATCCCGCCTGGGAGCCGCTCAAGGAAGGGGATAACTCCTTCAACTACCGCCTGGGCGCAGACCCGAACAATCTGGACGATCTGGCTTCTACGGATATCCTGGAAACGCTGATTGACTTCTGGAGGCGCAACGCAAAAGGATTATTAAAACCCTAACCGCCGGATATGTGCTGGACGAATCCCGCTCCAGCCCGGCAATGCCAGCGATGATGCCCGACGAGGCGGCGGCGATGCGGGTAGCTTTTCTCACACGGCCTCCTTTTCGGGTTTTCGTTTTCGTGTAGCCAGATATATGATCGTCCCGGCTGCCAGCAGGACGATCTCCAGCACGCCGCTGATCACGAGACCAGCCCCCGAACCCCACAAGCCCAGGCCAACCCTGGGCGATCCGCTGAAGAGCAGCGGCAGATCAGGAAGGTGGACGATAAAATCCAGCACCCAATGGCTGAACAACGCCAGTCCAACGATCATCCCTGCCTGGCGATCCCGCCAGACCAGGTAAGCGATCCCGGCAGCGAGGAGCGACCAGACGATCGACATGAATAGCCCGTGCGACCAGGGAATGGTCGCAGGAACCAGCACCTGAACGCCATGCTGGAGGTCCGAAGTGGTGATGCCGAAGTCCTCGATGCCCAAAGCCTGGAAAGCGTAGCTCAGCAGGTCGAGCACCTCGGTCGCCAACAGTAGCACCCACAGCGGCGGTTTAGGAGCGGTGGATTTGGCGGCAAAAGCTATGGCGAAATGTCCGGGACCCATAATACATACTCCTGACGATATTTTCGGAGATTTATGTTGGAGAGAAGAGTGCTGACAGAATCCGATTGATTATAGATCTAGAAGTGAGCTGGCTTCCTGGGCATCTTTGATTGACCAAAAGCGTTCAGGTAGATCAGTGTAATGATAGGAAATATATCGGAGTCCCTCCTTCTCAACACGATTAAAGAAATAACAAGCATTCTTTGCCGATGTCGGTGATGAGCCTATAATAATTAATGGTAAAAGCTGGAGTACTCGTAGACTATCACGATGAACAATATAGAGTCTTTCAACATCTAGTCCAGTGGAAAAACCACGCCACTCTTTGATGAATTCGCTATTGCTTCCCATCAGAATAGCAACATTATTTTCAAACATGCCACGTCGAGGGCGACAATTTGACGCGCTAACAAGTTGAACATTCTTCCATATATTACCCATGACCTCCCTAAGTTCTTGAACCCTAGAGAGAAGTTGTTCATTACGCAATTTTGCTTCTTCCTGGCTAACAACACCCCCATGTCCCCTCCAAACATTTCTCTTATTATTGGCAAATTCAATGATGCCAGAAATATTCTTGTGACTTAATACTTCAGGAAGTTGGGTATTTACACCAGCAAACATATCTATACAGATTGAACGATTATCATCGTTACTAGAGAGATATATCCGAATTTGTTTCAAAAGAAAATCTAATACTGCGCGCCAAGTGCCAAAAGTTGCTCGTTTGAACCCTAAGTTTTGTTTTTTTAGAATCTGTTCGAGATCTCTTTTGATACCTTCAAAAACCTGCTCTTTTGAATAAAATGCACTGAGGAAGATAATGCTTAAAAATTCAGTTGTTGCTTCAAAGAAATCCAACAGGTGTTCGTACTTTGTTTTATAATCTTCGCTTTCGGTTGCTTGCCATGCTCGTAATATCGAAGCCAATGGGAACGGTAGAGTTTCAAACCAAAGTTCTAGGCTCTCATCAGTGTGATTTTTCATATTACCGGAAATCCTAGAACTAAGGAAGCGTAAACCTTGATTGATACGATCCTGTGACCGTGGATCTGCCCAAAGATTACGCCGGTATTCAACGAGTTCATTTTGCAATCCGAGAATTATGTTTAATTCAGATGTTATGCTAGCTTCCGTTGCTAGAATACTTTGCTGGGTCTCTAGGTCCGGAATATATATTCGAATACCTCTTATCGACTGAAGGTTCATTCTTAAAATCGTTGTTCCTGTCATCGCTATTGATCGGAGCATTCTACCCAGTTCAGAATTTAAAAATCGATATACAAACTGTGGGTATGTACATGTGGAATTAATTACCACTTGAGCGTAATTCTGCGCTTTTAGGGAGGCGTTCTCCCATGAGTCAACTACATCGCTGTTTCCTAGAAGAGGGATGAAAATTGAATTCTCAATATTAGGAAATGCGAAATCTTTGTTGCTTACCCCTAATATAATCTGGTTAGCGATTTCTCCCAGAGGAACTGCAGGGTAGTCTAGTGCTTGTTCTAATTGGTTGATACGCCTTACCAATTGTAAGGATTCTACTCCTGAGAACGACATAGTATCAACATAACAACCAAGCTCAAGAGTTGTCCCAATTATTCTCTGTTTGTAATTATCGATAATTTGGTTATTTGTATTTTGATCCTGGGAAAGTTGTGCCACAAACGTCTGGGATTGAACTTCTTTTTTAATAATAATGAGATGTGTAGGAATAGTGACATAAGGTGCAAATGATCCAGGTGGCATTGCCAAGGCTGCAAATATTCCCAAACCAAGGGTTTCAAACTTCCGTAAAATAGATCTATTCGAAAAGAAGAACGAATTGGGAACGACAAAAAGTCCTATACCCTCGGACGAGAGTTTTACTGAAGAAGCTGCCAATATGAGTCCCCCAAGATCGCTTTGGATTTCTATTGAAGAACCAGCACTAGTATTTAGAATTATCGATAAGTTATTTCGAAAACCGAATGGTATCATGCTTGCCACAATATCAATCCCATTAGGCAATGTGGTTAAAAAATGGGAAATTTCCCCTGACCACCATTCAGCGGATGGTAATAGCACTTCTCCTAATGAGGTTTGGTCATTTTTCGGTGAATAGGCGATACTTCTTGGAGCCTGAGTTGCCTCCATAACAGATGACAGGAGAGATCCAAGACCTGCCCAGGGGTCGCATACGATATTACTCGAACGACCTTCGAGAATTTTCGCGATTATGTGGGTAAGTGTTTCAGGAACATAGAACAGACCTGCATCAGCCCCCATTTTTTTTACGAGCGCAGAAATGAATTCGGGCAAATCGGCTTTTGATATAGATACGCCTTGATCAGATAATTGTTCAGCTAATATTTTGAAATTTATTCGTTGACCACTAGTTCGAATTTCATCGCAAATCAACCATAATTTGTTAATCAATTCTTGGATCATCGCTAACTCCTTGTTAAAACTGGCTAGAGAAAAACCGCCCAAAAAATGTCCGAGGGGTGATCAGCTCATTAGCTTGAATATTGGCTTTCATTTTTGTGATAATGACATGACAAGCGTAATTTACTGTGTCCTTCGTTTAGTTGTAGGTACTGCACGGTCAAGTTGTCGGTGAATATAAGAAACCATCGTCAATAAATCCAGGGCATCTTGTTCTTTAATCACCCAGGTAGTTCTTGGCGCGTGAGCAGTTGGGTTGCGAAAAATACCAAACAAACCTTTTATCATATTTGCTAGCCCCGTATGCTCTGAGATTTCACTTTCGGTGTCTAAAGTGTTTATCGCCAGAAGAGGCCCATTCTTCAATCCAAAAGCGTTATCTATCAAATTAGCACCATCACCGGTTAGCCTTGTGATTTGACGGATCTTGTCCGCAACGCTTTTTGTAGCCTCAAGAACAGCATGGAAATAGTTATCTTGGAGTAACTCAGTATTGCAGAAATGAAGTACATCAGGATGAACATTTCGGCGTAGTAATTCGGATCGAAGGCGACCAGCTCTCTGTTCGGCTTCGCTTAAAGTTCTGGCTATAGATATTTCTCGCAGATTGCCATCCTCGCCAAGTTGGTATCCGGCAAATGAAAGAACAAGATTCAGACGGTCTTTGATTGATTGAAATTTCACTGGATCTTGACTAAATCGTACAGGATGCATTGCGGCTTGGATAAAAGCAATAACATTATTAGCACAGCGATCTTGTTGCTGCCGCTGTCTTAAGGCTTCATACAACCTGTTTCGTTTAGTGATACCGGGGCATGGATCGATAATACCACATTGAGTCAAAAGCATACCAATATCTGATCCAGTGAGCCCATCGCTGGTATCGCCTAAAACATTGCATATTGCCTGTAGTTGCTGTACTGAGAATGATGGTATTGCAGTCACGTGTTTATATGATTTACTTATTATTGGTATCTGTTGCCGACACCATCCTGCCGCTCACTTTGTGCCGCACATAGGGGGACACACATCCATTGTCAACAGGTTCGCGCGAGTGTCGACTTCGCTAAGAGAAGTCATCGAGGTATATGGTTAGAGGGTTTTCTCAGCTATGATCGAGTTAATCTTTTGTTTTAATTTCATTGGATCTTTGATGTTGGGGATAGGCGAGCGAGTACCTCCAGTACCAATTACTAATATTGTTCCGTAATTCAAAATACGGCCTAGTAGTCAGTCATGTTGAATAAGATGGAACGGAACTTGCATCCTTTAGGGCGAAGGAGACCCTGAAGATGCCACGAAAGAAGTAC
>JAFGQI010000135.1 GCA_016935755.1 Anaerolineales bacterium
AAGCTGACTGAGCAGGGACGGCAGGCATTCCGCGAGTATGGCAGGAAGATGAGGCAGGTATTCAAGGATCTGCCCATGTAGAGCTCACTTCCCTGACCCCTCCCCCGTTTTTGGGGGAGGGGAATATTCTGACCAGATTTTTGCGTTGATGCCGCTCAGCTCACATCGAGCCGCTCCTGGTTTTGCTGGCGAGGCTCACGCACCGCATAACGCAACATCACCCAACTGACCGCGCCGATGATGGCAGAAAAGATGAACATGGAGCGGTAGCTCGCTGCAGCGGCTATCCAGCCACCCATCAGCGGTGCAACTGCACCTGCCGCGCCCGAGATGGTGTTTGCCAGACCGATGTAAGTTGGACGATTCTCAGGGCTGGTGAATTCATACACAATGGAAATGCCAGAGACAAATGAGCCGGCGTTAACCGCGCCCCTCAAGAAGAAGATGGAGTAAAACCAAAGCGGGCTGGGAGCAAGGATCGTCAGCACCAGGGATAGACCGCCCAACAGCAGGCAGATCTCCAGGCTCAATTTGTGACCTTTGCGGTCTGACAGGAAGCCGAAGAACAGGAAGGACAGTGCCATCCCGACCTGCAGGGCGATCACATAACCACCCGCCTCTCCGTCGGACATGTTCCAGTTCTCTTTGGCATACACCACCAGAAAACCAGTCGCCATGCCGCTCAACCAGAAGACAAACATGCTCAGCAGGTACAGGCTAAAATTGCGGTCTCGGCGCAAGATGGCAGGCAGGGAGCGCAGGTAATCCGATTGAGAGACGGGCACCTTGGTACTGTAGACTGCCGGCTCGCGGGTGAGCGAGAGGAAAATCCAGGAAATGAAGATCAGTGTGGCGGCAATGCTGAAAGAAAAGACGAAGCCGAGCGGGAAAGGGTACCTTTCCAGCATAAACGGTACCAGCAGCGCGCCCAGGATGCCCACACCGTTGCCGAGAAAATTGGACACGCCGAAGAAGCGCCCGCGCCTGTCAACTGGAAAGATCTTGGCTACCATATCCTGCCAGCCTACCACGATCAATCCCGCCCCGATGGTGTGCCAGGCAAATAACAAAAAGAACGAGACAAGCGCCATATCTGGGTGACTGGTCGCCAGAAAATACGCACTGAGGGGCAGCAAGAGCACCGGCAATCGTTCGGTGAAAAAGCCAATGTTCACCGGGAAGAACTTCTTCAAGGGTGCACGCTCGATCGTATTGGCGGTGAAGAGCTGCGGCACCAGGTAGCCAGCCGTGCCAAGCACCGGGATCAAGCCAATCAATAGTGGGTTGTCAGTGAAGTGGCTGACATACAGCGGCAGGATGACGGTGTAAGCCATGAAGCTCATCCCAAAACTGAAGCTGGCTCCATCCAGCGTATTGACCGCAAAATTCCAGCGGTAATTGTGCTCGATTTGCTGTTGAATCTCGGCGGTTTCGTCGTTGGCTTTGGTCACAGGCAGGTTGCCTCTTTTCTATGATCAGTAGAACCTCATCCCATCCACACACAAGCGTGTAGACGGTCAGGCAAGCTCGATCAGTATTTCCTCCCAATGCGAAAAGAGAGCGAAATGACCCTCCTCCGGGTAGTATGTTGTCTTACAGTGGGGCAGTTGTTTGGCAATATATCTTGCCCATTCGAGCGGCGTGTTCTCGTCCGTCTCCCCCTGCCATAGATGGACTTCCTTCTGCACCTCCGCCAGGGCGAAGCCCCAATCCCCCATCAGGATCTGCACGTCCTGCACATAGCCGCGCGGGGCGAAGCGCAGGTTCTCGCGCCACACTTCTTCCAGTAGTGCGTTGACTTCAGGTCGCAACAAGACCCGCCGGTCTGCCGGGGGGGATTGTTCAAGCGCCATTTTGATGAATGCCTCAGGGTCTTGCCGCGAGAACCACCAGAACAATCGGAAGGAAGCCTTCAAGAGCGGGGGGGCGTAGTGGGCAAGCAGGTAGTTGGTGCGCAGCGAGCCGGAGGCGCGGCGGTGGATCTCGGGCAGGTGCATAGGCGGCGCGGGATTCACCAGCCCGACACGGGTCAGGCACTCTGGGATCAGGCAGGCGCAGGCCAGGGCGTAGGGCGCGCCGGCCGAAAAGCCCAGCAGCGCAAAGCGATCGATCTCGAGGGCATCGGCCAGCGCAGCCACGTCGCCGGGCCAATCCAGCAGCTTGCGCCCTGGCTGGAAATCGGACAGCCCGTAGCCGGGGCGGTCGATCGTGATCAGGCGCACGCCCAGCATGGCGGTCAGCGCTTCGGAGGGATGGCGGAACAGGCGGTTGCCGGGCTGCCCGTGGAAGAGCAAAAGCGGGCGTCCCTGCGGGTCACCATATTCCTCATAGCCCAGCCTGCGTCCATCGGGAAGTGTGATCAGCATTTATCTTCCCTTTGAGTTCCACATCCGATCAGGCTTCACTGCTGGAATATGATCAGGAACAGCAGGACAATGGCTGGCAAGATCAACAGCAGAGAAATGAGCACCAGGATCAACCGCCCGATGATGATCTTTTCCGGAAAGAACAGGTTCGTGCGTCGCTCTAATTCGCTGCGGATGCGCTCGAAGGCACTGCGCTGGAATTGGGCGTTCCATTTCAGCTTGAGCGGGTTGCCCTGCGGCGAAAGACCCTCCAGCGTCAGGCGGCGAATCAGGCCAAACTTATACACAGTCCCGGAAGTGATCTTAGCGAACTCAATCCTGCGGTAATCGTGGAATTCAAAGCCGGTGAGATCAGAGCGGAATTCTACGCGGTGCAGTTTTTCACGGTTGACCACTAACGTGCCGGCAATCAGGTCGCCCAGGCGCTGCTTAAGCGGGGTGACCCACACAATGATCGCACCGATGGGATTGTATTCGAAAATACCACACACAGCCCGGATGAGCGCCTGCCACCAGCTGATCTTGCTGCCGTCCTTACGGATGACATGCAGATAGCTGAATTTTTTCCCCAATGTCATCCCCCAGATGCTTTCGCAAAGGATGGAATATAAAAGCCAGATCAGCAGCAATAAAACCAGCAGACTTCCGCTGTAGATGGCGCCAAATTCGTCTCCCAACTGCTCTGGCTGAAGCAGAGTCAGGGGTGTGGTGTAGATAAAAGCAATCACGACAAAGATGATGTTGATAAATATTGCATCCAGGAAGACACCATTCCAGCGCCAGTTGACGCCCTCGCCGCGCACAGGCTCAATGACCCACTCAAGCGTTTCTGTGGCGGGTGCTGCGTCGGGCACAGGCGTAGCCTGTTCATCGACAGCCGGTTTGATTTCTTCGAGCAGCGTACTCTCCAGGCGCAGATCGACAACCGGGTTGCCACAAACGAGACACTTACCTTCCTCATCAGCCTCCATAATGGCATGATCCGTCGCACAATAGCCGCGGCGGACGATTTGAAAACGGGCGCCGCAGTAACGGCATACTTTGGCTTCAACCCGGATCGTCTCTGCACACATGGGACATATCTTGGTTTCATCGGTCATAGTGGTCTCCTTTCCCTCCATTAACTATTATAGAGTGAAATGAAAGCCATCGCAACAACAAGCATGTTCCAATTTGCTCCCCCGGATTTTTGTATCACCACCAGCGGTTCATTTTAGCCACCGGGCGGGTAATAGCTGGTAATTATCTCCTTCAATGCGCAGCGTCATACCATAGCCAAAATACTCCCTGGCGCTTAAGACAGCCGTCAGGCGGTACCTGCCCCGGTTCAGGTGTCGGATGACCTGCCGGTCAAGGCTGACGTAGCCGCGTTCGGACCATTCGGGCGTATCCTGCCACAGATTCTCGCCATGATAGATCTCCTGATCATCGATGCGCAGGGAAAGCTCATCACTGAAGCCCAGGGTAAAGGTAAGCTCGCCCTCCTGCTCAAGCTCAATCTCCCGCTGCAGGTGCGCCACAGTCGTGGATACCGGCAGGTAGCGGTTGAGATTCAGAATGCCGTTGGGCTCGCAGCTGAGCATACCGAAGCCTTCCAGGAACCACTCACTGACCATACCGGCGGTCGGATGGCGGGCTGCAGGTGGAAAATCCGCGGCAGAAAAATCAGGCAGGTCGTCGGATACACGCAATTGGCGAAAATGCGCCGGCAGGTAGCTCCACAGCCCGACAAAACCGTCCTGCTGCACATGGGCGAGGCGGTTGATCCATAGAGGCGGTTGCTCGTCGACCTGGAGCATGGCGCGCTGACCCTGGAAGCTGAGGCGCAGGGTGAACCAGCTACCGGTTGGCACCTGAGTAGTCATTTGGCTACCCGAACCGTGATAAAGCTGCCAGGTGTTCGAGCCGTGGAAAACGGGATCGTATTGCAGCGCATCCCACTTGCCAGTGGTGTGCGGCTGGGCGTAGGCAAGCTCGTAATTCAGGCTGTCAATCAGACGGAAGGCAATCCCCGCGTACGCGGCGCCCTGCGCGCCAATCTCCACTTCGATGCGCCCCTGTGGGAGCAGGAGGTCAGGCACGACCAGCAGGCAGGCGCCCTGTCCGCTCAGCTTCAATGCCCGCAGCCCCTGCCACTCGACAACTACGGCTTGTGGGTCGCGCAGGAAGAGGCTTTGAGGGTCGGGGACTTCAGATGCATAGATGAGGGACATATAAAGCCTACTCTCCTTTTCTCTCCAACCTCCAGGCGATCAGGAAAAGCACTGCCGGAGGCACGATCAGCAACCAGGCGATCAGGAAGTTCACCAACCAGCCACCTTTGAGCATCACCCAGACCAGCTCACGCATGAACATGGTGGCGATGGTAATCAAACCACCCACCAGCTCCCAGCGCCAGGCAACCAGCAGCCCCAGGATCGCCACCCCCCACAGGCTCAACAAGATCATATCCTCAGCCGGTACAGGTTGGGTGATGTTAGGATCGGGCGCCGAGATTTGCAGCAAAGCCAGGGCAAAGACCGGCAGGCTCCAGATGCGGGCAATCCAGCGCAAGATCTTTGCAGAACGAGGAACCACATCTTTCGATTTCATAGCTAATTTCCAATCTCTCCCCTAGCAATCCTGCGGGCGGATGAACAGGAAATAGGCATAGCCCAGTGCCAGCAGGCCGTACAGCGCCAGGCTGAGCCAGCCGAAGGCGTTGACCATCCCGGTCAGCTGAAAGGCGAGCGAAGCCACGAAACCAATGGCGTCCTGCGCCAGCAGTGCCAGGGCGATTGCCATGCGGGCATCGGCGGAGGCAGAGCTGCGACCGTACCACATCAGCGTGGCATAGCCCAGGATCGAGCCTCCTACCAGACGGGTCACCCACAAGGTGGGTTCATCGGGCGTCAACCCATACAGCCACATTGTGAAGCTGGGCAATATCACGCAGGATCCGCCGATGATAATGGCGAAGAAAATGTTGATGGTAAAAAGATGGCATAGTCTCATGAGCACCTCCGCATGGCGGGTGAATTCCCGCCACCAGCACAGATTGCTGACTTCAGCATACATTAAAACAACCCAAAATGCAAGAATAGATATACACATCTTAGGGCGTTCTTAAAGTCGCAGAAACACATCGACAGCAGCAGCTGGATGGGCGTTGAAATACCTTCTAGCAGCTGGAATGGAACGG
>JAFGQI010000136.1 GCA_016935755.1 Anaerolineales bacterium
GCAAAGGCTGGAGTACGACCTGAAGCGCACCTCTCAGCTGCTCTTCGACTGGAGCGACGGCCAGGCTGCCCTGGGAGCGGTGACCATCTACCAGGCGCGTGAGCACTGGAATGACGCCGACGTGCGCATCTACGCCACCAACCGCATGCGTCCCAATGCCAATCGCGGCGGCATCGTCAGCGATATCACTCCCGACCCGCTGGTGGCGGGCATGTTCTACTACCCTGGTCAGGTGCGCATCGGCGCCGAGTGGAACCGCTACGGCGACCCTGGCTCCAGCCTGAGCGAGGACTGGCCGCGCACCCTAGCTCACGAGTTCGGTCACTATCTCTTCTACCTGGACGATAACTACCTGGGCTTCAACGACCAGGGCCTGCTTGTCCCAACGGAGGGCTGCACCGGGGTGATGAGCAACCCCTATCGCGAGGACTATCCTTATGATGAGTTTCACCTGCTGGACGAATGGCTCCCCGCCTGCCAGAACACCCTCTCTCACCAGCTCACCGGGCGCGCCGATTGGCAGACCGTCTCGACCTTCTACACACTGCCCGACGGCGGCGCTATCGAACCACAGTTGAACGAAGGTCCTTCCAGCCTGCCGATCGATGTCACCCGGGTGCAGGTAGTCGCCCCAGCCACACCCGATACCACTCTGCCCGAGCCGATCTACTACCTGACCCAGGATAACCAGTATATTGCTACTGGCTCCAGCGCCCGCGCTTTCCTGATGCGCGGCGATTGGCTCACCGACCTGGGGCAGCCGGTTCTGGGCCGCCTGCGCGCCCGCGGCGCCTCCGTCGGCGACCGGCTGTGCGTCTTCGAACCAGGTGAGAAGCGCCTGGGCTGCGAGCTTATAGCCGAAAACGACCAGCTCCTGGCGCTCAGTGCCCTGCCGGGCTGGCAGCCAGACATCCAGATCACCCCAGTCACCACCCGCACCATTGAAGTGGATGTCAGCAATGTACCCTCTGGCCTGTCTATGTATGGCCGCCTCTACCCCTACAACGACGCGGCCGCGGCCGCCCAGACTCTGGTATGGGATGGCGATTCCTACGTTCGCCAGTTCAACACCTCCGCCCCGGCCCTGGCTGGCTACGTCCAGATCTGGGTGGACGAAGCCGCCCCTCGCCGTGAAGCGGTCACCGACTACACCATAGGCGGCAACCCCGCCAACATCGATGCCGATGAGGGTGCGCCCATACTCAGCCGCTTTGCCCCCGCCCTCTCCTCCGATGGGCAGGTGATCTTGTTCGGCGATCTGAGCTTCGAGCAGGACGAGTTCTACTCTCTGCAGATCGCCACCCTCAGCCCCGCCCCGCCGCTCTGGGCCACCCCGGTCGGGCACTCCTACCGCCTGCTGGGCACTCCCAACGCGCCTGACCTGAGCGGCGCCTCGCTCAGCTTCGACTACATCGGCAGCCAGGTGCCGGATGGCGAAGAGACCTGGCTGAAGATTTTCTACTATGACGAAGCGCTCAGCGTCTGGCAGCCGCTGACCACTACCCTCGACCTGGAGCGCAACTCCGCCTCCGCCCCCGCCCACCAGACCGGCCTGTACGCCCTGATGTCCAGCCTGGATATCCCGCTGGAAGGCGCTGGCTGGAACCTGATCTCCTATCCGGTGCAGGATACCCGCCCAATCACCGAGGCGCTGGCCTCGATTGAGGACTTCTACACCACCGTCTACGGCTACGAGGCCACCGATCCGGATGACCCCTGGCGCGTCTACGATGTCGACGTGCCGGAGTGGGTCAACGATCTGTTCACCCTGGAATTTGCCCACAGCTACTGGATCAACCTGACCGAGGCCGTCACCTGGTATCTGAAAGGCCCTCAGCCTTCAAGCTCACCCTCCGCCTCGCCGCCAAGCGCAGCATCTGGCTTTGTGCCCCTGCCCCCCGCCACCTACTACGGCGCGCTGCAGACCAGCCCTGGCTTCACTCCTGTCGTGGGCATGCAGGTGCAGGCGGTCTATAATGGCCGGGTTTGCGGTCAGGCCCTCACCCAGGAGCAAGATGGTCAGATCGTTTACGTGCTCAAGGTCAGCGGGCTGCTGCCGGATGGAACCTTCTGCATCCCGCCAGGCGAGCACCTGCTGCTGTTTGTAGATGGGCATCTGGTCTTCCCCTCCCCCGTGTGGGAGAACCACCGCCCGATCGAGCTCAACCTCAACTCCCCCATCCAGATCATCATCCCCGTGCTGTTCAAGAACTGGGAGGCGCCCTGATCTACCCAATAATTAGCTGTTGAACAGGGCAGCCTGGGCTAAGTTCTGGCCCAGGCTGCCTTGCTTATCAAAGTCATTTTATGATATAATCTTACCAGTAAGAAAATAGGAGTGCATATGGGAACAATTGCTACAACACGCATGTCATCGAAGGGACAGATTGTCATTCCAGAAGCCATTCGTAAGCGGCTGAACCTCAAGGAAGGCGCGCAATTTATCGTAGTGGGTGAAGGAGATGTGGTGATTTTAAAAACGATATCTGCTCCCAGCATGGACTCCTTCGATGCACTCATTCTGCAAGCGCGCCAGCAAGCAAAAGCTGCGGGATTAGAACGCATGGATATTGCCAGGGCTGTATCCAAGGCGCGAGGGAGAAAGTGAAAATCGTTCTCGACACTAATGTTTTTATTTCAGGTGTTTTCTTCAGCGGTCCGCCCTATCAAATTCTTAAAGCATGGCAGGACGGTAAAATCCAGCTGGCTGTCTCCCCTGAAATTCTAGACGAATATTACCGGGTGGGTGAAATCTTGGCTGAAGAGCACCCCAATATCGACTTAAAGCCTATGCTCGATTTTCTGGTGCAAAATGCAGAAATCTATGCGGCGACTCCGCTGCCTGAGGCTGTATGTAACGATCCTGACGACGATAAATTTCTTGCCTGCGCGCTGGCATGTGAGAGCACAGTCATTGTTAGCGGAGATAAACATCTGCTCAGCATCTCAGGGTATCACCAGATTGATGTGTTGAAGCCGAGCGATTTCGTAAAAAAACACCTTGCATGAGCGATCATACTACCAGCAACTGCCCTCTGCCTTGGGGTATTTATTGCCCAATGATCTTTTGCTTCATTTTTAAGCTCCAGTACGCGTATCATACCTGTTCAACAGAAGGAAAATCTGAGGATGAACAACATGAATGGCAATATTAAAGTTTTATCGCCAGAGCAGCAGGAAGAACTGCTCAGAGCATTACAAGCCCGTTTTGAGAAAAACATGCACCGCCACAGCGGTCTCGCATGGGCTGACGTACAGGCCAGGCTGGAAGCTAATCCTCAAAAACTGTGGTCGCTCTATGAAATGGAAAGAACTGGCGGCGAACCGGATGTGGTCGGTTATGATCAAAAGACGGGCGAATACATTTTCTATGATTGTTCAGCGGAAAGTCCCAAGGGCCGCAGAAATGTTTGTTACGACCGTGAAGCGCTGGAGTCAAGGAAGGAATTCAAACCCCAAGATAACGCCCTGGATATGGCCGCGGCAATGGGCATTGAGATCCTGACGGAAGAACAATACCGCCAGCTGCAGACGCTCGGGAATTTCGATACCAAGACCTCCAGCTGGTTGAAAACACCTCCGGACATCAGGAAACTCGGCGGCGCCATCTTTGCCGATCGCCGCTACGATCATGTCTTCGTGTATCACAACGGTGCGGAATCGTACTATAGCGCCAGGGGATTTCGCGGCTCGCTAAGGGTATAAACTTTGCACAGACAGCTCAATTTGGATTTGAGAACAAGTCACCTGGCATACTTGCTCATTGCCATTGGTTTTTCCTGGCTGTTTTGGATTCCGGCTGCATTGGCAGATGAAAATATTCTAGAATCAGCCTGGGTAGTTTTGCTATACATCGGGGGAGTCGGCCCAGCCGTTGGGGGCATAGCGCTCACGTATCTCAACAAAGATAAA
>JAFGQI010000017.1 GCA_016935755.1 Anaerolineales bacterium
CACTGGGATGGGCAGGTTGGCTGTGCCCAGGTGATAATCGCGCCCGTCGTTGGGCCGCGAGCCGCGCACCCAGGTGGCGGGGGAGAATTCGGCTGTCAGGTAGGTCAGCGGCGGCTCGCGCAGCTCGGCCTGCGGCAGAATGCCCAGCCCCGCCGCCCCCTCCAGTGTAGGGCGGTAGCAGTCCCAGGCGACCGTGTCCGCCACCCACAGCGGCTCCTTGAAATTGGGCGAGAAGCGCAGTTCGAGTTTATCGCGGAAATAATCCCAGGTGCGCTGCGAGCGGATGATGCTCTTGATCAGCTCCAGGCCCAAATTTTGGAAGATGACCGCATCGCCGGCCGGGTCGAGCTGGGCCAGCAGGGCCTGCTGCTGCTCGGAAAAGGTCTGCGTCAGCACGCCGATGGCTTGCAGCTGGCTGAAATGCAGGTTGCTGTCCAGGTCGTTCACCGTGCGGTCCTTCCAGGCCTGCACCTCCAGCGGCAGGGCCTCCACCCGGCGGCGCAGCTCTTCTTTGCGCAGGGTCAGGCTAGGGATGATTGTCATGTTTACCTCCTGACGAATCTCGATTGATTAGACCAGATCGGCGGGATGCACTTCCTCGAACCCGCCGGGGATGAACATGGCTTCCTGGAACAGGTTGGCCAGGTTGGCGGGCACATCGGCGGCCTCCCAGGCGATGCTCCAGTCGAAGTCGAAGACTTGCGCATAGTATTCGGCGATTTCAGGCGCTTCAATCAGCACGCCCGCTTCACGCGCCCTGGCGAGCGAATTTTCGCTCCAGTTGGTGGAAGAGACGATCACCTTGCGGCGGTCGATGATGACACCCTTGTTGTGCAGGTGGGTGTAGTAGGTCAGGTTCATCGCCCGCAGGCGGTCCTTCAGCCCGTAGGCGTCCAGCGAATCAGCCGACAGCTCCCAGTTATCCTTGGCGCCTTCCTTGCGGTAAGCCGGGCTGACGATCACGCGTATCTCCACCTCGTCCTTGTGCTGCTCCAGCGCCGCCAGCAGGCCCTCGGTCTTGGGCCCGCCTGCCAGGATGTACTGCTGCTCGATGTCGATGCTGCTCTCAGCCTCCAGGATCAAGGTCCGCGCCAGGTCGTAGTAGTTATCCGGCGAGAGGATCGGGGTCACCCTGGCGGGCTGCTCCAGCTCGATCTCGCCCAGATCGAAGACTTCATCGGGCATCTTGGCCAGCAGAGCGGGCAGGTAGGTCGGCGCAGGCGGGACGATCTCCTCCTCCAGCCCGATCTCGATGCCCAGCCCGGAAGGCGCTTCCAGAGCGGGGATATCCCAATCCGCCTGGAACAAGCCCTTGAACCAGGCCGCCAGCCCGGGGTGGTCGATGCGCACCAGCCACTCGCGGTTGCCTTTCTTGAATGTCCCGGGGACGATGATCTTGGGGATGGAGGTGCCGGCCCAGTTGGCGCTGCCCAGCACCAGGATGCTTTCATCAATCACGAAGAACTTCTGGTGGCAGACGGTGAAGACCTTGCGCCCGCCCGAAGAAGGGGCTTCTTTCAATTCCACCCCCAATCCGGCCAGCTTCTCCTTCTCGTGGCCGCGCGTGTCGCTGATATCGTACATCAGCTGGATCTGCACACCCCGGTCACGCGCCTCGCGCAGCAGATCGAGCAGGTGCTCGGCGCTCAGGTTGTAGATGTACAGGCACACCTCGCGCTGCGCCGCCGCCAGGGCCGCCTGCACCAGCCGGTACGAGCAGTCTGGCGAGACCGCCGCGGTGATGCAGCCGACATCCTCGGCGGGGGTGATGATCAATTGCGGTTGTCGGGTGGGGTCGAACTTGCCGTGGCCGAACTTCTCGGCCGTCCATTCCTGGGTGAACTGGCGCAGTGAAAGCAGCTTGATGGGGTCCATACTCGCTCCTTTCTGGTTGTAACTTCATATTACATGAAAAAAGGGGATCAGTCAATCAGTCAGGAAGTCAATTCGTGATCAGTCGATCGGGCAATCAGTCGCGCATGGCATGCGCCTACCCAGACGCCTGCAATTCGGGCTGCAGTTCTACTTCAGCCCAGCCTGACAGCGCTGGCTTTTTTACAACACAGAGATCACAGAGCCCACCGAGAAAGACCAAACAATCTCTGTGTTCTCTGTGCGCTCTGTGTTAAATAAACACATCTGCCAGATCAACAAGACCCTAAGGTTTTCCAATACCAGTCCGCAATTCATTCGCGGGCGGTTGAGCCCCATCCACAGTCGTGAATAGATTCATCATAGGCCTTACTGCCCTGGAAAGGTGACCTCGGGATAAGCCGGGTCAGGCCAATCCAGCAGGGTACTTGCTGCCCCGCGCAGCTGCTGGTCGAAGAACGCCAGCAGGTAGTCAGCCGTGATCTTCATCCCCCGTCCGCCGTCAATCTCGCCCAGTACGCCCACCCAGCGCAGCGCCGGGGCGGTGAGCAGCGCCATATCGGTGAAGTTGAAATGGGCCATGCCCTGGATAATCAGAATTTTGGCTCCCTTGCCCAAAGTGGCGGTGAAGGATTTGTCCAGCATGTCCTCCAGCTTCGCCGAGAAGGGCTGGCTGCGGATGATCAGGAAGGGCTGCGATACCCCCTGTTCGGCGGCTTTCCCGTACAGGGTGCCATCAAGATCGACGCCCGCCAGGATGCGCGCGTCCAGCAGGCAGGCTTCCGCCGAGGCCGCCCCGCCGAAGGAGTGCCCAAAGGCACCCACGTGACCCAGTTCCAGCCGGTTGTAGAACAGGCTGTTTGGGTCGCTGTTCAGTCTGGCGAGCTCGTCCAGGGTGGACAGGATATCCCTGGCCCACACCTCCACCAGGCGATCGTCAGCGGCTTTTCCGTTATCGGTGGAAAAATTCGGGAACGAGCCCTGGGACGACTGCTCGATGACGCGCCCATCCGGGAAGACCACCGCCGGGGCGCTGTAGGTGGGGGCGACCCCCGCCACCACATAGCCGCGGCTGGCCAGGTCTTCGGCCAGGGCGGTGAAATCGGTCGGCAGCAGGCCGTAGCCAGCCGAGAGGATCAGGATGGGCCAGCCTTCCCCGGCTGCCCCCGGATCGGCCAGGCTGGCGTTCTCCCTGGCGTGCGCCTGGATGGAGGGATAGTGTTGGAAAAAGATGGCCAGCAGGCCGTTCTGCTTCTGCATGGCCTTCGCCCAGGCCTCGGGCAGATAGGCTGCCAGCTCACCCTCCTGGCTGCTGGCGGGGTACCACACGAAAGCCATCAGCTCCCGCTGAGCCTGCTCGCCCTCTGGCGCCAGGGTTTCGATCCGCTTCTGGTCGATAATGTGCAGGATGGTGCGCCCAACGGGGTAGGCCCCGCCTGGCGCGGGCAAGCTGGTGGGCTGGAGGTGCTGGATCAACAGCCAGAGGTACAGGCAGGCGCCAGCGATCAAGCCGAGACCTACAGTCCATTTGAACAGGGAGAATAAGTTCTTCCAGATCAAGTACAGACAGCTTTTGTGCGTATCAGGTTCAGACATGATCGGTATTATACTTTCGACCTGGACATCCGAGAGCTTTTCACCAGAAAAAGTATGGTTTATAACGCTAAAGTTGTTATAATGTTCACCATATGGACGTTATGACTGCGACAACCATTGATCAACTCTCCAACGAGCTGCACCGTTTGGGCATACATTTCCTGCGTTTTCCCGATCAGTCTCTCGAAACCAGACCGTTGTCCCCGGTGGAACTTTTGGCTTCTTTGGCTTCTCATTCAGAAGCCCGGATGCGCCTGGCTTTGATCCCTCTCTTGCTCTGGCATCCTGAGTACGCCGATGCAGTACACCTGGCTTCTCGTCGGTTGGCTTCTTCATCTCGGCTGGTCTTACAGTGTTATTACACTGCTGCAGTCCTGCTGCAGCAAATGTATTCCGCCCGCTTGCAAACCTTAGGCGCATCTTTACAACCTCTCCCCGATCTATACTCCGTGCAGCTTGGTCTTCCTATCTCTGGCTCTCCAGAGCAGTGCCTGGCTGTGCTGGCTAACCACCAATCCCAGTTTAGTGGCCAACCCTTCAATTGGTTCGGTACATACCAGCACGCGGCAGAGTCTTTCCTTGCTTACCGGGAACGAGAACTAGCATGGATAACCTGACCACGCAAGCGCTTCTGGATTTTTTATCCGAGTTAGGCAAACATGTTTCTTCTCCTACTCGCCTGCTGCTGCTCGGTGGCAGTGCTCTGAATTTGCTGGGGAATCCACGTCCTACACTGGATATTGATTATCTGGGAGATGATCTGAATAAGACAGATTTCCAGCTTACCATTGATCAGATTGCCGCTCAGCACCGCCTGTATGTAGAAGCCATACCTTTCTACCATTTCATTCCCATCCCAGAGGACTCCGATCGCAGGCACATCTTCTACAAACGTTTTGGTCAGCTTGACGTATATATATTTGATCCATATGCTATTGCATTGGCAAAAATCGACCGCGGTTTTGACACTGATATCGACGATGTGCTCTTCCTGGTTCGTCAGAGCCTGGTCGATATCCTTCGTTTACGCAAGATGCTTGAGATTGCTCTGGAGCGCGCGGTTGAATTCGATCTGCATCCCGTCCAGGCGCGCCAGCGCATCAAATACATCCAGGAAGCGCTGGGATCTTAACCATTTGTGAGGTTGAGCGCATTTTGTACATGCAGCGCACCTCTGCTGAGAAACGATTATAATTCCTAACAACCTGAACCACTCTTATCCTGGAGGCTGGTATGCTTGCACCCCGCTGGCGTAAAGTTCTCAAAGATCTGTGGAGCAATAAATCTCGAACTGTCCTGACGATTTTGACCATTGCTGTGGGGGTGTTTGCTGTGGGCTACGTTAGCATCAGCTTTGATATGCTGCTGAACGACATGGATGTCGATTTCCAGGCGGCTAACCCTCACGCCGCTTTGATTTACACCGATTTATTTGATGATGATCTGCTGCACTCCCTGAGCCAGGTGCCTGGCGTGGCGGATGTGGAGGGCCGCAGCACAGTTGGGGCGACTTTGCCTGGGGAACTTCTGCCGGTTCCCAAACAAGATGACATCAGCATTACCTTCAACGCCCTCCAGCCCCTGTCCCAGATGCACATCGACATCATTGAGACTGAAGATCCAGATTATTTTCCTCCCTTGGGTAAGGGCGATGTTTACATAGAAAAGTCACTCCTCAGTGCGGTCCCGCTAAAGGTGGGCGACACGCTGGAGGCTATGTTGTACGATGGACGCATGCGCACCTTGCAAGTGGTCGCCATTGTCCACAGTGTGGGCGACTATCCCTACATGATCATGAATTCTGCTACAGCCTTTGTCAGCCCGGAAACCCTGGAATGGCTGGGCGGCTCGGTGGAGTACAGCCAGCTCTTGCTGACCGTAGCAGAGAACAAGACCGACGAAGAGCACGTGCGCGAGGTGGCTGCCGCAGTGGCCGATAAGCTGGAAAAAACTGGCCGTCAGGCATATTTCACCTTGATTCTCAGCCCAGGGCACCATTATGGCTATCAAATTACCTCTACCCTGGGGGTGATGCTCTATTTTCTGGGCGCGCTTTCGGTGCTGCTCAGCGCCTTCCTGGTAATCAATACGATCAATGCCCTGCTCACCCAGCATATCCGCCAGATCGGGGTGATGAAGGCCGTCGGCGCTCACACCAGCCAGCTCGTCGCCATGTACCTGGTTCTGGTGATGTGTTTTGGGCTGATTGCCTTTATCATTGCTCTGCCCCTGGCGATGAATATATCCTACGGCACGCTGCAGTTCATTGCCAACTACCTGAACTTTGATCCTGGCCCAATACGAGTCACACCAACCGCCTTGATCTTGATGCTGTTGGTGGCTTTCGGCTTGCCTCTGCTGGCTGCCCTTGTCCCTGTTATCAATGGAACGCGCATCACAGTGCGGGAGGCTTTCAGTTCCTACGGTTTAGGGCGCAATGTCTTTGGTTCATCCTGGTTTGACCGTATGCTGGAAGCGGTGCGTGGCTTGCCTCGCCCGCTGCTCATTTCTCTGCGGAATACTTTCCGGCGCAAGGCGCGCCTGTTCCTCACCCTTTCCACATTGATCCTGGCAGGGGCCATCTTCATTGGCGTCTATAACCTGCGCGCCGCCATGGATTCAGAGATCGAGAAGGCGCTGGGTTATATTCTTTCAGATGTGAATATTTCTTTCAACCAACCCATGCGCATTGAGCGGGTGATCCCGTTGGCGCTCAGTGTGCCGGGCGTGGTGCATGTTGAGCCCTGGTCGGGCGCGACGGGTGGGCTGCTGACAGCAGATCGCACCACCTCCACCGAGATCAGTTTGCTGGCGCCGCCCTCCGACTCCAGCCTGCTGAAGAGCACCATGGCTTCCGGGCGCTGGCTGCAAGAGGGAGACGAGAACGCCCTGGTGATCGGCAACACCATCCTGCCCCAGCGGCCTGATTTGAAGGTTGGTGAAAAGGTTTACATTGATATCGATGGGCGCGAGACGGAATGGATCATCATCGGAATCTATTCCACTGCTGGCAATTCCATCCCGCCCCTGGTTTATGCCGACTATGATTATGTCTCCCGGCTGCTCGGCCAGGTGGACCAGACCGGCATGCTGCGTATCCAGACTGCTAAACATGATATGGACTCGCAGCGCCAGGTAGGCGAGCAGTTGGAGCAGCTTTACAAGGACAGCGGTATCCAGGTAGGCACTGTGATGCTCGGGGCGCAGCTGGTGGCCGCTAACAAATCCACCACCGATATGCTGGTGTATGTCCTGCTCTCGATGTCCACTCTGATTGGCGTGGTGGGTGGGCTTGGGCTGGCCTCCACCATGAGCCTGAATGTGATGGAGCGCACCCGCGAGACGGGCGTGATGCGCGCCGTGGGCGCTTCCAACGGGGCTATCCAACGCATCGTCCTGGTGGAAGGTCTCTTGATCGGCATCATCAGCTGGAGCATTGGCGCTCTGCTGGCAATCCCCATCGGTCAGGGGCTGTGCTATGTCGTCGGGGTGTCTTTCTTGCAGGCTCCGTTGGATTTTGTCTTCAGTATGGACGGGTTCCTGCTCTGGTTGGCCATTGTGGGCATCTTGTCTGTGCTGGCATGCCTGGCCCCGGCTCGTTTCGCTTCCCGAATGACGGTGCGCGAGACCCTGGCATACGAATAACTAAACCTTGGACCTGTTTCGGGAGGGGAAACACATCATGATCAACCCGGAAGCTCATTGCCCGAAATGCGGGGCGGCGCTGCGTTCTGGGGCGCGCTTCTGCCCGCAGTGCGGTGCTCGGCAGGTGACCCCTTCTCAGCGCCCGGCTGGGATGCGCCGGCCTTCCTCTTGACGAATACGAAGGGGGAATGCTATCCTACAGCGGCAATCCATTCACCATGAAAGTCTACGATG
>JAFGQI010000137.1 GCA_016935755.1 Anaerolineales bacterium
CGAACCCGGTCGTTAAGGCTGTCAGCGCCGATGGTACTTGGGGGGCGACCCCCCGGGAGAGTAGGTCATCGCCAAGAGACTTTTCTTTTTAACTTTCTCTTAAGTAATTGACAACAATTGCTTAATTCGCTATAATTGAGTTGAATCGCGGGCGGCTCATTACCCACGCTATTTTTTGGATAGCTATGAGGAGAGAGCTAATTAATTATTGAGTTTACACGCAATAAAAGGCCTTATCCATGCTCGGCTGAACCGCGATTTGTCAGCCGGGCTTTTGTTTGAAAGGAGGTGAAAAGAGTGGCATCAGTTATGTTGCGTCCGAATGAGTCGCAGGATCAACTGCTTAAGCGCTTTCGCAAAAAAGTGGCTAAGAGCGGCATCCTGAGCACTGTCCGTCGTAAGCGCTGGTTTGTTTCAAAGAGTGAATTACGCCGCATTAATAAGAAGAAGGCAATCCGTCGCCTTAAACGTCGCCAGATGACAGAACCGGAGTAATCCTGGTTTTGGCGACAGGTATTCCCCTGCTTACTTGAGTGGCAGGGTGTGGAGGAAAAATGGCTAAAGAAGAGGATAAGATTCAGGTTGAAGGCCTGGTGGTAGAGGCTTTGCCCGGTACACAATTCAAGGTGCGGCTGGACAATGGTCACGAAGTGTTGGCTTACTTGTCTGGTAAAATGCGCAAGTATTATATTCGCATCTTATTGGGAGACCGCGTCCGGGTGGAGATGTCTCCTTACGATTTGACCCGTGGTCGTATCGTCTACCGCCATCGCAAGCACGCCGAAATGCCTGAACTCGAGGTGTAAGAGCCTGTGGTTATTGCTCACCCGCGAACAGGATGCGTAAAAGGTTCTCATCGGTTCGCCGGTTTTGCCTCCATATTCTGCATTCTGTAACTGCTTTCATTATTGGATGAAAAAGCCCTCCGTGGTTTACGGAGGGCTTTTTCATTATGAAAATTGGAAGTCTGAGGCCGGAGGTTGACCTGCCTCTAATACGAGCTAAGCACCTTCATATAATTAGCCCTTTCAAAGGCGGCCGGGTCGGCCACAGCTTGCTGGCTCATGCTGCCCTTCATCTGGTTGATCGAGACATATTCATGCTCGACCATCCAGGTCTCCACTTCAGCCAGGATTTCCGGAACACGACTGATGCCCTGCTGTAAGAACGCCGAGGCGATATTGGTCACACAGGCGCCTGCCATGACCGCTTTGAGCACATCCGCGCCGGTATGCACACCACTTGTCAGGGCAAAATCGGCCGGTACCCGTCCAAACAGAATCGCGATCCAACGCAGCGGCAGACGGACTTCCTGCGAGCTGCTCAAGACCAGATTCGGCGCCACCTCCAGCTCTTCCAGATCGAAATCGGGTTGGTAGAACCGGTTGAACAGCACCAATCCATCCGCGCCTGCTTCGGTGAGCCGCCGGGCAAAGTTGGGCAGGGCGGTATAGAACGGGCTGAGCTTTACCGCAATCGGAATCTGGATGCGATGGCGGATATCGCTCACCAGGGTAATGTGAGCATTTTCAAGCTCCGCGCTGGTCAGATCCGGATCAGTTGCCAGGTCATACAGGTTCAACTCGAGAGCATCGGCTCCAGCCTCTTCGATCTTCTGAGCATACTCGATCCACCCACCGGTCGAAATGCCATTCAGGCTGCCAATAACAGGCACACTCACGGCGCGTTTTACTTTCTGGAGATGCTTGACATAGGCATCCGGGCCAATGCTGAATTGGCCTACTTCGGGCAGATAATCCATTGCTTCAGCATATGATTCAGTGCCACGCAGAAGGTCGCGGTGCAGCTTCATGCTTTCGTGGATGATCTGTTCCTCAAATAACGAGTACATCACCACGGCGGCAATCCCCGCTTCTTCCATCTGGATCACTGTTTCAACCTTTTGTGACAGCGGAGAAGACGATGCCACCAGCGGGTTCTTCAAGTTCAAGCCAAGATAAGTCGTCGTCAGGTCAACCATGTTGTTTACTCCGTTTCTCTTCTACTCTTCCTTGTCCTCGCCCGCATCATACTGCATGGCGGCCATCTGGCGGTACATCGCCCAGCGCCCATCGGCGTCCTTCTGGGCCTGCTTGATTAACATCTCGGCGCGCTGTTCATCGGTCTGAACGAGCATGCGGTAGCGGCTCTCATTATATGCGTACTGGCTGATCGGGATGGTCGGTTCCTTTGAATCGATGGAGAGCGGATTCTGTCCCTGGGCGATGAGGGCCGGGTTATAGCGATAGAGAGGCCAGGCGCCCGACTGAACTGCCAGCCGCTGCTGCTCTAAGCCTTTCACCAGATCATAACCATGCGCGATGCAGTGGCTGTAGGCGATGATCAGCGAAGGGCCTTCGTAAGCATCTGCCTCGATGAAGGCGCTCAGGGTTTGCTGGTCGCTGGCGCCCATTGCAATCCGGGCGACATAGACATAGCCATAAGCCATGGCAAGCATCCCGATATCTTTCTTCGGCAGCCCCTTCCCCTGGGCAGCAAACTTGGCGACCGCAGCCCGTGGGGTGGATTTGGAAGCCTGACCGCCGGTATTTGAGTAAACTTCCGTGTCCAGCACCAGGATATTGACATTCCGGCCAGATGCCAGGACATGATCCAGCCCACCATAACCGATATCATAGGCCCAGCCATCACCACCGATAATCCAGACACTCTTACGCACCAACACATCTGCGATGCTCAACAGATTCTTCGCTCGTGGATCATTGATCTGCTGCAAACGCTGCTTGAGCACACCGACGCGCTCTCTCTGCTGGCGAATGCCCAGTTCGGAAGATTGGTCTGCCTGGAGCAGCTCATCTACCAGGGCACTGCCAATGTGCTCAGCAAGCTGACCGAGCAGTTCCTGAGCATACTCCAGTCTCTTATCCAGAGTCAGGCGCATGCCCAGGCCAAACTCGGCGTTGTCTTCGAACAGCGAGTTTGACCAGGCTGGGCCGCGGCCCTCACTATTGAACGACCAGGGAGTGGTTGGCAGGTTAGCGCCATAAATGGATGAGCAGCCGGTAGCGTTTGCCACGGTGATGCGGTCGCCAAAGAGCTGACTGAGCAGCTTCAGGTAGGGCGTCTCACCACAACCCGCGCAGGCGCCAGAGAACTCAAACAAAGGTTGTAAGAGTTGTGAGTTCTTGACAGATTTCACACTGATGGCGGTGCGGTCAACTTCAGGGATGGTCAGGAAATATTCCCAATTGGCGCGCTCGCGTTCACGGATGGGAGGTTGAGGAGCCATGTTGATGGCTTTTCTCCCCACCTGGCTTTTATCCTTGGCCGGGCAGACTTCCACGCATAGACCACAGCCAGTGCAGTCCTCTGGCGAAACGATCAAGGTATATTTTTTATTGGGCAGTTCTTTCCAACGAGCGTCAGTAGATAACCAGCTCGCAGGGGCATTCTCCAGATATGACGGGTCGTACACCTTCTCGCGGATCACAGCGTGCGGACAGACAAAGCAGCATTTTCCGCATTGGATGCAGATATCTGGCTCCCAGACGGGTATTTCCAGGGTGATGTTGCGCTTCTCCCATTGAGTTGTCCCAGTTGGATAGGTGCCATCGGCTGGAAAGGCGCTGACTGGCAGGCTATCCCCCTCGCCAGCAATGATTCTGCCCAGGGTCTGGCGCACGAATTCTGGAGCTTCTGCCGGCACTGGCGGTCGGCGGGTGAAGGTGCTGGTCACATGTTCTGGCACAGTAACTTCATAAAGGTTGGCAAGAGTCTGGTCTACAGCCTCAAAGTTCGCTTTGACCACAACATCACCGCGCTTGCCGTAGGTTTTTTCGATGGCGTGCTTGATTTCGGCGATAGCCTGCTCGCGCGGCAAGATTCCGCTGATGGCGAAGAAACAGGTCTGCATGATGGTGTTGATGCGGCCGCCCATCCCGGTCTTTTCGGCCACTTCATAGGCATCAATGACATAGAAGCGCAGTTTCTTGTCAATGATACTTTGCTGTGTCTCACGCGGCAGGTGATCCCAAACTTCCTCTGGTTTGTAGATGCTGTTTAGCAAGAAGACTGCTCCTGGCATGGCGTATCGGAGCACATCATATCTTTCCAAGAAAGAGAACTGGTGGCAGGCGACGAAATTGGCTTTGCTGATCAGGTACGGAGCGCGAATCGGTTTTGGACCAAAACGCAGATGCGAAACGGTTACAGACCCCGATTTCCTGGAGTCGTAAACAAAGTAGCCCTGAGTATGGTTTTCAGTCTCTTCACCGATGATTTTGATCGAGTTCTTGTTTGCGCCCACCGTGCCATCGGCGCCTAAGCCCCAGAACACACAGCGCACAGTCTCGGGTGATTCGATCGAGAAATCCGCATCGTAGTCCAGGCTGGTCTGGGTGACATCGTCATAGATGCCGATGGTGAAATGGGTTTTAGGGTTATCCTTGAGCAATTCATCGAAAATACCCTTGACCATGGCAGGGGTAAATTCCTTGGATGACAATCCGTAACGCCCACCGATGACCCGCAGGCCTTTTCCAGCTTGATCGCTCTCGCTGATAGCAGTGACAACATCCTGGTAAAGGGGCTCGCCAATAGAACCAGGTTCCTTGGTACGGTCCATCACGGCGATGGACTTGACTGTAGCAGGCAGGGATTGCATGAAATGCATTACCGAGAAAGGCCGGTACAGGCGTACTTTAACTACGCCAACTTTTTCGCCTTGCTCAGCCAGGAACTGGGCGGTTTCGCCAGCTGTCTCGGCGCCTGAACCCATGATGACAATAATGCGTTCTGCATCAGGCGCACCTACATAGTCAAATAAATGATATTGCCGACCGACCAGACCGGCGAATTGATCCATGGCTTTCTGGACGATATCCGGGCAGGCCTCGTAGTAGGGGTTGACAGTCTCGCGCCCCTGGAAGAACACATCCGGGTTCTGCGCCGTACCGCGCAAAACCGGGTTATCCGGTGAAAGGGCGCGCCGACGGTGTTCTTGCACCAGTTCGTCGCTGATCATGGCGCGCATATCATCATCGGTCAAGCGTTCAATCTTGTTAACTTCAGAGGATGTGCGGAAGCCATCAAAAAAGTGCATGAACGGCACATGTGCTGCCAGTGTAGCCGAATGGGCGATCAAGGCCAAATCCTGGGCTTCCTGACCCGAATTTGACGCTAACATGGCAAAACCCGTTCCCCGGGTTGCCATAACGTCCGAATGGTCACCGAAGATCGACAGCGCCTGGGCTGCCAGGGAGCGGGCGGTGACATGGAATACCGCCGCGGTAAGCTCTCCCGCAATCTTGTACATATTCGGGATCATTAAGAGCAAGCCCTGAGAGGCGGTGAACGTTGTTGTCAGTGATCCGGTCTGCAAGGCGCCATGCACCGCTCCGGCTGCCCCACCTTCGGATTGCATCTCCATCACCAGCGGTACTGTCCCCCATATGTTGGGCTGCTTTTTCGCAGACCATTCATCCGCCAACTCGCCCATTGAAGAAGAAGGGGTGATTGGATAGATAGCTATCACTTCACTCAGTTTATGGGCAACAAAGGCAGTTGCTTCGTTGCCATCGATCGTTACCATGGGTCTTTTCATTTTGAATTTTCTCCGTTTTGAGATTGGACTCTATTCTTTTTCGGATTATGAATGCCTGATTTATTTTATTTGTGGCCTTTGGCTTCAACTATAAAGTTTATCCTGTCTTGGCTTATTTAGATAGTTATTTATAGCACAAAAAACACCTGTGACCTGTCACATTCCGAACCAGACAAGGCAAGAATCTTGCATCGATGATTTATAATGCATGCATGGATATTGTCACAATGATTATAAAGCTTATTGAATTTGTTTACATCGATTCCATGTTAATTGAATTTGTGCTATACTGTGGTTATGGATACTGACCGGCACATATGGCGGGTTTGGATCAGTGCACTCCGTCGGTGGGGGTTAGAGGAGTGGGTTGCGGCGCTCCTGGAGGGAACCGGCTCCCTGTCACTCCTCGGCGCGCAAATGATATATCTCGGCCAACCACTCCTGAACCTGACCCTTCCGGCAGAGCACCTGGATGCAGCAGCCAGGGTCTTGGAAGATGAGCCCAGTAAGAGAGCTTTTGTACAAATGCTTCGGGAGGCGCCATCACTGTGAACCTTTCGGAATATGTTAGCCCTGATATCCTTGGCTTGGTTTTTATTATCCTTTTTTTGATTCTAATGGTATTTTATACCTTGAGAACTCGCAAGGCGCCCAGATGGCCTCAGCGGGAAATCCCCGCCTTTGGTAAACTCCGCCGTGGGATTGGCTTGGCTGTAGAAGCTGGAAAACGTTTGCACCTTACTCTAGGGCATGGAGGGGTGAGCGGCGTCGAGGGAGGCTCGGCCCTGGTGGGTTTGAGTGTGCTGCAGCGGATTGCTCGGGTTGCATCGGTCAGTGACCGGCCGCCGATCACCACCAGCGGCGAAGCGACCCAGGGAATTCTTTCCCAGGATTCCCTCCGCAGCGCTCTCCGTTCGATCAATGCAGATGACTTATATGAGCCTGCCGCAGGGCAGATCAGCGGTCTAACTCCTTTTTCCTTTGCGGTGGGAACATTACCGGTTATCTATGATCAGCACGTGGCGGTTACTATTCTGGTAGGCCACTTTGGCAGTGAAGTGGTGTTGATTACTGATGCAGCTGAACGTAATGGAAACCTCACTCTGGGTGGCAGCGATAGTCTCCCTGCTCAGGCAGTCCTGTATGCCACTGCCCAGGAGCCGCTGATTGGTGAAGAACTCTATGCAGCGGGAGCCTATTTACAGGCTGGCTCTATGCATCTGGCAAGTTTGCGAACTCAGGATATATTCCGCTGGATCCTTGCTGGAGTCATCCTGGCGGGTGCGCTGCTGAAATTGGCAGGTGTGCTGTGATAGGCAAAATAAGAAATTTTGTTTTAGCATCCATCGCCATCGCGGTTGGTTTTGTAGTCCTGTCAGGCTATTTCATTGATTTGCCTGCGCTGAGCAGCCTGCGGGCTTTGTTCTTACAATGGGCAGTGATCTTAGCTGCGGTTGCATTATTGGTGGGTTTAGCTAACCTGGCGCGAGTGCATTGGAATAAGATCAAGACTCGACAGCCCGGTGGAGCGTATAGTTTTGTGCTTCTGGTTTCAATGATTGTAACCTTGCTGGTGGTGGGTTTTCTAGGCCCCACGGGCGACTGGTCTGTATGGATATTTGAATATATCGTGCTGCCAGTGGAATCTAGCTTGATGGCTTTGCTGGTAGTCGTTTTGGTCTATGCAGGTGTCCGGCTGCTGAACCGGCGAATTGATCTCACCTCACTCCTGTTTTTAGGCACGGCCTTGTTTATCTTAATTGGGACAGTCTCTCTCCCAGGGGTTGATCTACCTGTATTACGGGATGTGCGTATCTGGGTTTCTCAAGTGTTGGCTTTGGCTGGGGCAAGAGGTATTTTGCTGGGAGTAGGCCTGGGAACCATTGCAACAGGCTTGCGTATCTTGCTGGGCGCTGATCGCCCATATGGTGGTTAAGTATGGCTGACATCCGTTGTCCGCTGTGTGGAAAACTGAATCCGGATGATCTAGATGTTTGCCGGTTCTGTCAGGCTCGCCTGAAACCATTTTGGGTGGGTAGTGCGCCTGATGAGGGCAATATTTCACCTGGCGCATCCAGTCCTGCGGATAGAGCAGACGAGTCAGCGACCAATCTGCCGGATTGGCTTCAATCTCTACGCCAATCTGAACAACAAGATAGTGATGAAAAAGCCGAAGAATCCAATGTTCCGGATTGGTTAACTGGGCTGAGAAGTGATTCCCTGCAAGATGATCGTTTTGGCCCAGAAGAGACTCAGGAAGCTTCTCAGGATGAGTCGCCCTCTGCAGAACAAGATTGGATGGGACGGCTTGGCGGCGAAACTCAGGCTGCCGCAGAATCAGCGGATATTCCTGGCTGGCTGCATTCCATGGAAGCGAAATCGCCTGATGCCGGCGAACCGGTCACCCCAGAATGGTACTTACATGAGGCGGTTGATCATACACCTCCGGAAGAGGCTGTGCCAGACTGGCTTTCTCCGGCTTCCACTCTGCCTGAAGAGCAGCCTTCAACAGTGGAAGAGCCTGCAGAAGGTGAGCTGCCGGATTGGCTTTCGCCAGCTGCCGTTGACGCGACGCCCCCCTCTACCCCGGAGGGTGAGCCCCCTGAGGTCGAACTGCCGCGTTGGCTGTCAACTGCTTCGACAGGTGCTGAACCAGCGCCTGTCCCTGAGGGCGAAATCCCAGATGAAGGATTGCCGGACTGGCTCTCATCTGCTGCACCGACTGTCTCCTCGCCAACCGAACCAACTCAAGAGCCAGAAGAAACTCAATTGCCCAATTGGTTATCTGGTTTAGAGCAGGAACTTCCAGACTGGCTGTCAGGCGCAGAGGTGGCTGAACCCCCGGTTCCGATGCCAGAAGCGGGTGAAATCCTGGCCCCTCTGCCAGAATCGGCTGCACCAGTAGAGATAACACCAGCGGGCGATGAAATGCCAGACTGGTTGGCAGATTTTCAAAGCACGACGGAACCAGCTCCTCAGGCTGCAGAAGAAATAGAAGAAATCGATTGGGCGGCTGCATTGAGTGAGCCCGTTCTATCAAGCCAGGCTGAGCCATCACAGCCGGAAGCGGAAGCTTCAATTGGGCAAGCAGAGAGCGCAGAAGCTGATCTGGATTGGCTCAGAGACCTGGAAGCATCCTTCCCCGAAATTCCAGTCGAAGCAGCTGGTCAAGGCGCAGCAGTATCTGTCGCTCCCATTCTCCCGTTCGCTCCGGAGCAGCCAGGACAAACACCGGTTGAGGCATTTGAGAGCGAGGGGCTGCCAGGCTGGCTCTCAGAAGTAGCTCCTGAACAAGAGATAGCTCAACCGCAGGAGGAAGCGGATTTGGCCCCTGCCAGTCTCCCCAGCTGGTTGGAGGCTATGCGCCCGGTTGAGACGGTAGGCGCATCGGCTGGAGAGACAGATGAATTGGCCGCGCCTGTGGTGGGCGCTGGCCCACTAACCGGCTTGAGAGGGGTGCTGCCCGCAGAGCCTGATATCTCGTATATTCGAAAACCTCCTGCCTACTCTGTCAAGCTGCAATTAACAGACGCACAACGAACCCAGGTGGAATTGCTTGAACAGCTGGTTAAAGCTGAAGGTGAGCCGCTGCCGGTTCCGGGTCGCGCCATCATCAGCTCGCAAAATATCTTTCGGATTGCGATTTCGCTGATCCTGATTTTATCCATCCTCTGGCCTTTGATTAGCGGTACTTCCAAACCGCCTGAGGTCTTCCCGGATGTTGAGACCTTGGCTTCCAGCCAGTTAATCTCCAATCTGGCTCCTGGTTCACCCGTACTCCTGGCTGTTGATTATGAACCAGGGTTATCGGGTGAGATGGATGCGATTTCAGGCGCGGTTGTCGATTACCTCATGATTAAGGGCGTTTATCTGGTCTTGATTTCAACTACTGCAACTGGACCTGTTCAGGGAGAACATTTGCTCTCCGCTGTAAACCTGGCTGGCGGCCATCAATATCGCGCCCCAGATCAGTATATCAATCTGGGTTTCATCCCCGGAGGGCCGGCTGGTTTGCTTGGTTTTGCGCAGAATCCGCGAGGTATTGCACCTTCCACGATTGAGGGAGAGGCTGCCTGGGATTTGCTGTTCTTACAGAAAGTTGAATCGGTGGCAGGATTTAACCTGGTGATTGTGGCTACCGATAAAACAGATACCGCTCGAGCCTGGATCGAACAGGTACAACCCCACTTGGCTGCTACACCCATGCTCATGGTGGTGAGCGCTCAGATAGAACCGATTGTGCGGCCCTATTATCAAAGCAGCGCAGGACAGGTGCAAGGTCTGGTGGCTGGATTGGCTGGTGGGGCAACTTTTCAGAGCGCGTTGGGGCGCAGTGGAGAAGCTGCGGGATACTGGTCTTCGTTTCAGGCAGGCATATTGGTCGCGACGCTTCTGATTTTAGTGGGGGGGATAGTGTATGTCGGATTGTTTTTATTCAGAAGTGAGAAAGACGGCGCCAAACGAGAGGTGAAGACATGAGCGAGATCTTGCCCGTAGAACTGGCTGGCGCCTTATTGGGTTTTCTGCTGACCCTGAGTGTATTCAGCTACCTTCTGGGAGATAATTTTTTATTCCGGCTGGCGATCCATATTTTCATTGGTGTTTCGGCTGGGTTTGCAGCTGTGGTGGTCTGGTATAACGTGATCTGGCCTCAATTGATCGCTCCAATGATCTCTGGCAGCCAGCCGGACCGTTTGCTGCTGCTGGTGCCATTGATTTTAAGCCTGTTGTTATTAGCAAAAGCGTCGCCCCGCCTATCCGCCCTGGGAACCCCTGCTTTGGCATATCTGGTTGGGGTAGGTGCGGCTGTAGCGGTGGGAGGAGCGCTCTTTGGGACAATCTTCCCGCAGGTGAGCGCCTCGATCAACCAGTTCGATATGGAAGCAGCCCGTCAAAGCAGCGCCGGAACGGGCCTTTTCCTGGTGAATGGCATTTTATCTCTGGTGGGCACATTAGCCACCCTGGTCTATTTCCAGTTTGGCTCGCGCCCTGCGCAGGGACGATCACAGCCAGGACCGTCCTGGCTTGAATCGATTGCTCTAATTGGACGGGGTTTTATCGCCATTACATTCGGTACATTGTTTGCCGGAGCCATCGCAGCGGCCATGGTGGCCCTCATTGAGCGATGGGACTTTATGATTAAATTTATCCTTTCGTTTTTTTCATAGCGCCATCCCATGCCTACATCACTGGTTGCAGCTGAATCAATGTTAGTGGTCGATGTGGGATCCGTAATGACCCGCGCCATGCTCTTTGATGTGGTAGATGGGCAATACCGGTTCCTGGCATCTGGTGCGGCGCCATCTACAGCCGGGGCGCCCTATCATAATGTGAGCGAAGGTGTACGTTCGGCCTTGGACCGCTTACAAAGTATAACCGGGCGGGTCTTGATCGGCGCAGATGAACAGCTGATCATCCCGTGTTCAGGAGAAGGCACAGGTGTAGATACCTTTGCAGCCACCATTTCGGCTGGGCCGCCGATCAAGGTTGTCGCAGTGGGGTTGTTGGAAGATGTTTCCCTGGAGAGCGCTCGCCGTCTGGCTATGACCACCTACAGCACGATTGTGCAAACGATCAACCTGAACGATCGCCGTAAGCCCGAGGCGCGGATTGATTCAATATTGCGCTTGCGGCCGAATCTGATTGTGGCCGCCGGCGGTACGGAGGATGGCGCTTCACAATCTGTGCTGAAACTGCTCGAAGCAGTCGGCCTGGCGTGCTATTTGCTGCCACAAGAACAGCGACCGGAGATTATCTTTGCTGGCAATCAAGCTTTGCAGGATGAAATTCAATCCCTGCTGGGTGGTGTGGCAGCCGTTCATTATGCTCCCAATATTCGCCCTACGCTGGAAGTAGAGCAGTTGGAAGCCGCTCAGTCGGAAGTGGCGCACCTTGTCAGCCAGATGCGGGTGCGGTCGCTCCCAGGAGTTGAAGATTTGAACAGCTGGGCGGGCGGGGGACTCATACCGACCGCCACCGCCTTTGGTCGGATCATTCGCTTTTTGAGCGAATCGCATGTTTCCAATAAAGGGGTCTTTGGAATCGATATCGGCTCTTCGGCCACTTCGGTGGCAGCAGCTTTTTCAGGTTCGTTATATTCAGGAGTGTTCCCACAGTTGGGATTAGGATATGGTCTGGCAGGTCACTTCGAGCGTGTTCCATATCGAGATGTAGCCCAGTGGTTGACTTATGATATATCTGAAGATAACCTGCGCGAATATATCCTGAACAAAAAAATCCATCCAACAACCCTTCCGGCAACACAAGAAGATATGGAGTTGGAGCAAGCCATGGCTCGCTGCAGCATGCAGGCAGCGGTCAAGAATATTGTCAGCTGGTTTCCTCCCACTGTTGCCATACCTGGCGATGGCTTGCTGCCACCAGTCGAACCCATTTTTGCCACTGGCGGGGTGCTTTCTGGAGCGCCAAGCCTGGCCCATGCTGTAATGATGCTGTTGGATGGTTTACAGCCCACCGGTACAAGCACATTGATCCTGGATAAGAGCCATCTGGCCTCAGCGCTAGGGGCTGCTGCGGCGCTAAATCCGCTGCTGGTGGTACAGGTTCTATCATCGAATGCTTTCACTTACCTGGGCACGGTCATTTCGCCGGTCGGGAATGCGCGCTTTGGAACGCCCATCCTGCGCCTGAAAATGGTTTATGAAAACGATCAGGAATTGACCCGCGAGATTAAGCAGGGTGATTTGGAAGTTTTGCCTCTTCCATCCGGACAATCTGCCCGTATCCAGTTATACCCCCTGCACCGGTATGATATTGGCATGGGAGCGCCGGGTCGAGGCGGCGGGCTGAGGGTAGCTGGTGGAGCGCTGGGTGTTGTCATCGACGCTCGTGGACGTCCATTATCTTTGCCGGGCGATTCAGGCAAGCGGTCCGAGCTTTTGAAAAAGTGGCTTTGGACTCTGGGAGGTCAGTAGGTTATGTTAGCTCCCGTTACCCACATCCTGCCATTAACCACGATCCACCGGGAACGCGTCTTGCAAATACCGGGGAAAGTGATCGTGCGCAAAGGACAGAAAGTTAACGCTTCAGATACGATTGCAGAAGCCAGGTTGGATTCTGAGCATTTGCTCCTGGATATCAGCCGCAGCCTGGGAGTATCCTCCAAACAGGTTGATAAATATATCAAATGTGTAGCTGGGGACGCCCTGGCGGAAGGCGACCTGGTTGCTGGCCCGGTAGGTATGGCTCGCCGGGTGGTGCGTTCGCCTGTCAATGGCCAGGTGCTTCTGGCTGGGAGCGGCCAGGTATTGATTGAGGCAGCGGGGCAGCCATTTCAGCTGAAGGCAGGCCTATCAGGGGAGATCGCTGATTTAATATCTGACCGGGGAGCGATTGTTGAGACCACCGGCGCTCTGATTCAAGGGGTATGGGGAAATGGTCGCATTGACTCTGGCTTGATGACGGTATTGCTGAAATCGCCCGATGAAAGCCTGACCCCAGATCAACTGGATGTAAGTTTACGGGGAGCCATTGCCCTGGCCGCTCATTGCGGCGATCCCGAAGTATTAAAAACGGCCGAAGAATTGCCTCTGCGTGGCTTGATTTTGTCCACCATTTCTGCTAATCTGGTGAAATTGGCATTACTTATGCACTATCCTATTATTGTATTGGATGGTTTTGGGCAGCGCCCGATGAATTCAACCGCGTATAAACTGCTCACTACGAATGAAAGGCACGATGTATCCATCAATGCTGAACCCTGGGATCGCTATGCCGGCACAAGGCCCGAGGTTGTTATTCCCCTGCCCGCACCAGGCACACCCGCGCTGCCGCGCGATACGGATGTGTTTTCACCAGATCAGCAGGTGCGAGTCTTACGAGCGCCTTACGCCAATATGATTGGGTCAATCACTGCATTGAAAGGCCAGGTTGTGTTTCCGAATGGATTGCACTTGCAAGCCGCAGAAGTGCGTTTAGAAAGTGGAGAAAGCGTCTTGGTGCCTCTTGCGAATCTTGAAGTGCTGTTATAAACGGATAATCACAACGGAAGCTACGAAGAGAAAATGATGACAGGAGGAGAAAGCTATGTCTTTTGAAAATCTAGATCTGGGCGATGATATGGATAACGAGGAGGGTACCCCTCCAGAAGAATCCAGCAACCGCATGTTTTTTATTGCAGCGGGCATCCTTGGAGCGATTGCCCTGGTTTTCTTAATCTGCATTGCTGTTTACGCTTTAGTGCTGCTGCCGCAGCGGAAGGAAGCTCAATCTCAGCAGAAAGCCACGCTGGACGCGCAAAATACCGAAGTCGCCTCGATCATCAATAAGACTTCCACGGCTTACAGGCAGGAGGCGATTGAGGCTGCTTATACGGCGACACCCACGGCCACCAGCCCGGCGACATTTACTCCACGCGCCAGCGCGACCTCGGTGGTGGCGGTTGAAGGATCGGCAACATCCCTTGCACCGACTTTGCAGCCAGACATGGCCACGGCAACAGCCTTGCATGCCACACTAACATACAACGCGGTTTTGTTCAATGAAACGGCAACCGCTGCTGCTCTCTTGCCCACCCAGGTCCCCGATACGGGCTTCGCGGATGATGTGGGGCTTCCGATGATGATAGGAATTGCAGTCCTGTTAGTAGTGGTGATCTTCCTGGCTCGGCGATTACGGACAGCATGATAGCTACCTGGCGAGATGAAAGATCTGGGGAATCTTTCATCTCGCTATGCTGATGCAAGATGAATGTGGATCGCGGCAATGTTGTTGCCATCCTGAGGCGGGGGCATATATTTCAGGGCCTGGAATTAGCCCACCTGGCGCGCATTGCAGATTTTTTCGAACCGGTCGAACTGGAAAAGAACCAGGTTGTTTTTCTGGAGGGCAGCCGCCCAGACTATTTTTATATTGTTCTGGATGGCAGGGTGCAGGTCACCCGCAGAACCAAGAAGCGTGTTCAACTGCTGAATTTCTTAGGCCCGGGGGATTTTTTTGGCGAACAGGCATTCATATTTAATTCACTTCGATCGGCCACAATAAAAACAGTTACGCCCACAACTTTGCTGCGCATGTCGCAGACCAGGTTTAATCAGCTGCTCAGCGAATACCCGGGAATTCGTTTAAACCTGACGGCAACCGCGCAAAGCCGTAAGCGCGCTCGAAATAAACGTTTCAGTTGGCTTGGCAAGGAAGAGATCCTCTATTACATCGCGGGTCGCCATGTGCTTTTTCTGATCAGAGCATGGCTGCTGCCATTTTTACTCCTGGCGGGTTCCCTGGTGGTTTTGGCGGTGCTGCTGTTCCCGCTGGATAGTGGAATAGGTTTTTCGCCCATATTATTCTTTCCTATTTTAGGATTGATCATTGCGCTCTTGTGGGGTGCCTGGATTTGGATCGATTGGAGCAACGATTATTTCATTGTCACCAGTCAGCGGGTGATCTGGCAGGAAAAAATCCTGGTCATTTACGACAGCCGTCATGAGGCCACCCTGAGTCAGATATTGGCTGTGAATGTCAGTTCCAGCCAGATTGGCCGGATATTAAATTATGGGAATGTGGATGTGCGCACATATACCGGCAGTATTCTCATGCGTAATGTTGAGCAGGCTTATCGTTTTGCAGGGCTTGTTGACAGCTTGCGTAAGCGCGCCTCGGAACTTTCTCATGAGCAAGAGATACAGACCATTGATGAAACTCTGGGTAAAGCGTTGTTCAAAACTGCCCACCCGGAGGCTGATCTGATCCCGGCCGCATCTGCTCCCTCAACTGCGAGTGAAAAGAAAGCGCCGTCAAAGAAGAAACAAGACAACCCAAGTTGGTGGCGAACTTTTCTGAAAGTTCGCTATCAGGAAGGTAAGGTGATCACGTATCGGAAGCATTGGCTGCTGTTATTGGCTAAGATCTGGACCCCATTTGTGATTCTGCTCCTGACCTGCCCGATCTCAACCTATCTGACCTGGAATCAAATATTTTCCCTCACCTTCTTTTTATTGCTGACGCCTTTCTTCCTCGTGATCTTTGGTTGGTTGGTCTATGACTATCTGGATTGGAGCAATGATATTTATCGCCTGACGCCTGACCAGATTTTAGATATCGAGCGAAAGCCCTTAGGGCAGGAGCAGAAGAAAACAGCCAGCCTGGGTTCGCCTGACCTTCGTGTGGAGCATACCCGTGCAAATATCTGGGGAATCATCTTCGATTTTGGGACGGTGACGATCAATGTTGGTCAGACGCAGTTTATTTTTAATGGCGTCTACAACCCGGACCAGGTTCATAAAGATGTTTCCGATTATCAGCAAGCATTCATGCATAAAAAAGAGGAAGATGCAGAAAACCGGCGTAAAGAAGAAATGCTCAAGTGGCTGACCTCCTATCACCGGCAGCAAGAAAAATTAGAAAACGAAGAGAATAACCCTGGAGAAGGCGGTTAATCGAGGTAAAATAGCTCAGGTGTATGGGTAGTAATCGTTACTGATAGAGGTAAGAATGGCATTACTTGATATTATGACTGTTCCAGAATCAGTACTGCGGCAAAAGGCACGCAAAGTCACAGATTTTGGTCCTGAACTGCAAGCCTTGATTGATAACATGGTTGAGACCATGCGGGAAGCTCCAGGTGTTGGTCTGGCAGCGCCGCAGGTGGATACGTCGCTAAGAGTGATTGTGGTGGAGTACGGTGATGATGAGAATGAGGACGCCCCCGCTAAACTTTATACAGTGGCGAATCCAGAAATCGTGCGCGCTTCCAGCGAGACTGAGGTTGGTGTAGAAGGTTGTTTATCGATCCCAGGTTATCTTGGAGAAGTAGAACGCCATCAGGCAGTTACGGTCAAGGGGCAGAATCGCCGTGGGCAACCTATGCGGATCAAGGCCCAGGGCTGGCTGGCGCGCATCTTCCAACATGAGATTGATCACTTGAACGGGGTGCTGTATACCGACCGGGCGGAAAAAATCTGGAAAACTGAAGGGGAAACCAGGCAGGTTATGCCGGGTGAGTGAGACTAATCCCTTGACCTGATTGGCCCGGCATGCTTCTCACCCATCTTTCTTTGACGAATTTCCGCAACTTTGCCCGCCTGGATATTGACGTACCAGGCGGGCCAGTGTTATTGGTGGGCGGCAATGCCCAGGGGAAGACCAGCCTTCTGGAAGCTGTTTATTTCCTGGCAACCTTTGTGTCATTTCATGCCACGAATGACCGCCAATTGATCAATTTTATGGCCGGGCGTGAACCTCTGGCGGTCACGCGCATTGTGGCAGATTTTCAGTACTCGGATGCGCTGCCAGGCCCTGGTGAATCGTCCCAACGCGAGCACCGTCTGGAAGTCCGCCTCATCCAGGAGGCGAATGGTTTTGGAAATTCTCCGGGTTTGCGTAAAGAAATCCTGTTCGATGGGGTCAAACGGAAGACCAGTGAAGCCATAGGCAATTTCAATGCAGTATTATTTTTGCCTCATATGCTGCGAGTGGTAGAAGGGTCTCCAGAAGAACGCCGGCGGTATTTGAACCTGGCTATGGGGCAGGTGCTGCCGCACTATGCCAGGCACCTGGGTGAGTATGCTCGTGTTTTGACGCAAAGAAATGCCCTGCTTAAACAAATTTCAGAGCGCGGCGGTGATCCCGAGCAGCTCAATTATTGGGATGAGCAGTTAACCGCCATCGGCGCTCAAGTGATTCATGCTCGTATCCGGGCGATCGCAGAATTAGAGCGCCAGGCGACCCGGCTTCATAGCCAATTGACCCGCGGCGAGGAGAGGCTGCGCCTGGCTTATCAACCCTCGTATGATCCCTTACCCACCAGCCCTCTGCAGTACTCCCTGCCGCTGGATGCGGCGGCTGACCGCAGCGGATTTACGATCGACTACATCCAGCAAGGGTTTTTAGAATCTTTGAAAAGTGTGCGAAATGAGGAAATTGCCCGGGGAATGACTACGCTGGGCCCGCACCGGGATGAATTGCGCTTCTTAAGCAACGGCATCGACTTAGGGGTTTATGGCTCGCGTGGCCAGGGGCGTACGGCTGTACTGGCGATGAAACTGGCTGAAGTGGCCTGGATGAAAGAGAAATCGGGCCAGTGGCCGGTGCTCTTGCTGGATGAGGTGCTGGCCGAGTTGGATCCAGCGCGCCGCCAGGATTTGCTCTCCAACTTGCTGGAAAGTGAACAATCCTTGCTGACAACTACAGACCTGGATTTGTTCCAGGCGGATTTTGTCCAGCGGGCTAAAATCTGGCATATTCAGGCCGGGCGCCTGTTATTTTAGCAGGGGATGTTTGGTCGGTACGCCTACTCGTCGGGGATAGATATCCGCAGTTGCAGCAATTTTGTCGATAATAATCAGGTATCGTTCTTCTACAACTCCTGGCAATGCTATGGACAGCAATTTTTGCAGGCGGCCTCCCAGGAGACGGATGGCGTGTTCTGCAGTGGTCGTTTCTGCCGGCGCGCTTTCTCCTTTCATGGCGAGCATGCCTCCCCCGATTTTCACCAGCGGCAGAAGGTATTCTGCTAACACAGGCAAAACCGCCACCGCGCGCGCGACAGCCCAATCATACTTCTGGCGATGATCTGGCATTCGCCCGACTTCTTCAGCTCGCGCCTTGATGATTTCCACACCTTCCAGGTGCAGAACGCTGACAATGTGCTGGCAGAAATCGACTTTTTTCCCTACAGATTCCACCAGGGTCAGTCGCATATCAGGGTTGATAATTTTCAGAGGCAGTCCCGGAAATCCTGCCCCGGTTCCGATATCGATCACCTGGTTGATGGGCGTGTCGCGCATCGCCAACATGCAGGTGAGCGAGTCCAGAAAGTGTTTGATCCGAATTTGCTCTGCGGAGCGGATTGCTGTGAGATTAGTGTGAGCGTTCCATGCCAGCAGTTCTTGCTCATAGATCTGCAGGGCATTGATCTGTGAGCCTGTCAGGCGGATATTCAGCAGGTTCTGCGCGGATAGCACAAGGTCTTTCATCAGGCCCGATTATAACCGAGAAAAAAAAGACTTTTGCACGCTGAGGTGCAAAAGTCCTGGTGGTCAGAAATCTTTCTGTGCCTAGCTCTGATCCTCTGCAGGAGGCGGAGCAGGCTTTTTATTGATCTTGCGCCGCTTCTTCCAGGCCCGCACCAGCAGCGAGATGGGCAGAACGAAAATCACATACAGAACTAGCAGAACCGGGAGTAAATAAATCACGACCCAGATCAGCAGGTTCGCCAGGAATTTTAGCGTGTTGATCAGCGTCTGCACCGCATCCTTGGCTACCCCAGCAGGCTGCCATCCGCCAATCGTCAGCGGTTGTACGGCTTCGTTTGCCATCAGCTCAACGCTGACGGAGGAGAGGGCAGCTGATTCCTCATAGTATTTAATCTGCCCCTTGGTGACCTCAATCTGTTCGCGATATTGCACCAGCTGATTATAGACAGACAGCACATCCTCGGTTTTTTCGGCCTTTTCCAGGATCTTGGTCAGTTGTACTTCAGTTGCTTCCAGGTTGCGCAGCCTGGATTGAAGATCGGTGTATTCGCTGGTGACATCCTGGCTGTTCACATTTTCGCTGATGGGGTCTTGCTCGCTCTCCTTTTTGATGCTGTCGAGCGCGTCGTTCAGTTTTTCAGCAGGGACGCGGATGGTGAGCGAGGCGCGCGGCACCTTGGCGCCGCTGTCAAGCTCTTGCTGGTAAACGTTAACCGCAACCACATACCCACCCAGTTCATCTGCCATCCGGGCAATGGTTGCCGCCGACTCGGCCGGGTTGTCGACTGCCAGGGACAGGCTGGCGTTCTTGATCACAATGCGTTGGATGGCCTGCCCAGAACTGCCTGGCGTCATCTCCTGGTTGGCAGCCATTTCGTATTCGCGATCCATGGCTGGTTCGGGCGCCATCCCCTCGCCGGCTTCCTTCATCATCTGGGGTGTAGATGATGCATAGGAGCACCCGGCAAGCAGCAAGACCAGCGCCAGCAGACAAGTCAGTAAATATCTGGATGAGATCATCATCTTTGAGTTCATCGCATACCTCCTATGGATATTGCTGTCCAGACGCTCTGCCAGTGAGGAAAGTTCCCAGAGGCAAATACCCGCTATACTACCAGCCGGCGGATAGACGTTGAATATGCCGCTCAGGGAGACCGGCTTTTGTCATTCTTTCCTGCACTGATGGGATATCATAGGGAACCCGGTGATAATCCCAGGTATTGGCCTCTTCATCGTAGATTGCATAGGCCGCTCGGGGGTCTCGATCACGCGGCTGTCCCACAGAACCCGGGTTCACGATTGCGCGACCAGGTAAAACCAGGGTTCGGTTTGGCTCAGGAATGCTCAACTGCGCCAGGTGGTTGTTGCCAAGATAGGAGTAAATCACGGGCAGATGAGTGTGCCCTACGAAGCATAGCGGCGTATCAAAGTATTCAAAATTCAATGTCGCCGTGCGAGTATCGAGCAAATATTCCCATACCGGGTGGCGCGGACTGCCGTGGGTTAGGGTGACCTGGTTGGCGGGGATTTTTTCAGGCAGGCTGCTCAGAAAGGCTTTGCTGCTGTCGGTGAGTGTTTTACGCGTCCAGATGATCGCATTGCGCGCTTCGGGATTAAACGTATCTGCATCGATTTGCATCAAAGCAGCGGCATCGTGGTTCCCAATGACGCACATCAGTTTGGGCAGCTTACAGACCAGTTCGATGCATTCATTGGGGTCGGGACCGTAACCCACAATATCACCCAGACACCAGGCAGCATCGTATTTGCCGGCCTCATGCAGGACGGTCTCCAAGGCGGTCAGGTTGGCGTGAATATCGGAGATGATTAGGATACGCATAGGATAATTATACTCTTTCCCACCACTGGTATAAGCCGAGTTTCCCCCCTTCTCCATCTGAGAAAAAGGCATCTGACACCCGGTAGCCGCACTCATCAGCTAATTTTGCTAATTCATCCTGGCTGAAATGGTGAACATAGCGAATTCCTGAACCGCCCTGTCTCCAATCGAGAAGATAGTCGCCAGGCTCCACCTGGCTGGAGGACAGGCCGGCTCTCTCCCATTCCTGGATGCGTGCCTTCAGCCGTGGGCTGTTTAGAAACTGCCAGACGGAAAAATAGAAGCATCCCCCAGGCGACAGCAAGCGGTGGACTTTCACCAATAACTGTTTGTGCAGTTGTTTGCCCGGCAGATGGTGAAGAACTGCAAAAGCCAGGATAACCTCGAATGAGGCTTCTGGAAGATCAGCATCCCAATCTGGGTCGGATAGATCTCTTTCGAAAAAATGGGCAATTGAGCTGCTACTCGCGCCGGATAGACTCTTCGAAGGATTATGATTGTGATCGGCAGCAGCTTGCCTGGCGATGGCGAGTAATTCTGCGCTGGAATCGAGGCCAACATATTGGCAAGACCTGCTCATTTTGCTGAGATAACGCCAGACTTCACCGTTCCCACAACCCAGGTCCAGAATGCGGGCATGATCCGCCAGCCCTTTTAGCACCCGCTGCACTCCTGGCTGCAGGCGCTGGCGTGTAGCTGCAAATTGGACTGCAAAGGTCTGGTAAAATTGATGGTTAAGATCAATCAGTTGTTGAACAGTTATCGGATCCACAGGATTATTAAATCATAAAAATGATCGATCGTCATTACGAAAACTGGACCGAACTGCGAAAATCCACCCCCGAAAAACTGGCCCTGGCACGCACGGTGCTGGAGGAAGTGCGCGCCGGGCGTGATGCCGCGGACGCCATTCGCCGCCATCCCCTGCCAGATGGCGGGCACCTGGGTAAGCATGCCCTGGTAGCGGTGTACCGGCAGCTGATTGAGAGCGGAGAGTGGCAGGAAGACGAGGATTTGCTGGCGCGCATCCGCATGAAACCGGTGCGGACGCTCTCGGGCGTTACAACTGTAACCGTGCTCACCATGCCTTATCCCTGCCCGGGTAAGTGCATCTTCTGTCCTACCGCTGTAAATATGCCGAAGAGCTATCTGCCGGATGAACCGGGCGCCCGGCGCGCCTTGCAGAATAATTATGACCCCTATAACCAGGTGGCTGGACGCGTCCAGGCGCTGGAAGCGGTGGGACACCCGACCGATAAAATAGAGCTGCTGATCCTGGGAGGCACCTGGAGCGCCTACCGCCGGGATTATCAGGAATGGTTTATCCGCCGCTGTTTTGAAGCCTTGAACGGCGAGCGCGCATCGGATTTGGAGCAGGCTCAGCTGACCAATGAGACAGCTGTTCACCGCAATGTGGGGTTGGTGGTTGAAACGCGCCCGGATCAAATTTCGCCTGCTGAACTGGTCTGGCTGCGCTATCTGGGAGTTACCAAAGTTCAGATGGGCGCCCAGAGCCTGGACGATCATATTCTGAAGATCAACCAGCGCGGTCATACAGTTGAAGATACTCGCCGCGCCATGGCGCTGCTGCGCGCAGCAGGGTTTAAGGTGGTGCTGCATTGGATGCCCAACCTGTATGGTTCAACTCTTGAAGCGGACCGGGTTGATTTTTCTCGCCTGTGGCAGGATTTTTGTCCTGACGAGATCAAAATTTACCCGAACCAGCTGCTTGAGAATACCGAACTTTACGCTTATTGGCTGCGGGGTGAGTACCAGCCCTATACGACCCAGGATTTGATCGAGCTGATCGCAGATGTGAAAAGGACAATCCCGCGTTACTGCCGGGTGAACCGGATTATCCGTGATATCCCTTCCACGAACGTGGTGGCGGGAAATAAGCGCACCAGTTTACGCCAGGATGTCCAGGAAGCCATGCGCCGCAAGGGAACAGCCTGTATGTGCATCCGCTGCCGGGAAATTCGTGATCAGCAGGTGAACCCCGCGGAACTGCTGCTGGACGATCTAATCTACCAGGCAGGTGGAGCGGAAGAGCATTTCCTGTCTTTCAACACACCAGGAGACCGTCTGGTGGGATTTTTACGGCTCTCTTTGCCCGGTGATCTTTCGCCCGATGTTGGTATGATTGATCTTTCGGGGTCTGCGATTATCCGCGAAGTGCATGTCTACGGACAATCTCTGCCTGTGGGTCAGGAAGAACACGGCGCAGCGCAGCATGCTGGTTTGGGCGCTCGATTGATTGACCGGGCTGAGCAGATTGCTCGCGCGGCCGGTTTTCACCGCCTGGCAGTTATCTCAGCTGTTGGTACGCGGCAATATTATCTGCGCCTGGGGTTTACGCGCGGGGAGCAATATCTGACTAAAAATTTAGATCATTAGGGGGCAGGAAAGAATCTTGGTTGATACCCACTGCTGAGCTAATTTTTAGCTGATAAACCTGCGCAGAGGGCAAAATCATAAACGAATTATGACACTTGGCTTGTTTAGATAGGATATGCTTCCATTGCATTCTGGAGAGAAATCTGTCAAAATTGATCTGTTGGCAAAAACCAAACAAAACAGCCTAAGGAAAGGGCCAGAAGAATGAGCAAACCAAATAACTTCCCTGGATTACGTCGTTTTACACCAATTCCCCTCAATTTACGTGTCCCCGTACCCTCTGATATCGATATTGCGCAAGAAGCACAGATCAAGCCCATCACCCAGATCGCCGACGAAGTTGGCCTGCTGGCAGAAGAACTGGAACTGTATGGCAACTTAAAGGCCAAGGTTCGTCTGGAAGTGCTCGATAGGCTCAAAGATGTGCCGGATGGCAAGTATATCGATGTCACAGCGATCACTCCGACGCCTTTGGGTGAAGGGAAAACCACCACCACTGTAGGCCTTTCGCAGGCTTTGGGCGCCCATCTGGGCAAGCGGGTCTTCACCTGCATCCGCCAGCCCAGCCAGGGTCCTACCTTTGGCATCAAAGGCGGCGCAGCCGGCGGCGGCTACAGCCAGGTCATCCCGATGGAAGATTTCAACCTGCACCTGACAGGGGATATCCATGCCATTACTGCGGCCAATAATCTCTGCGCAGCTGCTATTGACGCCCGTATTTTCCATGAAGCTTCTCAGACTGACGAGCAGCTCTTCAACGCCTTGTGTCCTAAGGATAAGCAGGGTGTACGCCGCTTCTCGCTCTCGATGCTGCACCGTTTGAAGAAATTGGGCATCGATAAGACCGATCCGGAAGAACTGACCCCTGAAGAGCGCAGCCGCTTTGCGCGCCTGGATATTGATCCTGACAGCCTGACCTGGCGGCGTGTGGTCGATACGAACGACCGCTTCCTGCGCGAGATCACCATTGGGCATGGGCCGGAAGAAAAAGGCATGATCCGCCGGACGGGATATGATATCACTGTTGCCAGCGAGATCATGGCTATCCTGGCCTTAACTTCTGATCTGGCAGATATGCGCGCACGCCTGGGCCGGATTGTGATTGGCACAAACCGCAAGGGGGAAGCCGTAACTGCTGAGGATCTGGGAGTGGCAGGCGCAATGACCGTCCTGATGAAGGACGCCATTAAACCAACTTTGATGCAGACTCTCGAAGGGACGCCAGTCTTTGTGCATGCTGGCCCCTTTGCCAATATTGCCCATGGCAACAGCTCGATCATCGCCGATCGCATCGCTCTAAAGCTGGCAGATTACGTCATCACCGAGTCGGGCTTTGGCGCGGATATCGGCATGGAGAAGTTCTTCGATATCAAGTGCCGCTACTCTGGGTTGGTCCCGAACGCAGTGGTTCTGGTCGCCACCGTCCGCGCCCTGAAGATGCACGGCGGCGGGCCGAAGGTTGTGGCGGGCAAACCGCTCAATGCGGTTTACACCGATGAAAACCTGGATTTGCTGCGCGCCGGGCTGGGAAATATGCAGCATCACATTCGCAATGTGCTGCGCTTTGGTATCCCGGTAGTCGTGGCGGTCAATTCATTTGCCACGGATACTCAGGCGGAGTGCGACCTGGTCCGCCAGGCTGCCATTGAGGCAGGGGCTGAGGATGCTGTGGTCTGCCGGCACTGGATGGAAGGCGGCAAGGGCGCTACTGACCTGGCAGAGGCAGTGATCCGGGCCTGTGAAAAGCCCAGCGATTTCCATTTCCTGTATCCGTTGGAACTGTCGATCAAGGAAAAAATCGAGATCATCTGCAAAGAAATCTATGGCGCGGATGGTGTGGATTATTTGCCTGAAGCAGAGGCAAAAATCGAGTTATATACTCGCCTGGGATTTGGTCATTTACCACTTAATATGGCTAAGACTCACCTGAGTCTTAGCCATGATCCTGCCTTGAAGGGTGTGCCAACTGGTTACCGCGTTCCCATTCGCGATGTTCGCGCTTCTGTGGGCGCTGGCTTTCTCTACCCGCTGCTGGGCGAGATGCGCACCATGCCTGGGCTGCCCACCCGCCCTGTTTTCTATGATGTTGACCTGGACCTGGAGACGAACCGGGTGCTCGGTCTCTTCTAAATCTCCTTACCCCTTTTTCGAATGATGAGCCAGGAGCCATGTGTTCCTGGCTCATCATTTATCCCTCTTTAGACAATTTTAGCTGCACCAGGGTAGAGGTCTGGTTGTCTACTCGGAAAAGGTGCGACATGCGCAGCCCTGGAATCCAGGCAATTTTACCGCCGGAGCAAACCAGCGGCCATTTCCCCCGCGCCCGGCGAGGAATCCCGGAGTTGATCATCAGGTCGGATAATTTAATCGAATGCCCTCCCATTCCGAGCGGCTGAAAACGGTCCCCCGCAAGACGGGGGCGTACTTGCAGAGGCAGGCTTAGATTTGCCAGGTCGAGCCAGGCCAGGTCAGCCTGGCAGTTGGATTGCGCCAATTCCAGTAGGGCCGGGGTTGAATTGATTTTCTCAGCCTGGATAAGCCAGCCACCTGCCAGTTCTACTTTACCTGGCGCATCTAAGAGCAGCACCCCTTGGCTTTCCAACTGCGGCCACCCCAAAACAGGCAGCTCCGCTTCCCAGCCTGCCAGCCACAGGCTGTCAGGTTCACTCAGCAAACACAATCCGGCCACAAGCTCTATGCTATGGCTGCGGGTGGGTGCTGCCAGAAAGTTCACCGCTCGTTCGATGACTTCGAAATCCATATCCCGCAGATTGGGACGTAAAACTTGAATTGCCCGCCGCAGCAGGTGGCGCTGGATGCTTAATGGCAGGTTCTTGATTGCCAGCGGATCCAACCAGATGTATGCGGGGTCGCTGCCCCGGACACAGGCAGACCAGGCTTCGTCCAACTTTTCTTCGATGAATTTCATGTCCTGGCGGAGAGTCTCCGCGGTGTGGATCAGATTCCTACGCAGGTTCGGGTTATACCTCTCCAGGTAAGGGATTAATTCGTGCCGCAGGCGGTTTCGGTAGAAGCGTGTATCCAGGTTGCTCGCGTCTGTGGTGGCGTGGATATTCTGTTCTTCTAAGTAGGCCATGATTTCTCCCCGCCAGATCCCTAAAAGCGGGCGGATCAGGGCGATGTCCTGGCTCCAGGAGTTGGGCAGGCTGCGATAATCCATCCCCCCCAGTCCCGCAAGACCCGCGCCTCGCAGCAGGTGCATCAAGACGGTTTCCACCTGGTCATCCGCGGTGTGTCCGGTTGCCACTGTCTGGATCTGTTCCAACCTGGCCTGTTCAAATAGAAAACGATAGCGGGCTAACCTGGCTGCTTCTTCCAGTGATAGCCCCTGATCGCGCGCCATAGCTTTCACATCGAAGCGCCCTAGACGTATGGGCAGGCCTGATCGAGTAGCAATTTCACTGACGAAAGCAGCTTCCTGGGCCGACTCAGGGCGCAGCTGGTGGTCCAGGTGGGCGATCACAAGAGGATACCCCAACTGTCCAAGAACGTTTAGCAAAAACAGGCTGTCAGGTCCCCCTGAAACCGCCAGCAGGATTTTATCACCCGTTTTGATCAGGCACTTTTCTTTTAAGGCAGAATGAATTTTCTCCAAGATCATGTTACAGATTATAATTGATGTTAGTTATCTACGAGTCTCTTGCATTCAATCTGGCTTTGTGCTAGACTTTTCTTAGTTGCCAAGATGGTTTTCTCAGGAGTGGCTATGGCAGAGAAAATTCTGGTTGTTGATGATGATCTGGACACCCTGCGCCTGGTGGGTTTAATGCTGGAACGGCAGGGATACAAAATTGTTGTCGCCAGCAGTGGGCAGCAAGCCCTGGCGTTGGCAAAAAGTGAGCAGCCAGATTTAATTATGCTGGATGTGATGATGCCTGGTCTGGATGGGGTTGAAGTGGCGCGCCGCTTGCGTGTGGATCCAGATACTCAGGAAATTATGATCATTATGTTTACGGCCAAGGCCCAGGCTGAGGATAAAGTGACCGGTTTTGACGCTGGGGCAGATGATTACCTGACCAAACCGACTCAACCGGCCGAATTAATCGCCCATGTCAAAGCAGTCTTGAAACGCTCTCGACGCACTCAAGCTGCTGCTGCCAAGACGATGTCCGAGCGCGGCCGGATGATCGCCATCCTGGCAGTAAAGGGAGGTCTGGGGGTTTCAACGCTGGCATTGAATCTGGGCATCGTGCTGCGCGAGCAGTTCAAGAAAGAAGTGATCGTCGCGGATTACCGCCCTGGCTGCGGCACGATTGGCCTGGATCTGGGCTATGACAACAGCCAGGGTCTGGTGAACCTGCTGACCATGAAACCGGGGGATATCACCCCTCAGGAAATTGAAAGCCAGATGGTCATCCACTCGACTGGCGTGCGGTTTCTGCTATCATCTCCCGACCCGCAGGATTCCAGATACCAGTCAGAAGTTGAAAACTTTGACGCCCTGACTCAAAAGCTGGCTTACATGGCCCCTTTTATCATCCTGGATCTGGGGGTCTCCCTGACCCCGGTAAATGGTAAAGTTCTGGATGCTTGCGATCAGATTATTCTCCCCATCGAGCCGGTGGGGCATACCATTTTACAAACGAAGGCCTTGATCGGATTTTTGAACCAAAAAGGGATTGGCGACCAGCGTTTGCTGACTGTGCTGATAAATCGCACCCGCATGGGCATTCAATTATCCTTGGGACAGGTGCAAGATCAGCTTGGCCGCATGGTAACCGTCATTTTTCCTCCCTCGTTGGAGCTGTTTTATCAGGCTTCCGTGCGCCATACTCCCCTGGTGCTGATGCAGCCAGATGGGATTGCCGCCCAACAATTTACCAACCTGGCAGACAAGGTTGTCAAGTGGGGCAAGTGACCTGCGATGCCCGCTGATCTTTCGGATGTGACCCGGATGGGGATTCGCTGCGCGGTCGATATCATTCGCGGCAGCCAGCGGGCAGTGGCGTTAACAGGCGCAGGCATCTCCACCCCATCGGGGATTCCGGATTTCCGCTCCACACGGGATGGCTTGTGGGAACGCTATGACCCATTTGAAGTGGCTTCCCTGAACTCTTTTCGGTATGATCCAGCCAAATTTTTCAATTGGGTTCGGCCTCTGATCAGGGATATTGACCAGGCCAGGCCTAACGAAGCGCATTACGGCCTTGCCAGCCTGGAACAAACGGGGAATTTAAAGACAGTAATCACCCAAAATATTGACACCCTGCATCAGCGCGCCGGTTCTAATAATGTTCTGGAAGTGCATGGCTCTTTGAGAACTGCCACCTGCGTCCAGTGTTATCACACTTTTGAAGCTGGCGATTTTATGCAGGATTTCCTGGAAAGTGGAGAGATCCCTCGCTGCCCGGATTGCGATCATATCCTCAAGCCGGACCTGGTATTATTTGGCGAGCAGCTCCCGGCGCGTACCTGGTTGAAGGCCGTAGAAGCCAGCAGAAATTGTGATCTGATGATTGTAGCCGGGTCTTCCCTGGAGGTTCTGCCAGTGGCTGGGCTGCCGATGCGCGCCTTGGAAAACGGAGCGCATCTCATTTTGATTAACCATTCAGAGACTTATCTGGATGTGCGCGCCGACGTGGTTTTTCACGAGGATCTGGATGTAATCATCCCAGAGATTGCCCGGGGAGTTTTAGGCCAGTAAAACCACTTCTATCAGGGGGCCAGCAGCACTTTGAGCATACCGGGTCGAGCAGCCTGCTCGAAGGCGACCTTTCCCTCTGCGAGAGAATATTTTTCTGCGATTAAAATGCTGGGATCGACATGTCCTGACTCTAACAGGCGCAGGGCGGGAGGAAATGGACCGCAGCGCGAACCAATCAATTGGATTTCTTCGACCACCAGGGAAGAAAAGCTGGTCTGAAGTTCTCCCTTGTACGTGCTTTTCAGGATGATTGTGCCGCGCGGCCGTACAGCCTGCCGGGCCAGTTGAAAGCCGCTGCTTGAACCGGTTGCTTCCACCACCAGGTCCCAGCGCTGGCGCTTCAGCTCATCTTCGCTCAAGCAATGAATTCCAGGCCGATTTAGCTGCTGTCTTTGAGCTTCATGTCTTACCAAAACCCACAGATCGCATCCAGTCAATACCAGACTCTGGGCGATCAGCTGTCCGAGGCGGCCCGCGCCGATGACCAGCACTTGCTCTCCTGGGTGTATGTGAACCTGTTCCTGGATTTCCAGCGCTGCCGCCAGCGGTTCGGTGAATACGGCTATTTCGTCTGGAACGGAGGCGGGGACAGGATGCAGATTTTCGATGGGCAGGAGCAGGTATTCGGCGAAAGCGCCGTGCTGATCCTTGATGCCCAGGACTCTGCGCTGCTGGCAGTGGGTTGGCATCCCTGCACGGCAGTTTTCGCATTGGTGGCAGGCGATATTGATTTCGCCTACCACTCGCTGCCCGATCCAGGTGGGATAGCCGGGCGCCTGAACGACTTCGCCGACAAACTCATGCCCGGGTATGCCTGTGAATGGGTAGTAACCCTTCACCATCTCCAGGTCCGTGGCGCAGATTCCCGCTATCCGCATCCGGATCAGGGCTTCGCCTGGATTCGGTGGGTTGATCGGAACTTCGGGGCGGTAAGACAGGATTTTATCCTCAAGCCACAGCGCTTGCATGCTAGATGTCATTATCTCGCCCCCTTTCGGCCAAACTGGCGCTCCAGCAGATCCACCGAGAGATGGATCATGGTGGGTCTGCCGTGTGGGCAGGAGCGGGGCGATTGGCAGGCCTCCAGATCCAGCAGCAAGGCGCGCTGTTCTTCCGCCGAAAGGGTCTTCCCGGCTTTGACGGCGGCCCGTTTGCACACTCGCGCAATCAGCCGCGCCTCCATCTCTGCCTGCAGCGGGGTCTCATCTTCTTCGAAATCTTCCACCAGGACGCGCAAAGCCGCGCCTGGATCAATGCCAGCCAACAAAGCGGGGATCGCCCGCACCAGGAAGGTGTTCGGCCCGAAAGATTCAACCTGGAACCCCAGCCGGCTCAACACCGGAAGCTGTTCTGCCAGCAGTCGAGCGCTGCCTGAAGGCAGTTCTACCGTAGCCGGCTGCAGCAAGGCCTGGGAGGGTATTTCCGCGCTGCGTTGAGCGAGAAATCGTTCGAACAGCACGCGTTCGTGGGCGGCATGCTGATCCACCAGATACAGGCCATCCGGGCCTTCCGCCACCAGGTAGGCATTGGCGATTTGCCCAACCGGTCGTAGGAGAGGCACGCGCTGATTGGGCAGGGCTGCCTGAGCAGGAAAGGGGGCTGGTTCGATTATGCTTCCTTCTTCGCTGGCTGGCTGGTCAGGGGTCATCGTCCCGGCTTCTTCGGCCCACTGCCAGGCCGGATCAATTTGCTGTGAGGCCGGTCTCCAATGCGCTCCAGTCGCCCAATTCAATTGGGGCTGGATTGCTGGCACTGGTCCGTAGGCCAGCAGGGCGCGCCGCACCGCGTTTTGAACGCTGCTGAAGACCTGGTCGGCGTTGCGGAAACGCACCTCGGCTTTGGCTGGGTGAACATTGACATCCACAATTTCGGGGGGCATCTCCAGGAAAAGCACCGCCACCGGGTAGCGCCCGACCATCAGCAGGGTGTGATAGCCTTTTAGCAGGGCGGCTGCCAGGGCCGCATCCTGCACCGGGCGACCATTGATAAAGAAATGGATTTCTCGCCGATTGGAGCGCGTGATGCTGGTGGGGCTGATGAACCCGTTGACCTTGAGCCCTTGATCTTCGTAAAGCACTTCCAACATCTGGCGAGCAGCTTCTGCGCCATACAGCGCGGCCAGCACCTCGCGGCGGTCGCCATTGCCGCTGGTTTGCAGAGAGGCCCGTCCTTCCTGGGTCAGGTGAAAGCGCACCCTGGGATAGGCCAGGGCGTAGCGGGTGACCAGGTTGTCGATCAGGCGGCGCTCGGTATTCTCATGCTTGAGAAACTTGAGCCGCGCCGGCACGTTGTAAAACAAATCTTCCACCCGCACCAGGGTGCCCACCGGAGCGCCGGTATTGCGGATGGGTGAAATTCCTCCGCCCTCCACCCGCAAAACCGCGCCCATTGTGGCTTCGGCGGCGCGAGAGGTCAGTGTCAGGCGAGACACAGAACCGATGGAGGCCAGCGCTTCGCCGCGAAACCCCAGGGTCTGGATGTTAAATAGATCCGCAGCTTGGTTTAGTTTACTGGTAGCATGGCGTTCGACCGCCAGCGGCAGCTCTTCAACCGGGATGCCGCAGCCATCGTCAGCTACTTCGATCAGGCGCTGCCCGGCGCCTTCAACGCTGATCTTAATCTGGCTGGCCCTGGCATCCAGGGCGTTCTCCAGCAGCTCTTTGACCACGGAAGCTGGTCGCTCAACGACTTCGCCAGCTGCAATTTGGGAAGCAACTTCAGGTGAGAGTATGTGAATCGGCATGAAAACATTATAATACGTTCATGGCTTATACAACTCTTTTCTTTGATTTGGACGACACCCTGTATGCCAGCAGCAATGGCCTGTGGCAGGCGATCCGTGATCGCATGGGCCAATATATGTTTGAGCGGGTGGGCATCCCCCAAGAGGATGTCCCGGCTATACGGCGTCATTACTACCAGACTTATGGCACTACGCTGCGCGGTTTGCAGAAGCATCACCAGGTAGATGCCGATGACTACCTGGCCTACGTGCATGATCTGCCGCTCGAACGTTTTCTCCACCCCGCCCCAGAACTGCGGGCCATGCTGCTCAGTCTTCCGCAGCGGCGCTGGATTTTCACCAATGCAGATTCAGTCCATGCCAGCCGGGTATTGGAGCGCCTCGAGCTGACGGGTTGTTTCGAGGGGGTGATCGATGTGCGGGCGATCCAGTTCGCCTGCAAACCGGAAATTATTGCTTACCAACGCGCCCTGGCTATCGCGCAGAACCCGGCCCCTGATGAGTGCATCCTGTTGGATGATTCGACCGCGAATCTATCCGCTGCCAGCCAGGTTGGCTTAACCACCGTCTGGGTGTGCCAGAATGGGAACCGTGAGCCGGGTCCCCATTACACGGTTCGCAGCTTGTTGGAACTTCCCACTGTTCTGCCAGAGCTGTGGTCGGTTTAGCAGAATGAAAATGAGGCGCTTATGACCGAAAAATGGATCACGATGGAGCAGGCGGCAGCCCAGGTGCCTTCTGGCTGCACCCTGGCCCTGGGTGGGATGACCTTATATCGCCGCCCGCTGGCCTTCGTACGCGCCTTGCTCAAACGGCGCCTTGAAACGGGCGAACCGGCTGATCTGACTCTGCTGGCGTTTACCGCCGGGTTGGAGAGCGATCTGCTGGTGGGCGCTGGAATGGTGCGGCGCGTGCGCAGCTGCTACTTCGGCCTGGAAATCTTCGGTCTGGCGCCCATGTTTACCTACCTGGCTAACCGGGGCGAGATCGAGATTGTTGAAGAGACCGAGGCCAGCCTGGCTTTTGGGCTGAGAGCCAGCATGGCGGGGGTGGGCTTTATGCCAGGGCGCGGCTGGCTGGGAACCGACCTGCCGCGTTTAAGGCCGGATGTGCAAACCATCATTGATCCTTACAGCGGCGAGGAGCTGGTCGCCTTCCCGGCGATTACACCAGATATTGCCATCATCCATGCGCTGAGCGCTGACCAGGATGGCAACGCGGTGTTGGGAGGCAATAAGGGCGTGGATGAAGAACTGGCCCTGACGGCGAGGAAAGTGATCCTGACGGTTGAGCAGCGACAGCCAGAGAATCAGAAGGCAGATGTCATCGGCCCGCTGGTGAACCAGCTGGTGTTGGCCCGGCGCGGCGCTGCTCCGACCTCCTGCCACCCGCTCTATCCCCTGGATGGTGAGATGCTGCTGTCGTATGCTGAGCAGGTCAGCGATCCGGTCTCTTTCAACGCCTTCCTGGAGCGATGGTTGGCAAAGCAGGCGACCAATGAGATATAAATATTTCGACCGCATCATGGCGCTGTTTGTCTCGGTGCTGCTGATCAGCAATATCGCTTCATCGGCGAAAATCGTGGATTGGGGGGTGTCGCTCCTGGGCCTCCCTCTGGCCTTTGATGCGGGCACAATCCTTTTTCCGGTCAGCTATATTTTCGGGGATGTTCTGACCGAAGTGTACGGCTATCGTTATGGCCGCAGGGTGATCTGGACCGGTTTCGCCTGTTCAATCTTGATGAGCGTCACCTTGTGGCTGGTAGCACATTTGCCAGGCGAGGCGTACTGGCAGTCGAATGTGGGCCAGGCGGCCTACGATGCTGTCCTGGGGGGGATCAGTTCAGGCGCCATTGTACTGGCCAGTCTGGCGGCGTACTGGGCAGGCGAGTTTTCCAATTCATTTGTGCTGGCCAAAATGAAAATCTTGACCAGGGGCCGTTGGTTATGGACGCGCACCATCGGCAGCACATTGGTGGGGGAGGGCGTAGACACCTTTTTATTTGTTACCCTGGCGACCCTGTTTGCAGTGCCGGGTTTTTCCCCGCAGATCTGGTTGACCCTGGTAGCGACGAACTACATCTTCAAATGCGGGGTGGAAGCCTTAATGACGCCTGTCACCTATGGGGTGGTTCGTCATCTAAAAAAGGTGGAGAACGAAGATTATTTCGATCATGATACAAACTTCAATCCTTTCAGGATATCGGGTTTATAGAGCCTGGGAGAGAACATCCAGGGCAGTTCATTTTGACCATATCTACAAATCATTTGTATAACGTTTATCTTTCTCTAACGATAATGTGATAACCTACATAGTTATGTACGGTATTGTGAAATAGCGAGCGATTTGGGAGCAACGCATGAATTCGAAACCATTGATTGTCATTTCCACCATTGTCGTGGTGGTGATTCTTCTCACCGGCACCTGCTCGGCGGGATTTCTAGCCGGACGCGCATTTGATACTTGGGGTCAGCCGACCGAGATTACGATCAATCCGGATCCATCTCAGGATGGAATTCCCTCTACCCAGACCTCCCCAGATCAAGGCGGGACACCGCAGGATTTACAGGAACTTTTTGAGCCGTTCTGGCAGACCTGGGATGCGGTGAACGAGTTTTATGTCACACAGCCGGTGGATCAAGAGCTTCTGATGCAGGGCGCCATCCGCGGCATGTTAGACGCATTGAAGGACGATCACACCTCTTATCTCGACCCCGAAATGTTCAAACGGGCGAATGAGCAGCTGGAAGGCACAGAGTATGAGGGCATTGGCGCCTGGGTGGATACGACTCAAGATTATCTGACCATCATCAGCCCCATGCCGGGTTCGCCGGCTGAAAAAGCTGGCCTCAAGCCGAACGACAGGATCATTGCCATTGATGGCGAAGATATGACCGGCGTGGCGGGCGAGGTCGCCCGCCAGAAGGTGCTGGGGCCGAAAGGCACCACGGTTATCCTGACCATCTCACGCGAAGGCATGGAGCCTTTCGACGCGACGGTAGAACGGGCCGAAATTTTGACCCCTACCGTAGAAAGCAAGATGCTGGAGGGGAATGTCGGTTATGTGCGCCTTTATACCTTCGGCAAGGATACTGCCCGTGATCTGAAAGATCACCTCGAAAATCTCCTGGATCAAAAACCGGTCGGCCTGATCCTGGATCTGCGCTATAACGGCGGCGGCTATCTGACCACCGCGATCGATGTCGTCTCGCAGTTCATTGGCGATGGGATCGTGATGTATGAGGAATATGGCGATGGAAATTCTGTGGTCTATGAAGCCAAAAAAGGCGGTGTGGCGACCGAAATCCCGCTGGTGGTGCTGGTGAATGAGGGCAGCGCCTCCGCTTCCGAAATCGTAGCTGGAGCCATCCAGGATCGCGGCAGAGGTAAGCTGGTGGGGATCAAATCATTTGGTAAAGGTTCGGTGCAGAACTATATCCCGCTGGAGAATGACCAGGGGGCGGTGCGGATTACGATTGCTTACTGGCTTACCCCCAATGGTCGGCAGATTAACGGAGAGGGCTTAGAGCCAGATGTGTTGGTTGAATTGAGTGAAGAAGATCTTGCTGCCGGGCGCGATCCTCAGCTAGACAAAGCGATTGAACTATTGGTGGAATAAACAAGGCTGTCAGATCATGATGCAGACGGTTGACATGATGCGAGTGTGAAAGGATATTGGCGATGTTTTTTTTCAATACACAATATTTGATTTATATGCTGCCAGCGTTCTTGCTGATGATGCTGGTGCAATGGTATGTCCAATCGGCTTATAACCACTGGAGCCAGGTGCCGACCCGCAGCAGAATGAGCGGGGCGACGGCTGCCCAGCGGCTGATCCAGGCAGGCGGGCTGTACGGTGTGCGCATCGAGGGCATCTCCGGGCGCATGACCGATCATTATGACCCGCGCGAGAAGGTGCTGCGCCTTTCACCCGGGGTTGCTCAGGGCAATTCGGTAGCTGCGCTGGCAATCGCGGCGCACGAGCTGGGACATGCCATGCAGGATCACGAAGGCTACTTCCTGCTGCGCCTGCGCTCTCTGATGGTGCCGGCGGTGAATATCGGCTCTTATTTAGGCTGGATCCTGATCGTCATTGGGCTGCTGCTCAATATGATCAATATTGCCTGGTTAGGCGTGATCGTTTTTTCCGGGGGCGCCTTGTTTGCCCTGGCGACCTTACCCGTGGAGCTGAATGCTTCGGCTCGCGCCAAGGTCTTGCTGTCTGAGTCGGGCCTGATTATTGGTGAAGATGAGATGCGAGGGGTGAATAAAGTGCTCAACGCGGCTGCGCTCACCTACGTGGCAGCCCTGATCACCGCGGTCATGCAGCTCCTGTATTGGGTTTCAATAGTAACCGGCATGGGGGGCCGGCGGCGGGATTAGGAATATCTAACCAGAAACAAGCTGGCCGGGGTTCAGGCGCGGTTTGCCTGACCCCGTTTTTTTATTGTTGGTCAAGGGATGCCGTACAGAGCAATCTTTATCTGGAACATCATTACCGATTTGTATATTCATTTTTACCGCCAAATGACCTTGACACCCATCTCAAGTGGATGTATGATTTTGCCCTTAGTGATCTGAATGGATGTAAGTTTATGATTAAAGTTAAAGCAGAACATGGCGCTACGGTGGTGGAGCGCACCACCGAAACCGCCCCCCGCCGGTCCTGGCGCACCTGGCTCATCGGCCGCCCGCTGCAGACGGCAGACGCACCGCACCAAACGATTGGCAAAGCCGTCGGCCTGGCGATCTTCGCCTCCGATGCTCTTTCCTCTACGGCTTACGCCACCCAGGAAATATTATTCATTTTAGCTGCGGTAGGCACGACCGCCTTTGGATATGCTTTCCCGATTTCAATTGCCATTGTGGCCCTGTTGGCGATTGTCACCATATCCTATGAACAGACCATCCATGCCTATCCTGGCGGCGGCGGCGCCTATATTGTCGCCCGCGATAACCTGGGCGAACTGCCGGCCCAGGCAGCCGGGTCGGCTTTGCTGACCGACTATATCCTGACGGTGGCGGTATCAGTGTCATCGGGTGTGGCCCAGATTACCTCAGCTTTCCCCGATCTATATCCCTGGCGGGTCTGGATCGCGGTTGGTCTGGTGGGTTTCATTATGCTGGTCAATCTGCGGGGCGTGAAAGAATCGGGCGCTTTCTTTGCCTTTCCTACCTATTTCTTTATTATCATGATGTTTATTACAGTAGGATTGGGAATCTTTCGGTTTATTACCGGCAGCCTGGGAGTTGTGGAGAACCCCCCTGAATTGGAAATCACCCACATCCTTGGAACCGTCACGCCCTTCCTGATCCTGCACGCTTTTTCAAGCGGCACAGCAGCCCTGACTGGCGTCGAAGCGATCTCGAATGGCATCACCGCTTTCAAAGAGCCGCGCAGCCGCAATGCCGGGATCACCCTCATTTACATGGCTTCTATTCTGGGCATGCTCTTCCTGGGGATTACCTTTCTGGCGGGACAAATTCATGTTATACCATCTGAACTGGAGACGGTAATCTCTCAATTGGCGAGGACTATATTTCCAGATGGCAGTATTTTCTACTTGGCAGTGATTGGGGGTACGATGATAATCCTGGTGCTGGCTGCCAACACCTCTTTTGCTGATTTCCCTCGCTTGAGTGCCTTGTTAGCTGCGGACGGGTTCTTGCCGCGGCAGTTCGCCTTTCGGGGCAGCCGCCTGGTCTTTTCGCGCGGCATTGTCGCCCTGGCCGTTATGGCTTCGCTGCTGATCATCATTTTCCGCGCCAGCGTGAATGCGTTGATCCCGTTGTACGCCATCGGTGTTTTCCTCTCTTTCACCCTGTCGCAAGGCGGTATGGCTTTACGCTGGTGGAAGATTGGCCGTTTACGAGCAGGCCAGGAAGTTAAAGAGCGCGGTTCGACTTTGCGTTACGAGCCTAACTGGGCGATCAAGATGGTGATTAATGGCTTTGGGGCTTTATGCACCTTTGTGGTCATGCTGGTCTTCGCGGTGACCAAGTTTGTGGATGGCGCTTTTGTGGTTCTAATTGTTATCCCGTTGGTGGTCGCTCTTTTATCTGCCATTCACCGGCATTACCGTGATCTGGCTGTCAATCTATCCCTGGATGATTATGGCGAGCCGATGCGCGTGGGCCGTCACCGCGTCATCCTGCCTTTCAGCGGCGTGCACCGGGGTTCACTGGCTGCGCTGCACTATGCCCAGGCGCTGTCGAATGATGTCACCGTGGTGCATGTCTCGATTGACCCTGAAGAGACAGAGAAGGTCATGCGTAAGTGGGAAAGATGGGGCAATGGCGTCCGCATGGTGGTGCTCGATTCGCCTTATCGGCTGTTGATTGAACCGCTGCTGGAATATATCGAAGAAATATTTGAAAAGCGCCAGCCGGGCGAGATCATCACCGTGGTTGTGCCCAGCTTTATCCCCAGGAAGGAGAGCCACAACTTGCTGCATATGCAAACTGCCAAAGTTTTGCGCAAAGTGTTGGCTTCCAAACCGGGGATTATCATCACCGATGTGCCCTATCAGATCGGTTCTCAGGATGAAACGGAGTAAGTTCGTATGAATATTATTGTCATTGGATGTGGTCGTGTAGGTGCAGAGTTGGCTTACCGGCTGTATCAAAATGGCCATAAAGCGATCGTCTTAGATCGCTCGGCGGAGGCTTTTCATAATTTACCGCTGGATTTCCGCGGCCGCACTGTAGAAGGGGATGCCTTGAGCCAGAACGCGCTGCGGCGCTGTGGGATCGAGGAAGCGGATGGATTGGCTGCGGTTACCAGCAATGACTCAGTTAATGTCGCCGTGGGTCACCTGGCGCATGAATTTTATAAAGTGCCTGTTGTGGTTGCGCGCAATTTTAATTCGCGCTATCGTCCTCTGTATGACGTCTTTGGTCTTCAGGTAGTCAGCGCCTCCAGTTGGGGCGCTCAGCGCATCGAAGAGATGCTCTACCAGCAAAGCCCGCGCACGGTCTTCTCTGCGGGCAACGGGGAAGTTGAACTGTATGAGTTCACTGTTCCTGATGCCTGGGATGGGCGCCCGCTCTCAGACATCATCCCCGAACGCGAATGCGCACCGGTGGCGTTTACCCGCGCTGGACGGGCCATGATGCCGGAGCTAAAAATGCCCATGAAGAAGGGGGATATTCTTCTGGTCAGCGCGACCCTGGAGGGCATTCAGGGTTTGCGGCGTTGTCTTGATAACGGCGTGACGGGATAGGAGCAGCTTATGTTTGTACTCATTGCCGGCGGAGGCCGGACGGGAACCCAGTTAGCCTATACCCTGCTTGATCAGCAGCACCAGGTGCGCGTCATTGAGCATCGTCCTGACATCCTGGCTCGCATCCACCGGGAACTGCCTACGGAAGTTATCTTTGAAGGCAACGCCACAGATGTTGAAGTCCTGGATCAGGCTGGCATCCGTCAGGCCAATATCCTGGCAGCTTGCATGGCGGAAGATGAGGAAAACCTGATCATCTGCTATCTGGCGCGTGAAAAATTCAATATACCGCGCACGATCGCCCGGATCAACAACCCCCGCAACGCCTGGCTGTTTGATCAAAAGTTCCGCGTGGATGTCGCCCTGAACCAATCTGCGCTGATGGCCAGCTTGATCGAGGAGGAGATGTCTCTGGGCGATATGATGACCCTGCTCAAACTGCGCCGGGGGGACTATTCTCTGGTGGAAGAAAAAATCCCTGTTGGCGCGATCGCCGTGGACAAGGCCTTGAAAGATCTGGGTCTAAACGAGAGCTGCGTGATTGCTGCCATTATCCGGCAAGGCAGGGTGGTCGTGCCGCGCGGTTCGATTGTGCTGCAGGCAGGGGATGAGGTGCTGGCAATTACGGATCGCAGCGGTCTGGAGCAGCTTCAATCCCTCTTTTCTGCCCCTACAAACAATCACGTTCAAGAATAATCATACCTGCTGCCAGCGCTTACCCTGATGTTTGAGCTTCTCCATTAACCTGTAAAGAGAAGACATCTGGCCGCGCGTAATGCCCGACCACATCGAAGTCAAATTTACTGCGGATGACTTCAGCTAAATCCAGTTCAGCGTACAGGATGCCTTCCTGGTCGAACAGCGGCCCAGCCAGGATTTCGCCCAGCGGCGAGATGATGGCGCTGCCGCCCCGGCACATAACCTCGGGCTGGCTTTCTAACTCCTCGATCCCTGGCAGATCGGTCGGGTACATTGTCTTGGTCACATATTGGTTGCAGCCCAGCACAAAGCAGCGGCCCTCGCAAGCGATATGGCGCAGTGTGGCTTGCCAGGTGTCGCGCGAATCTGCTGTGGGGGCCAGGTAGATTTCCACCCCTTTGGCGTACATTGCCATGCGCGCCAGCGGCATATAGTTTTCCCAACAGATCAGCCCTCCAATTTTCCCGATGCCGGTATCCAGGACGGTCAGGGTGCTTCCATCCCCTTCGCCCCAGATCAGCCTTTCAGCGGCGGTCGGCTTCAGTTTGCGGTGTTTGCCCAGCAGCCGCCCGTCTGGCCCGAAGTAAAGCAAAGTGCAGTAGAGCGTTCCCCGGCTGTACTGGCTGTCGCGCTCGATCACCCCGATCGCCAGGAAGCTCCTGGCATCATGGGCTGCCTGTCCCAGGCGCTGTGTTTCAGGCCCGGGCACATCGATGGCGTTCTCCCAGTAGCGCTGCCAGAGCATTCGCCCGGCCGGGCTGCGGCTGCCTACGACTGTGCCAAAGGTGAAGCCGCGCGGGTAGGCCGGGATAAAGGCTTCTGGAAAGAGGATCAGCCCCGCCCCCTGGCTGGAGGCTTCGGCAGCCAGCTGGCAGGCTTTGGCTGTGCAGGCCTGCCGGTCAAACAGCACCGGGGCAGCCTGTACGACTGCGGCGATTGTTTTGGGGTGTGGGTTATTCATGGCAGGTTACCTGTTGATGAAATGGAATAGGAGGCTGGAAGGAAGAGAAAGCAATCCTTGGATGAGGAGTTCATAAAGCAATTATAATAGCATCATCTATCCTGCGCCGGCCTCTTACAGGCGGAGTATAATCAGGAAGTGAGCTGGTTTTATCCTATACCCGGAGAATTTTATGCAAACCATTGGACATTCTGTTGCCCGTGTTGATGCTGTCGCCAAAGTAACCGGAAAGGCGCAATATCCTGGAGATTTCAATCTGCCCAACCAGGCATATATGAAAATCTTGTTTGCGGGGCGTCCGCATGCTGTGATCAAGCGTATTGACACCTCCAGGGCAGAGGCGCTGGAGGGGGTGATTGCTGTTTTTACCGCCAAAGATGTGCCTGTGAACGAGTATGGTTTGATCATGCCCGACCAGCCCGTCTTGTGCGGGCCAGGCTCCAGCAAACCATTTGCAGACCGGGTGCGCTTTATTGGCGACCAGGTGGCTCTCATTATCGCCGATACAGAAGCAATCGCTGCTCATGGGCGCGATCTGATCGAGGTTGAATATGAAGATCTGCCTGTGATTACCGACCCGCTGAAGGCGATGGAGCAGGAGGCGTTTTTAATCCATCCTGATCGCGACTCGAACACCTTCTGTCATTATCGCATCCGCAAGGGGGATATTGAAGCAGCCTTTGCACAGGCTGATGTGATTGTGGAAGGCGAATATCGCACTCCAGCCCAGGAACATGCTTACCTGCAGCCCGAGGCCGGGGTGGGGTATATTGATGAAGAGGGGCGGGTGACCGTGACTGTGGCCGGGCAGTGGACGCATGAAGACCAGGAGCAGATCGCCCACGCGTTGGGTTTGCCCCTCGACCAGGTGCGGGTGATTTACCCGGCTATCGGCGGGGCGTTTGGCGGGCGCGAAGACATGTCGGTTCAGATTGTATTGGCCCTGGCTGCCTGGCGCCTGCACCAGCGCGGCATCCACCGGCCCGTCAAGATCATCTGGAGCCGGGAAGAATCGATCATCGGACATCATAAGCGCCATCCCTATATCCTGCGCACCCGCTGGGGCGCCACCAAAGAAGGAAAAGTCATCGCGGCTGAGGTGGACTTGATCGCCGATGGCGGCGCGTATGCCTATACCTCCACCAAGGTGCAGGGCAACGCCACCTTGATGTGCACCGGCCCATATGAAATCCCCAATGTGCGCGTCGATTCATACTCCGTGTATACCAACAACCTGCCCAATGGCGCCTTCCGCGGTTTTGGCGGCCCCCAGGGCGCATTTGAGGCCGAGACGCAGATGAACCGCCTGGCAGAACTCCTGGGATTGGACCCGGTGGAGATTCGCCTGCGGAATGTGCTGCGCGAGGGCTCGCTGCTCTCTGTAGGCACGCCCCTGCCCAAGGGGGTGAGCCTGCCGCAGGTGGTGGAAGAATGCGCCAGGGCATCTGGTTGGGAGCATACGCCGGAGGGATGGGGCAGAAAACCGGGGCAGGGCCTGGGGAAGGATGGGCCGCGGCCCTCCCCAAGCCAGCAGCACCTCAGGACAGGCATTGGTTTTGCGGCTTCATACAAGAATGTAGGCTTCTCTTTCGGCGCGCCAGAGCAGTGCACCGCTATCGTTGAGCTCCACGGCAATACGGAGATTGAGCGTGTCGTCGTCCATCACGCCGCGGCGGAAGTGGGGCAGGGCACCCACACTGCGATTGCTCAAATGGCTGCCGAAGCCGTTGGCGTTCCCATGGATCGCGTCGAACTAATCGTATCGGACACGGCGCAGGCAGAAAACTCCGGCAGCGTATCCGCCTCGCGCATGACGTTTATGGCGGGCAATTCAATCAGAGGGGCGGTTGAGGCGGCCCTGGAACGCTGGCAGGCTGAAGAACGCCCGGCGATTGCCACATATGTTTACCGCCCGCCGCGCACCACGCCCTATGACCCTGAAACGGGGAAATCGGAGCCGAACTTTGCCTATGGCTATGTCGCCCAGGCAGTCATGGTTGAAGTGGACACGCAGACCGGACACATCCAGCTTCTGGACGTGGTTTGTGCCAATGATGTCGGGCAGGCGATTAACCCGCAGCAGGTGCAGGGGCAGATTGAAGGCGCGGTGGTGATGGCGCAGGGCTACGCTGTGCAGGAGAACTTTGTCCAGAAGGATGGCTATGTCCAAACCCAGCACCTGTCCACCTATCTGATCCCGACAATTCTGGATATCCCGGACCGGGTGCAGTCCTTGATCCTGGAATATCCCGACCCGATCGGCCCCTGGGGGGCGAGAGGCATGGGCGAGATGCCCCTGCTGCCGCTGCCTCCCGCCATTATCGCTGCGGTTCATGACGCTACCGGCGTGTGGTTCAATGAATTCCCGTTGACGCCGGAGCATGTGCTGCGCGGCCTGGGAAAGCTGGCCTGAGAGCTCAATCTTTCATGACGCTTCTGGTGTTCATCCGCGGGGGCGGCGACCTGGCCAGTGGGGTGGCCTGGAGGCTGCATCGCGCTGGCCTGCGGGTAATGATGGCTGAACTGCCGCAGCCCCTGGTGGTTCGCCGGCTGGTTTCTTTCGCTGAGGCGGTTTACCGGGGTGAATTTGAGGTGGAGGGGCTGACTGCCTTGCGGGCAGAATCAGTCGCACAGGCCTGGGATATTCTGGCACAAGGCAAAATCCCGGTGCTGGTTGACCCACAGGCTTCTGCACTGGAAAGCATGCGGGCGTCCAGCGGGAGTGAGATGCCACTGGTGTTGGTGGATGCTCGCATGACCAAACAGCGGCCAGATGCGAGCCTCGCCGCGGCTGACCTGGTCATCGGATTGGGGCCGGGTTTTATCGCCGGGGAGCACTGCCATGCGGTCATCGAAACCAGCCGCGGCCATCATTTGGGGCGCGTCTACTGGCAGGGGACAACCCAGAGCGATACCGGCGTTCCAGACCCGGTGAGCGGGCATGGCCGGGAACGCGTCCTGCGCTCTCCCGCCGAAGGGCTTCTTTATACTCATGCAGAGATTGGCGATTCTCTCCAGCAGGGGCAGTTGATCGCCGAGGTAGCCGGGATGCCGGTGCAGGCGCCTTTTGATGGCGTGCTGCGCGGCCTGCTCCACCCAGGCTTGCAGGTCAGGCGGGGGATGAAAATCGGCGATGTCGACCCGCGCAATGATCCGCGTTTCTGCTCACTCATCTCGGATAAATCCCTGGCAATGGGTGGGAGCGTTCTGGAGGCCATCCTGTCCGTGTCCAGGCTCAGGCCCTACCTCTGGTAGCGGGTTCCCCGATGCAGTTGGTTCAAGCCTTACGCCTGGGAGAGATCCCCCGCCTGGCCCTGGTCGGCTCGGGGGGTAAGACCACGGCGCTTTTCAAGCTGGCGGGCGAACTCTCAGCCAGGTCGAAACCACAGCATTGTACTGTGTTGGTCAGCGCTTCGACGCACCTGGCTGTGGACCAGGTGCAGTTTGGTGACCATTATTATTGTGCAACCTCACCCGAACAGATTGAAGATATATGCTCGCGGCTGCCCACGGGGGTCGTATTGTTCACTGGCTCACAAGCTGAGCCCGAACGGGTGGCCGGCCTGGATTTTCCGGCTCTCTTAGCGCTGAAACGAATTGCAGATGATCGGGGCCTGCCGCTTTTGATCGAGGCGGATGGATCGAGGCAGAAGCCGCTCAAAGCGCCTGCCGATCATGAGCCCGTGATCCCCCCCTGGATTGAACAGGTTGTGGTTGTGGCCGGGCTTTCGGGCCTGGGAAAGCCGCTTGGACAGGCCTGGGTGCACCGCCCGGAGCGCTTTGCCGAATTGACCGGGCTGCAGGTGGGCGAAACCGTCACACCGGAGGCCCTGATGGGCGAGCTTACTCACCCGGCAGGCGGATTAAAAGGCATCCCGCCCGGGGCGCGCCGGTTGGCGCTGCTCAACCAGGCGGACAGCGAGGCGCTTCAGGGGATGGCGCTTGGGATGGCTGCCCTGCTTTTACGCGCCTACCAGGCGGTGGTCGTGGCTGCGCTGGCCCCTGAAGAAAGTTCATCTGGTGAACCGGAGACCTCGGTTCTGGCTGTGCACGAAGGTGTGGCAGGGATCATCCTGGCGGCTGGCGCCGCCAGCCGGATGGGGGTTCCCAAGCAGCTTCTGCTCTGGCGTGGAGAGCCGTTTGTGCGCCATGTCGGACGCGCAGCTCTGCAAGCCGGTCTTCACCCGGTGGTGCTGGTGAGCGGGGCAGAATCCGAAGCAGTGCGGCAGGCGGTGCAGGATATGCCCATCCAGGTGGTGCAGAATAATGCCTGGCAGTTCGGTCAGAGTACGTCGGTCAGGGCAGGGCTGCAAGCTCTGCCCGCGGACACCGGCGCGGCAGTATTTTTGCTGGCAGATCAGCCCCTGGTTTCGGTTGAACTGCTCCGCAGCCTGGTTGCCCTGCACGCCCGAGAGCTTCATCCCATTGTTGCGCCTCTGATGGACGGACAGCGCGCCAACCCGGTGTTGTTCGACCGGCAGACATTCCCTGATCTGCTGCGGCTTTCGGGCGACACCGGTGGGCGGGCGTTGTTTTCACGCTACCAGCCAGGCTGGCTGACCTGGCATGATCGCTCTGTGATGGTAGACATTGACACTCCGCAGGATTACGAACGCTTCATTGAGAATGACCGATCAGAGATTGGAGATCACCCGTGAATGTATCCGCCATTGTGCTGGCGGCCGGTCAATCCAGCCGCATGGGCTCGCCCAAGATGATCCTGCCCTGGGGAAGCAGCACAGTCATTGGTCGGGTTGTTGATGTACTGCAGCAGGCAGGAATCGAGGATATTATCGTGGTCACAGGCGGCGCGCGGCAGCTGGTAGAGCAGGCCCTGGCTGGAAAGCCGGTGCGGGCGGTTTTCAACCCTCGCTACCAGCAGGATCATATGACCTATTCGCTGCAAACTGGCCTGCTTGAACTGGGGGAGCAGGTTTCTGCGGCTCTGGTAGCTCTTGGCGACCAGCCTCAGATCGAGGCGCCGGTTGTCCTGGCTGTGCTGCAGGCTTATCTGGAAAAAGGCAGCCCTCTGGTGATCCCGAGCTACCAGATGCGGCGCGGCCATCCCTGGCTGGTGGATCGAGCCTTATGGGGGGGACTGCTTGGATTGCTCCCCCCAGCAACCTTACGGGATTTCCTGAATCGCCATCAAGAGCAGATTGAATATCTGCCTGTGGCGGCGGATTCTGTGCTGCGCGATCTGGATACACCGCTGGATTATCAACGGGAGCATCCTGCGCTGTAAGCAGGAGTTCTCGTGGCGAAAGCGACCGTGGAAGAGTATAATTCAGACAAACAACATCGCCCCTGGTGGGTGATGGGTGATTTGAGGATGTATGGCTGAAGTAAAGAAAATTGTCATTGTGGAGGATGAACCGGATACCGCAGAGATGTTTGCTGAGATGATGCGTCTCAGCGGATATCAGGTGGTTAAGTCATACAGTGGGACGCGGGCAATCGCCGTAATTGCTGAAGAAAAACCTGCTGCTGTTGTTCTCGATGTGATGATGCCTGAGTTCTCTGGGCTGGACCTCTTACGCTATATGCGCAAAGACGCACGCCTGGCAAAAATCCCGGTGGTCATTGTCTCAGCCAAAGGATTACCCTCTGATATACAGGATGGATTGGAGGCAGGGGCGGCCTCCTATCTAACCAAGCCCGTCTCCTTTACCGATCTAAAAGATGCCATTGAGAAAGCCATCCGGGGTGGGGTAAATTGAGCCGCTGTCTGGGGAACCCCAACGGGGCAGGCAGATCCTTTCTTGAATGAGGTAGAGCAGCGCTCCATGCCGTTTATTCGAGCCTTTATTGCCATCAGCCTTACGGATGAAATTTATCAGCACCTGGATCAGGTGATCAGCTTACTGCAGAGCCGTCTGCCCAAAGCCCCTGTTCGTTGGGCGCCGGCTAATAACATCCATCTGACGCTAAAATTCCTGGGGGAAATATCCACAGCCAACCTGGCCGTGCTGCAGAAAACTTTGCAGGCGGAGGTCAGCCGCCATGCGCCTTTCGAGATCAGCGTGGGCGAAGTGGGAGCCTTTCCCTCTATCCGCCGTCCGCGGGTCATTTGGGTGGGGGTGAAGGCGCCGCCCGAATTGCATACGGTTCAGCATAATGTGGAGGCAGAACTGGCTCGCCTGGGTTATGCTGCAGAAGAACGTGATTTTTCTCCCCACCTCACCCTGGGCAGGATCGGTCGCAATGCGACCCCTGAAGAGGTGCATAAGATCAGCGAGGTCTTGAGCAGCGTCAGGGTGGGTTTCTTGGGAGCTGCCCGGGTTCAAACTGTCCATTTATATCGCAGCGATCTGCAGCCGGGAGGCGCGCTGTACACCCGGCTGTTCACAGCCCATCTGGCTGCCTCGGAGGGGCAGGTCTCAGGTGGGAATTAGTCTTTGCCATGTGAGGTGACTTCTGGATACACTCGAACTTGCCCGAACCCTTGTAACGTTCCTGGAAGAGAAAAAAGGAGAGGATATCATCTTGTTGGATATTCACGATATATCCGATTTCGCGGATTACTTCGTGATTTGCTCCGGCACCAGCGACCGGATGCTGCAGGCGTTGGCGGATGATTTGTCGGAAAAGGCGCGCCAGCAGATGAACCTGCGCGGCAGGCTGGAAGGTGTGCCGCAGGATGGCTGGATGCTGCTGGATTATGGAGATGTGATCATCCATCTGTTTTCTCCAGACCGGCGCGATTATTATCGCCTGGAAGAGCTTTGGAGCAAGGGCAAAGTCCTTCTTCGCCTGCAGTAGTCGTATTCTCAGTTATTAACCATGCGGATTCATAACCTCTCCCTGGGGTTAGCCCGCGCGTATTTGGTGGAGCACGAGGCGGGTTTAGCGCTGGTAGATGCCGGCTCTCCGGGCATGGAAAAGGTGGTTTTGCAAACCATGCAGGAGATTTCCCGGCAAGATTTGCGCATCATCGTCATCACCCATGCTCATCTGGATCATTATGGCAGCGCCGCTGCCCTCAGGCGAGCGACTGGAGCGCCTGTGGCTGTTCATCTCGCCGATGCGTCAGCCATGCAGCGGGGCGATTCTCCTTTGGGGAGCCCTCGCGGCCGAGGCAGGTTGGTGAAGGCGCTCTTCCCGCTGATCAACTTTATTCTCCATCCAGAACCCGTTACACCTGATCTATCGCTTGATGATGGAGATGATTTATCCAGCTACGGGGTGCCAATAAAAGTTCTGCATACCCCCGGACATACACCTGGGTCCTGCTGTTACATCCTTGCAGATCGCTGGGCCTTCGTCGGTGACCTGCTCTCGACGACCGGTGGCCCGCATATGCAGCGTTATTTCGCTCAGGATTGGGCTATGATCCCTGCCAGCTTGAATCGCCTGAAAGCGCTGCATCCAGAAAAAATATATCCTGGTCATGGAACAGACTTATTGGATGGCGAAGTGTTACAATTGTTGGGATCGTCATCGACCCAATCTGGCGCAGGATATCGCAATGCGTAAAAAACGTGTCTTTTCAGGGATACAACCCTCGGGAACCTTGCATATTGGCAATTATCTGGGCGCAATTCGCCAATGGCTGGTGGAACAAAAATACAAAGAGGGATACTTCTGCATCGTTGATATGCATGCCATCACGGTGCCGCAAGACCCAGAGATTCTCCGGCGCAGGGTGCGCGAACTGGCCGCGGTTTACCTGGCCTCTGGGCTTGATCCACGCTACAGCACAATTTTCGTGCAAAGCCATGTGCCTGCCCATGCGGAGGCGTGTTGGATATTAAATTGTGTCACCCCGGTTGGCTGGCTTGAGCGCATGACGCAGTACAAATCCAAAGCCCAGCAAGGCGCCAGCGTTAGCGCGGGCCTGCTGGATTATCCGGTGCTGCAGGCGGCGGATATTTTATTGTACGACACCGATGAGGTTCCTGTTGGCGAAGATCAAAAACAGCATGTAGAACTGTCGCGCGATATCGCCCAGCGTTTCAATCGCCTCTATGGGGAGACGTTTGTCCTCCCAGAAGCTGTCATCCCGACCAGCGGCAGCCGCATCCGCGCCTTCAACGAACCCAGCCGCAAGATGAGCAAGAGCGAGGCGCAGATCCGCGGGCACGCGGTCAACCTGATCGATGAACCTGACGAAATCCGCCTGACCATCCAGCAGGCGGTGACGGACTCGGGGCGGGAAATTCTATTTTCCGATGATCCGCATAGAGCGGGCATCAATAATTTGCTGGAAGTGTACGAACTTTTTACCGGGTTGGATCGCCAGGCGATCGAGGTGCATTTTGCCGGTAAGGGGTACGGCGTGCTGAAGAAAGAGCTGATTGAGGTGGTGGTTGAAGCCTTGCGCCCTATTCGCGAGCGCTATTATAAATTGCTGGCTAACCCTGCCGAGATCGACCAGATCTTGCGCGCAGGCGCTGAAAAGGCGCGCGCAGTGGCAGAGCCAAAACTATTCCAGATGAAAAAGCGGGTTGGATTTCTGATAACTTAGGAGACCAGGATGGCAGAGAAAGCATTTCAAGATTATTACCCCGACCAGATGAGCTACTGCTATGGCTGCGGACGGCTGAATGAATTTGGCTTACAGATTAAGAGCTACTGGGATGGCGACGAGACGGTGTGCATCTACCAGCCGCGCCCATACCATATTGCAGTGCCGGGATATGTTTATGGGGGCCTGCTGGCCTCTCTCATTGACTGCCACGGCACTGGCACGGCGGCAGCCGCAGCCTATCGCGATCAAGGGCGAGCCATGGACAGCGATCCTCCGCTGCGTTTTCTTACCGCTTCCTTGCATGTTGATTACCTTCATCCCACTCCTATGGGTGTTCCGTTAGAAGTGCGCGGCAGGATAAAAGAAGTCAAGGGGCGGAAAGTGATTGTGGCCGAAACCCTTGCGGCGGGTGGTAAAATATGCGTACAAGGCGAAGTGGTGGCTGTGCAGGTGCCTGACCAGTTGTTTCAGCAGATCATTCGGGAAGGTTCGGGAGGGTAGTTTGTGTTTGTTTGGTAGCGGGATGCCTTGCGGTAGAAGTGCATTCCGTTAATTTGGGAAAACAAAAAGGAGAAAAAACTATGTTGAAAGAATTCAAGGAATTCATCATGCGCGGCAGTGTCATGGATCTGGCGGTCGGCATCGTGATCGGCGCCGCATTCACCAGTATTGTCGGCTCATTTGTCAACGATATCCTGATGCCGCCGATTGGCCTGCTGCTGGGCAAAGTTAATTTTTCAGATTTGTTTATCAACCTTTCCGGCCAGGAATTCGCCTCCGTGGCGGCGGCTAAGGAAGCTGGCGCGGCCACATTAAATTATGGGCTGTTCATCAACAACGTGATCAATTTCTTGATCGTCGCCTTTGCGATTTTCCTGGTCGTCAAGGCGGTCAATCGTATGAAACGCCAGCCAGAGCCAGCCCCGGCTGAACCGACGACCAAGGATTGCCCCTACTGCTTCACCAGCATCCCGATCAAGGCCACACGCTGCCCGCACTGCACTTCTCAGCTGTAAGAAGATGCAATAGACAACTAAATAAACCGGCGCCCAATGCTTGCATGACGGACGCCGGCTGCATTTTTTAACCGCCTGTTCGGCGTCTGAAATTGGCCTGGATGCGGTTAGCTGTGTCTTGTAGGAGATGCAGCAGTTGAACCCAGCCAAGCTTGTAGAAAAGACGTCTCCAGATATGCACAGCCTGGCGGCGGGTGGCAGGATCGGGCTGCTGGCGGCTGTACATCGCTTGGCTGTAAAGAGCAATGAGCGATTTTGCCTCACTGGAAGCAGCAGTCAGCAACCCGCGGGTGCGTTTTTCGGCCTGCAGGAGGTCGATTTGCCCTCCAATATTGGCGGCGATTTCAAGCGGCGTGTCGCCAGGCTGCGGGTGCACCCCTAAACCCTTGCCGCGCTGGTATATCCTGCGATAGAGAATGGATAATGTGGTCAATGGATCCAGGCGGCTGATCCTCAGGCTGTCGATCTGCTGCCAGACCAGCAAGATCAAGGCCAGCAGCAAGACCGCGCCACCGCCCCAGGCGAATCCCTTCGCCCACCCAGGCCAGGCGGTTCGCTCGGCCGTCGGCAGATCAGCTTGCAGCTCCAGCTCGGGATCAAGCGGGATATCTTCTGGACGTTCAATGGCTGGCAGCCCGCCGGTTGGTTCAAATTCTATCCAGCCGAGGCCGGGGAAATAGACCTCCACCCAGGAGTGTGCATTCGCCTCGGTGACGATATAGCGCCCCGGCCCATCCTGCCCGAATTCCTCGCGGTATGTGCCGGTGGCGTAACCCATCACCAGGCGGGCTGGCAGGCCGATGCCACGCGCCATGACGACCATGGCGGTGGCGTAGTAGTCGCAGTATCCCTTCTGCAGGTCGAAGAGGAAATAATCCGCCACATCTTGATCGGCCGGCGGGGCAGGGACATCCAGGGTGTAGGGGATCGAGCGCAGATACCCCTCGATGGCCTGGGTTTTCTCATAGGGTGTGACTGAGCCCTGGGTCACTTCCGCAGCCAGGTCGAGCACACGCTGAGGGGTGTCCTCTGGCAGCTGCAGATAGCGCGCTCGGATCCATTGGGGATATGCTTCGCCTGCCTGTTGGAGCTGTAACCGGCCAACCGCGGGCAGCTGAGAATTTACCACGTAAGAGGCTGGCCCCTCATCCTGCTTGAGCGTTATCCCGAAGATATCTGTATCATTGCTCGTCCCTGCGCCAGCAGATTCGACCGCCAGCCGCTGGCTCACCAGGTAATCCTGGTTCACGGAAACGAGCGCTCCGGCGTAATAGATGGAATTCCCCGGATCGTTGACCGCTTGTATCTGCTGGTGAATCAAGCGGTGACCGGGCCATGGATTGGGGAGATAGGCTTCATTGGCGCGCAGCTCGATCTCGGTTGTTGGGCCTGTCATCCAGCCTCGTCCGGTGTACACATCGTAAGTCAAGGATCGCCAGTAATAGGCCGGGTTTTCCGTCTGGCTGGTGGGCGCCCCAGCGGTGTATTGCGGGTCAATCACCTGGATGATCATCACCACCTGCTGATCGAGATCTGGCCCCGCCCTTAATAAATGGCCCCGTGGAAGTTCTCCCGTTCCGCTGAGACCGGCCTCTTCTGGCTCTTGAGGCTGGATCTGGAGGCCAAGCGATTCGCCCAGTTCCGTCGTCTCCGGGCCGCGTTCCAGAAGCAGGTCCTGGGTGAATTGGATCATTTTTTGCGGCGAAAGGTAGGAGACTATCATGGCAGAGAAGGTCATTCCGATCACAACTGCCAGCGACCAGGCTGCCACATCGTAGGTGATATCCTCGGCAAAGTCAACCGAGGCGGTCTGCCAGCGATTCTGGGTGCCCCGGTAGTTGGAGACTGCCTGGAGCAGCAGCGTCCCCGCGATGAAGGGAACCAGCGGCAGCGCCGCTGAACGGGCGTAGGCCATGCTGATCGCCAACAAGACGCCGGCGGGCGCAGCGGCTGCCAGGGGTTTCTGCAGGCGGCGGACAGCCCAGGCTCCCCAGGCTGCCAGGCCCCAAAGGATCAACCCCCAGGTCAGCAGGACTGCGCTGGTTCGATAGACTGGCGCTCCCTGCACCTGCGCTCCCAGCCAGGAGACGAACTGGGCAGATAAAGTCGTCAGGTTCTGCGTAATATCCTGCAGCAGAAGCAGAAGAAGGCTGGAGTCTGGTGGAGGATCGCCTGGCTGCCACTGGATCGCCTGCCCGCTGAAGCGAATCAATTCCAACAGCAGGGTTCTCAGCCTGTCGCCAAGATTCCCGGCAAATACGATCATCACTACGCCGCCGGTCAGGGCGATGCACAAGGCTGCCCAGCGGCCCTTGATCCGTGAGCGGGCAAATATCCAGCCCCAGAACAGGGCGAAGAAAGTGACAGAGATCAAAGCGCTGCCCGCAAGGCCGCGCACCAGGCCTTGCAGAGTCGCCGCCGTGCTGCCAAAAATCAGCATGAGCAGGCAGAAAGTCAGCAAGGCGCCTACACCTATCTTGCGGATTATCCAGGCGATCAGCTGGACAATCAGGGTGGGGTTTTCTCTCTCCTCGCTCATGTGATTGCTTTCCAGGAAGTGTCCCGAGCCGGGTTGAGGGCAATCGCCCGGCCCCTGGGTGAGACGCGCCACTCCCACTGACCCTTTTTCCCTGGCTGAGCTTCAGGCCGGTCCAGCAGGTCGGGGGTGATCAGTCGCCGGGAGATGCCCCAACGAGCCAGCTGATGCTCGATCTGGTTCGTCCGCGGCAAGCCGCCCGGGTTTTCCGGGTCATAAAACGCGTGTGGATCCAGCAGCAGAATGGTTGGGACAGTTCCCAGCCAGAGCAGCGGCAGCAGCCCTTCCAGCCAATCCCCGCGCGTGTTTGCCGTGATGATCACCAGGCTGGTGTTCTGCCCCAGGGATGGGCGCAGCGCGATCAGCAGTTCCGCCAGGGGGTGCGAGGCGGGTTTCAACAAGGCCAGGGAGCGGAGTATCTCCCAGCGCTGGTTTTTCCCTTCACGCGGCGGCAGCCAGACGAATGGCTCTCCGTGGGCGAGCATGCCCACTGCTTTGCCTGTCTGCAGGCCGCGGTCTGCCAGCGAGGCCGCCAGGATAACGCCATGTTCTTCGGTTGAACGCGCTCCCTGACCGGCCTGCGCGTTCAGATCAACATCCAGGATGATCCACCAATCGCCGGAGGGGGTGCTGTCGAACAGGCGCACGTACATTCCTCCCCGCCGGGCAGTGGTGCGCCAGTGTATCCCGCGCAGGCTGTCGCCCGGGACATATTCTCGCACACCGGCAGCGCTGACAGTCTGTTCTGGGGCGTTGGGCCGTGGTCGCCCCAGACCGGCTCTGCCTCCTGGGGCGACCTCTATCCTGGGGAGGGGCACGATTGGGGGCGTGACCATCAAGTTCACCGTTTGGGGGTGGTGTATTTCGATGGCATATAGTCCTAAAGGATCGCTGGTGCGCAGGGAGATTGGGCCGAGGGTAAACAGCCCCCGGCGCGTGCAGGCATTGCGCGTGCGCCACTGGTAGCTCGCCCCAGCATCAATGCCGGTGGCCTGGTTGATGTGATAACCGGGGATGTTGGAATGATCGACTAATTCCACCCATAAGGCGGGGAAATGCCCGCGGTTCACCAGGGTGAAGCGTTCTTCGAATTGATCCCCCACCTGCGCCCAGCCGAAGCGCATTTCTCTGTGCAGGCGGAGATTATTCCCCATAGATCGAGCCCAAAGGCGGCTGACCCACCAGACGCCTGCCAGGGCGAAGAGTAAGAAACGCCAGCCCTGGTAGTCATCTACAACCGCCAGAAAGAGCAGGATGACTACCAGGAGGGGGAGAAAGCGCGTTTTTCGCTCAATCCGAACTTGGACATCCACGCGTTCAATTTTACTTGAGGGTGTTATTTTGCGCGAGCCAGGTTGATGGCGGTTCGCATTTGATCCAGATGGGCATACAGGTGGTAAGGCGTCTCCAGGGCTTCATAAGACAGCCGCCAGAAAGTGCTTTTCCGCTCGGCGAACTGGGCCGGCAGGTTGGCGAAAAGCACCTGGGTCTCCAGGAACAGGCGTTTTAGTTCAGCCAGGAGATCAGCCAGTGTCGGAAAGGCCGCTACCGTGGCGAGGATGGCTGGCTCCAGGTTCCCAGGCCAATCATCGGTCCAGCTTTCCTGCGAGCCGACCAGTTCTGCGATGTGAAACTGCCAGTAACGTTCACCCTGGATCAGATGCGCTAATACTTCCTTCGGACTCCATTCTTCAGGGGTAGGTTTGAAGGAGGCCTCCTGCTCGCTGACCCCGGCGAAGAATTTGTCCAGCTCGGCCTGCATCTGCTCATAGTGCTGGCGGATGCTCTCTGCCAGGGCGGGCAGGCTGGCTGGGATGGCAGGCTTTCTACGGTGCGAGAGTTCCATCATTAGTGTGACTTTTTGGCTGCCGCGGTAGACGTTAACCTCAATGGAATCCCCTGCCTGCTTGCCCTGCAGAGCATCGGTCAGGCTGGCCCAGTTCGTGATCTGGCGTCCATCAAAACTGACAATCACATCGTTGGACTGCAAACCGGCGGCCTGAGCTCCCAGGCCATCTACAACGGTGTCGATGCGGATGCCTTCCGTGACCGGCACGCCCAACTTTGCCGCCATTTCGGGGTTGAAATCGCCAATGGTTATCCCCAGCATTGGCCGGCGGGTTATGCGCAGGTCTTCGCCAGTTTCCAGGGTGGAAGTGAGGTTTTCCAGGCCTTTCTTCCAGCCATCCTGGATTTCCTTAACAGCTTTTTGCCAGTCTTCTCCCTCGCCAATTCCTTCATGTACCAGGCTGACCAGAGTACCATTATCTTTAGCTTCCAGGGTGAGGCGCACCTGGCTGGCGCCAGGATCGCCGCGCCCGCGCCACAGAAATAGAATTTCTTGGTCGGGATGCAGGGAAATGTATTCACCTGCCATGGTATAACCGTTGTTCCAGATCAGGTACAGGCGTCCCCCGGAGCGCGGCTGTACAGTCGCCAGGCTGCACAGCCACTCGCGCAGGGCGGTGGCATTGGTGAAAGCATGATACACCATGGAGGGCGGGACTTGGATGAACTGTTCGAACTTCAGGGATTGAGCAGCCATTTAATTTCTCCTTCCTTCTATCAATCATACGCCTGGATGACCCGTGTGGTTTGAATTTTTTATCAATACGCCAATAATGCCTCAATCCTGCCCCGGATGCGCTCAACCGTTGGCAGGACTGCATCCATCAGGCGGATATTATATGGCACCGGCACATCTGGGATCGCCAGCCGGTCTGGCGGAGCGTCGAGATCGGTAAAGGCCTGGCTGGAGAGCACCGCCATGATCTCTCCGGCGAAACCAGCCGTCTGAGTGTCTTCATGAACAATCAGCACTTTCCCGGTCTGGCGGGTGCTTTCCAGCACAGCTTCCTGATCCCAGGGGATGATGGTGCGCAGGTCGATCACTGTTACTCTGCCAGGAAACGAGCGTTGCGCCTCCAGGCAGCGCGATACCATCGCCCCCCAGGTCACCAGGGTCAGCTCATCTCCATCTGTTAAGCGAGCGGCTTTTCCAAAAGGCAGGCAGTAATCGTCGCCTGGATAGGGCCGCCGCCCTTCCACAGTGTCCAATAAGGCCCGGTGTTCGAAGAAGAAGGTCGGATCTTCGCCGCGCAGAGCCGTGCGCAGCAGCCCGACCGCATCCTCGGCGTTGCTGGGGAAGGCAATCCTCCAACCCAGGGAATGCGCGTAAACTGCTTCGCCGGTCACGCTGTGCCAGGGGTCGCCGGTCTTTTTCCCGAAGCCGACCGGGATGCGCACCACCACGGGGGCTGCGAAATTGTTTGCCGTGCGCCAGCGCAGGGTGCCAATATCATTAATCTGCTCGTGCGCAGGGTCGGCATATTTGCGGAACTGGATTTCGGGCACAGGCAGCAAGCCTGCCAGCGCCATGCCCACAGAGCGCCCGATGATGCCATCTTCGGATAGGGAGGTGTCGAAAACCCTGGCGGGCCCGAAATGCGTCTGCATATCCAGGGTTGCCCCGTGCACCCCGCCCTTGAGGCCCACATCTTCGCCAAACACCAGCATGCGCGGGTTTAGCGCCAGCTCGGTCTCCAGGGTGCGACGGACTGCGTCAATGAGGTTGATGCGCGGGCCGCTGGGCTGCGGGGTGTTTGACCCCAGCGCGGGAAGAGCATTTTCGGGACGCAGACCACCCTGCTTTGGGGCCAATCCCTCAAAAAACAAATGCTGGGTGACCTGGGATGGCTCAGGCTCGGGCGAGGCTTCTGCCGCGGTCAGAGCTGCGTCCAGTTCGGTTTTTACCTGCTCAACCAGCTGATCCCACTCTGCCTGGATTTGCTCATCCGTATGCCCCTGCTTAAGCCCTTCGGCTCTCAAAAATTCCCGCAGCTGTTTCACTGGGTCGCGTTCGGCCTCGGCAAGCTGAACTTCGGCGGGCTTATACGCCTGGTCATCCACAAAAGTGTGCCCGGTCAGGCGCACTACCTGTGACCGCACCAGGCAAGGTCCCAGTCCTGCGCGCACATGCTCCAGCGCGGTTTGAATCAGCTCCAGGGCGGTCAAGGGGTTGGTGCCATCGCAATCAATAATGTACAGATTCTTGAAGCCTGACAGGTTGGCAGTGATCTCGCCGCCGGGCGTCTGAATACCGGCAGGGACAGACAGCCCATAGGCGTTATCCTCAATCAGAAACATCATTGGCAGGCATAAGGTGGTGGCGATGTTCAGGGCGGCCCAGAAGCCGTTGGCTGCAATGCTGCCTTCCCCGCCCATGGCTACAGCCATAGCCCCTGACCAATCCGTCTCTCTTAGAACGCGCTCGTGATAGGTGATGGCCTGAGCCCAGCCAACTGCCGGGGTATATTGAGCGCCCACATCGCCAGAAGCAGGCAGTACGGTCAGCCCGTCCCGGCGGGGCAGGTTGTACATGACGCCGACATCGCGCCCCGCGCTGGGGCTGCCCATCCGCGCCATCCCGGCTTGCAGGGCTTCGGTGACGCTCAGGCCGCAAGAGAGCATAAAAGGTCGAGAGCGGTAATAGATCGTCGCCGCATCATGGGGATGGGTGAGGGCCTGTCCGAGCAAGACCTGGGTAAGCTCATGCCCACTGGCGGAGAACTGGTATTTGACTTTCCCCTGGGGGGTAAGCTGTTCAACCTCCAGACGGTCAAGTTCTCGTGAGAGCAGCACCAATCGAGTAATCTTCAGCCAATCGATATTTGTAAAATCCATCTTGTCAATCCTTTGTCTTATGTACCAGTTCCAGGGAAGCCTGCTGCCCATAATCCCGGCGGCGGACTTCCGCGATCACGCCCCGGGCGCGCATCCCCAGCCAGGCCGTCTGGGTGACCATGCTGAGCGTCAAGGCAGCCAATCCGAAAAACACCCCTGTTATTCTGCCCCAAAGCACCCCGCCCCCCAGGATCAGCGCGCTGGTGAGCAGATATACCACCACCGATTCGGTGATGCCTCTCGTGCGCCGGCTGTTGAGGATGGCGCCCTGATACCAGCTTTGGAAAACATTGATCCAGGGGAGCGGCACTGCCAGCCATAAAGATTGCTCGGCCAGGGCGACCAGATCGGGCTGCAGGCCTGAGATTTGCCCAAACCAGATCCTGGACAGCGGCGTGGCGGCAATCACCAGCAGCCCGGCAGAGGTGATGCTGGCGAGAATCCAGGTAAAGCGCAGCAGATTCTTGTAGGAGCCGGGTTCATCCAATAGAGCGACCACTACTTCGTTAAAAGCAATCCCCATGCTGCGCAGCATGAACACCAGACCGGTAACTACCGGCCAGACCGCCAGCGAGGCCAGCGCGTCTGGCATGCGGCTCAACGCTGCGCTGCCGATGGGGTTCGCCAACAGGGTCAGGAGCGAAGTCATCGCCAGCGGGATATAAAAAGCCCAAAAGGCCCGCCAGGTGAGCGGCGGTTGAACTGCGGGAGCCATTTTGAGCGGACCAGCCAGCACTGGACGGGCGACAATGCCTACAAAAACGGCTTCGCACACCACTCCGCAGGCCACTGCGCTGGAAGCGACCACGATGCCAGGGATATCCCTGAGCAGATATCCGCTGATCAGCACCAATCCATTGGCGCTGAGGCGGATGAGGGTGCCCAGACCGATGGCGCGAGAACGACCAAAACGAATCAAAACCCCCTGGTTGTAACGCCGGTAAGCGATCGACCAAGTCCAGGGCAGCATGATTTTCAACCCGATACGGGCCGGTTCGATAATTTCGGCCGGCGCGCCTAAAATCTGCCGGACAAGGATATCGTACAGAGGGGTAAAGGCGATCAGGATGTGTAAAATGGTCAAAAGGGCGCCAGCCGACATCATGTACTGGCGGCCTTTTTGATATGATGCCCAATCCTTGCTCAGAGCAGTGGAGGCTGAGAGCAGCATGATGATCGGCGATTCGATAATCAGGGCCAGGGGGAAAACCACGCCGCCATACGCGGCCAGATGGATCTCGGGGTCGGCCAGGCGCGCCACGACCGCGCTGAGGGCGGGCATCTCGGCGCTCATTAACAGCCAACTGGCAGCCAGAGGCCACCAGGTGGCGATAATTCGTTGCATGGGAATGGTTTTCGAACTATTCAAATGGAACTGCTCTTCTATCTAAACTGCCAGAAATACCAAATTCGATAAAGTTGGGCTGATTTTATCATATCCTGGCTAAGGAGAGGCGCGCAGCACCACTGGGAGATGGATGGCATAGGGCGCTTGCAGATAGCCGGCATGCCTGCGGCTGTAGCTGCCGCCGTTGGCGTCGTCGCGATAGGCTTCAAACTGGATCGTATCGCCCCGCACATGGATCAAGACAAAGGTGCTGGGCGCGCCTGTGTCGCCCAGCCCACGCGCATGTCCGGCGTCAATCTGCCAGACATCTCCCACCCGGATGGCGCTGTAATTATGCGTGTGCCCGCACAGGTAGGCAATCACCCCCTCAGCCTGGAGCAAGCTCCAGAAACGATCTCGGTTAGTCAAATATTTATCTAAGCTCTCATCTTGATGTCTCAGTCTTCCTGTGTCGATATCGGCTGTAGGAAAGGCGGGTTCGTGGCCGATGACGAAAATAGTGGGTTGGGTGGTGCTGTCCAGGTCAGCCACCAACCAGTTATACAGGTAATCGGGGATATCGCCATCAGTGACAGCTTCGCCAGCGCTGTCGCAGTATTGGTTCAGCGCGACAAAATGCACCTCCTGATAATCAAAGGAGTAGGTGGTCTTGGGACAAGCCGGGGGCCCTGGATTGACCGGGCCGTAATCATAGGCATTCAGCCAGGCCAGGTTATCTCCCGGATTGGTTTCTGTGCCTTCTCCCGGCAGCTCGTGGTTGCCGATCACCGGATACCAGGTGAAAGCTGTCCCCAGGGTTTGGGTAATTGTCCAGTAGACTCCCACGGTTGGGTCGATGTCCCCCGGGCTGACCATGAAGGCAGACCCTCCCAGGCTGGCGATTGCCTCTACCGCGCCGCGGAAATACTGGCTGGTATCATACTCTCCAGGGCCGGAGAAGTAGCGCATATCCGCGCTGACTGCGAAGGTGAATGAATCTGCGCTGCGGGACTCAATCCACCCGGTGCTCAAAAGCACCAGCAGCAGGCAGGCCGCGATTGTATGGAGCTTCATTTTTGATCCTTTCTGCCGATAAACAGGCCGCGCTCGGTTAATCCGCGCGGGTCGTAGCTCACCTGCAGGCCTGCTTGCACCAGGGCATCGTCCATTTCCTGGGTTTCGAACAGGCCCATTTCATGGCGCTCGACAAAGTATTCCGTGTCCTGCGGGGTGCCCACCAGGTGGTGCAGATCGAAATAGGACAGCCGGCCCTCCGCCTTGCTGGTGTTGATGCGGGCAAGCTTGAGATCTGGCTCATCGATGAACATGCTGTGGACGGTATCCGCATGCCAGTTTTCAGGTGTGAACCAGGGTTCGATGATCAATAGCCCTCCTGGTTGGACATGGCGAGCCATGCACTGGATGGCCCGGTGCAGGTTTTCCAACGTTTTGACATAACCAATCGAACTGAACAGGCAGGTGACAACATCGAATGAGCCATCCAGGGAAAAGTTGGTCATGTCGCCAAGATGGAAGCGAATTTCGGGGTTGCGCCGGCGGGCAAAGGCGAGAATTTCTTCGTTGATATCCAGGCCTTCAACCTCGAAATATTGTTTGAGATATTCGATGTGACGGCCTGTGCCGCAGGCGACATCCAACAGCCGTTTGCCCTGTGAACTGATATGCGGGCGAATGATTTCAAGCAGATATTCGGTTTCGGCCTGATAGTTCTTATAACCATAAATCAAGTCATAATATTTGGATGATTGTGAATACATGGGCGCGCCTCCTGAATCTGGTGTCGGCTGTACATTTTCATAATACAATGATTCAGCGCGCTGAGTCAATAGCTTGACAGGCGGGTTAGCTTTTGGTAAAATTTCTACCGAACGGTCGGTAGGAACGGAGAGTCAGTGACCCGCGAAGAAATCCTCGATGCCGCTGCGTTAATTATCAGTCAGAAGGGCTTTCATGGCACTTCTATGCAGGATATTGCCGAGGCGGTCGACCTGCAAAAAGCCAGCCTGTATCATCACATCGCCAATAAACAAGAAATCCTGGTGGCCCTGCTGGACCAGGCCCTGGATAAGCTGATCGTCAACATGCAGGATGTCCTGAGCCTGCCGCTGCCGACGGATGAAAAGCTGCGCCAGGCAGTGCTGGTTTACCTGGATACGCTGATGGAACGCCGCGAGATGGCTGCCGTATTGCTGTTGGAATATCGTTCGCTTGAGCCTGAATTTCGCGCCCGGCATATGCCGCGCCGTGATCTCTTTGAGCGTCTGTGGCGTGACTTAATCCAACAGGGCATGGATGAGGGGCTGTTTTCCTGCGTAGATCCAGATATGGCCGGGCGCGCCTTTCTGGGTGTGTTGAACTGGACCGTCACCTGGTTCAGACCCGAAGGAAAATATTCTGCCAAAGAAATTGCCGATCAGTTTGCAGGTATTTTCTTGCGTGGTTTGCTGGTGCGCCAGAATTAAGCCTGGCGCCGGGTTCAGGGGAGAAGGAGATACAGATACATAGCGGTCATTGGCGGATGCAATGCACATATCATCGCTGGCGGAAAGTTTGATTCAATCGTGCGTGAGGTTCAGGAGTAAATCAAGAAGGAGAGAGGAACATGTATTCATTTGAACCAACCGAAGAACAACAAATGTTGATCGAGGCCATCAGCCGGTACGCGCAAAATGATCTGCGTAATATCGCACACGATGCTGATGAAGAGGGCTCTTTCAGTCATAAAGTGATTGAAAAAGGCTGGGAGCTGGGTTTCTTACAGGCCTCCGTGCCAGAGCAGTATGGCGGTTTTGGGGAGCGCTCAGCGGTGACGGGCGTGCTGGCTGCCGAGGAAATGGCTTTCGGCGACCTGGCGGGCGCGCTGGCAGTGATGACGCCAGGTCTGTTTGCCACGCCGATCTTGCTGGCAGGCAGCGAAGAACAAAAGCAGGAATATTTACCTGCCATTGTCGAGGCAGAGTGGTCGCCTTACACCGCCGCGCTGATTGAACCGGACTTTGATTTTGATCCCAATGATCTGCACACAGCAGCAGTCGAAGAGGGCGATGAGTATGTCATCACCGGTCAAAAAATCTATGTGCCATACGCTGCCGATGCGCAGGCGATGATCGTCTATGCCCGGCTGGGCGATAAGACTCAGGGTTTTATCGTCCCCAAGGGCGCGCCTGGACTGGAGGTTTTAGAGCGGCAGAAGACGTTGGGTCTGTATGCTCTGCCGATCTACCAGGTCAGCCTGAAAGGCGTGCGCGTAGCACGGGCGATGCGGCTGGGCGGCCCGGATGGTCATGATTTTGCCCCGATCCTGGATGCCTCGCGCGTGACCCTGGCTGCTATGGCGGTGGGAATGTCTCGCGCCGCCCTGGAATATTCTCGCGACTACGCCAAAGACCGCGAAGTATTTGGCGTGAAGGTGGCGCAGAAGCAGGTGATTGCTTTTATGTTGGCTGAGATGGCTACCGAAATCGAGGCTATCCGGCTGCTGATATGGGAGGCAGCCTGGATGTTGGATACTGGCAAGCCCGAAGCCAGCAAGCAGGCTTACCTGGCCCTGGTGGGGGCAGTGGATATGGCCATGATGGTCACAGACCGGGCCGTGCAGATATTGGGCGGGCATGGTTATATCCGCGAGCATCCGGTGGAAAGATGGATGCGGAACGGTCGTGGGATCGCCATGTTGAATGGATTAGCGATTGTTTAGAGGAATGAATAACCAGGAGACAGACCATGATTGAGTTTGAAATCCCAAAACCGATTGCGAATATTTACTACAATGCCCTGCAGACGGTGGCAGTGAACATGATGCGACCTGTGGCGCGCTATTATGATGTGCATGAGCATGAAATCCCCTGGGATTATGTCAATTTCATGCATATGGCGATGAGCCAGACAGGAGCAGGCTCACTGGCGCCGGATGAGAAGAAGAAAGTCGATGACCAGGGCAAAGAGCGTCCTCGTCTGGGCTACCAGACCCTGGCGCATATGCTGGAGATGCTTTCTTGGGGTGACTCGGGCATGTATCTGGTCACGCCAGGCGGCGGGCTGGGCGCAGCGGCGGTTGAGGCCGCTGGCACACCCGAGCAGAAAATTAAATTCCTGGCGCGCTTTCGCGGCCCTAAACCCACCTTCGGCGCCATGGCGATGACTGAACCCCAGGCTGGCTCAGATACTTCGGCCATCCGCACCACGGCAGTTTTGGATCAGGCGACCAACGAATGGGTGCTGAACGGGGAGAAAATTTTTGTCACCGCCGGCAAGATATCCCTGTTGGACAGCGATGGCCTGGTGGTGGTGTGGGCTACAATCGATCCCTCAGCAGGCCGGGCTGGCATGCGTTCATTTGTGATCACTGCCGGCACCCCTGGGGTGCAGGTGACGAAGCTGGAACACAAGCTCGGCATCCGCGCCAGCGACACCGCCTCGATTGTCTTACAGGATGCCCGCGTTCCCTTTGAGAATATGCTGGGCAGCGCTGAGATTGTGCGCCAGCCAACCACCAAGGGTTTCAAGGGCGCCATGGCTACTTTTGACGCCACCCGACCTTTAGTCGCCGCGATGGCTGTTGGCGTCGCCAGGGCAGCCCTGGAGTTCCTCAAGGAAGAGCTTTCCCGCCGCGGCATCGAAATCCGCTATGGCCTGCCGCGCCAGAAGCAAACCAACATCGAGCGTGAAGTGATCGATATGGAGATCATGCTGCGTTCGGCCTGGCTGCTGGTGATCAAGGCGGTCTGGATGGCGGATAACCGCAAGGCAAACTCCAAAGAGGCTTCCATGTCCAAGCTGCGCGCTGGCGATGTTGTCACCAAGATCACCCAGCGAGCGGTTGAGATTATGGGGCCTTTAGGCTTCAGCCAGGAATTCCTGCTGGAGAAGTGGTTCCGAGATGCCAAGATCAGCGATATCTACGAAGGCACAGGCCAGATCAACCGCCTGATCGTGGCACGGCATGTGTTGGAATACACAGGTCGAGACCTGCGCTAGTCGGCTTTGCTGGCAGGCGCAGCTGCAATTGGAGTGGTAGGGATCAGAGAGACTGCACCTTAATAACCGAATAGATACGCGCTGCAACTGGCTGAAGAGTCATATCATCGAGGGGATCACAAGAAGCGGATATTTGAGCGGGATGGCAACCAAACGAGTTAGGTCTTTTGCCTTGACCTGATGCGAATAGATCAGTAAACTTATACTATGGGTAATTTCATTATCGAGGTACTGCTGATCATTGGGCTGATCCTGCTCAATGGTCTGCTGGCGATGTCTGAACTGGCCATTGTTGCATCGCGAAAGGCACGATTGCAGCAGCAGGCTGATGCAGGCAGCTCAAATGCTCGCTCGGCTTTGGATATCCTTCAGAAACCAGGTGACTTCTTATCGACTGTACAGGTAGGCATCACCCTGGTGGGTGTTCTGGCGGGGGTTTTCGGTGGAGCCACAGTGGCTGGAGTGCTGGAAGGCTGGATAGAGCGCATCACAGTTTTAGCGCCTTACAGCCAGGAGATCGCCTTAGCTCTGGTTGTGCTGATGATCACCTATGTTTCACTGATTATTGGCGAACTGGTTCCGAAGAGGTTGGCGCTCAATAATCCGGAAAAAATCGCCCTGTTTGTTGCGCCTCCAATGCACAGGCTTTCCCGGATGCTCTATCCGGTGGTGCGTTTCCTGAGCTTTTCCAGTGATGTGGTATTACGGATGCTGGGGGTGCGCTCTTCAGTTAGCTCTCCGGTGACGGCAGAAGAAATCAAGGTCATGGTTGAACAGGGCAAACAGGCGGGTGTTTTTGAACAGGCAGAGCAAACCATGGTTGAAGGGGTCTTCCGCTTAGGTGATCGCCTGGTTGGAAACTTGATCACCCCGCGCACAGAGATCGTCTGGTTGGATCTGGATGATCCTTTCGAGGTGAATCAGCGAAAAATTGCTGAGAGTAAGCATGCGCGTTTTCCGGTTGCTAGGGGAAGCCTCGACAACGTGGAAGGCGTTGTTGATACCCGCGATTTACTGGCTTGTCATTTTGCCGGAAAACACTTAGATTTGATCGGCTGCATGAACCCTCCAGTGTTTGTGCCCGAAAGTTCACCAGCCCTGAAAGTGTTGGATCTTTTCAAGCAGACCTATCCTCACCTGGTTTTGGTAATTGATGAATTTGGCGGTTTGCAGGGGCTGGTGACCATGACGGACATTCTGGAGGCAATCGTCGGCGAAATCTCCGCAGCCGGTCGCACCGGTGATCCTGAAGTTTTTCAGCGCGAGGATGGTTCCTGGCTGGTGGATGGGATGCTGCCGATTGATGAGTTCAAGGAGACCCTGAAAATTCGTGGTTTACCCGATGAGAATAAGGGGTATTATTATACATTGGGTGGTTTCATCATGAACCAATTGGGCCGCATTCCCAGGGCTGGGGATCATTTTCAGTCTGGGGAATACTGTTATGAGGTTGTGGATATGGATGGCTTCAGGGTGGATAAGGTCCTGGTTTCATCCGTTGAAATGGAGGCGCAAGATAGCCTCGGATAATTTTGATCGAATAGTGTGAAGAAGGAGAAGAAGTCATGAGCGTGCAACATCGGAGAGTTTTCTGCACCTTGTTCCTGCTGGCGTCCCTTTTGCTGTCCGGCTGTTTGGGCGACTCTAAAACAGAGCCGACCCAATCGCTTGATAAAGCCTACACTCAGGCTGCTGAGACGATCGCAGCAGAGCTGACCAGGAATGCGCCAGCAACCCCGGCGGATGTCACAGCAGAGGCGATGGCGATCCGCCCAACGGCGACGATTGAGGTTTTGCCGCCAACGAGCACGCCTTTGCCAACCGACACCCTGTTCCCCACGGATACGCCACTGCCCACCAACACACCCATACCAACCAATACGCCGGTGCCAACCGTTCCCCCAAGCCCAACCCTGCCGCCTGGACCAACCTTTACCCAGGTCTTCTCGGATGATTTCTCTTTTACCGGCCAGTGGCCGATCGAAAAGGAGGATGATTTCTATTTCCACTATACCCAGGGCGGGTACATGATGGAAAACCGAGTGGTCAATGACCTGGCTTACAGTGTGCGTAGCGATCAGTACGTCGATGTGGCGGTGGAAGTGCAGGGCGCCCGGGTAAAAGGCCCGTTGGATGGTTACTATGGAGTGATCTGCCGTTTTGCCGATGGGCGCAATTACTATGCCCTGGTGGCTGGCTCAGATGGGCAGTATGCCATCATCAAAAAGTCTGCCGGGGTGATCACCTTCCTGGCGGTGGGGGATGACACCGTCGGTGCGGTCTACACGGGTAATGCGCCAAATGTGGTCCGCGGCGAGTGTGTCAAGGATGCTCTGACGCTGTATGTCAACGGTATCAAGCTGCTCACAGCACAGGATTATGAATTCAGCGCCGGGGCAGCCGGTTTAGTCGTTGGGACGCGCAAAGCATCTGATTATATCGTACTGTTCGATAACTACTTTGTGTATGAGCCTTAACGGAGCAGGCAGATTGCTCGGATAAATCCCCCCTTCCACGGCGCCTCCGATGCAACTGCTCTCCTGCCGTGGTAAATACGAACCAAATTTTGGTTATTCATGAAGCCTGGGTGGAAAAACTTCCATCCTGGCTTCGTCCCACCTGATATAAGGAGGCGTCATGAGATACAAAGTTCATCACGTTGTGATCATCGGAGCCGGAACGATGGGCGGCGGTATCGCCGCGCTTCTGGCCAATGCGGGCGTCCGGGTGACCTTATTGGATGTTGTCCCCAATAAGCTGACGCCCGGTGAAGAGAGACAGGGCTTGACCCTGGCAGATCCCGCCGTACGCAACCGGATTGTGCGCGAGGGATTGGACCGGGCGGTAAAGTCGCGCCCTGCCAGTTTTCTGACCCCCGAGCATGCCGCCCTGGTGTCCATCGGCAATTTGGAAGACGACTTTGGGGTGATATCCACAGCCGATTGGGTCATCGAGGTGATCGTTGAAAACCTGAAGATCAAACGACAGCTGATGGAGCGGATCGATCAGGTCCGTCAGCCGTTCACCATCATCAGCACCAATACTTCTGGCATACCGGTGGCGTCCATTGCAGAGGGGCTGTCAGAAAGCTTCCGCCAGCATTTTCTAGGCACGCATTTCTTCAACCCACCCCGCTATCTCAAACTCCTGGAGCTGATCCCCACCCAGGAGACTTCACCAGAAGTGGTGCAGATGATCGCACATTTTGTCGAGTACCGCCTGGGGAAGGGGATTGTTCCTGCAAAGGATACGCCCAATTTCATCGGCAACCGGATTGCGTTTGGCAGTGGAGCCTTCGCGCTGGATTATATCTTGCAGAATGGTTATACCGTTGAAGAGGTAGATGCGATCACCGGCCCGGCAATCGGCAACCCGAAGACAGCCACCTTCCGCCTGATCGATCTGGTGGGCATTGACGTTTGGGAGCATGTGGGGCGGAACCTGGCGCCGGCGATCCCGCATGATGAGCACGCCTTGCGCTATCTGAACTCCGAAAGAGCGAACACGCTGATCCATACCCTGGTCGAACGCGGCGCCCTGGGCAATAAAACCAAGGCAGGTTTTTATAAAGAGGTGCGCCAGCCAGAGGGGGGCAAGGAATTCTGGGTGCTCAATCTATCTACGATGGACTATGAAGCGCCGAAGAAAATCCGCTTTGATTCAATCGGCAAAGTCAAGGATGTTGAAAGTCTGGGCGAGCGGATGAAGACCTTGCTGGCTGCCGATGACCGCGCCGGGCAGCTGGTGCGCGCTCTGACCTACCAGAGCATGGCATATGCCTCAGGACTTATCCCAGAGATTGCCGATACGCCCAAACCCATCGATGACGCTATGCGCTGGGGCTTCGGCCGCGAAGCCGGACCTTTTGAACTGTGGGATATGATTGGTGTGGCTGAGGCGGTGGAGGCGATGAAAACAGCCGGCTTCCCGCCAGCCCCCTGGGTGGAAACCATGCTTGCCAGCGGTCATCCCACTTTCTATCAATATGCTGGCAATGCGAAAGTGGCTGTCTATCACCCCGCCAGCGGTGAATATCAGGCGATCCCGCGCCCTGCCGGGCTGATCTTACTGGATGAACTGAAATCAGCTGGTCGCGTCATCGAGCGCAACCAGGGCGCTTCGCTGGTTGATCTGGGCGACGGCGTGGCTTGTGTTGAGTTTCATACCAAGATGAATGCTCTGGATATTGATATCTTCAATATCATCCAGAAAGCTCTGGAACGCGCCGAGACCGAGTTTGAAGGCCTGGTGATTGGCAACGAAGGCGAGCACTTCAGCGCAGGAGCCAATATCTTCCTGGTGGTGATGGCTGCCCAAAGCGGGGAATGGAAACAGCTTGAGGCCATCGTTAAACAGATGCAGGATCTCCTGATGCGCGTGCGCTACTTTCCCAGGCCGATTGTCGCTGCTCCGTTTGGGTTGGCCCTGGGCGGCGGCTCTGAGGTGATTATGTCTGCCCCGCGGGTGGTTGCCTCGTCTGAACTCTATGCTGGCCTGGTCGAAATTGGTGTGGGCGTTATCCCGGCGGGCAGCGGCACGAAAGAAATGCTCCGCCGCATCGTCAATCCGCCCATGCGCACCAAGGGTGTTGAGCCCCTGCCCCTGCTCCAGCGGGTTTTTGAGCAGGTCGGTATGGCAAAGGTTGCCACCAGCGCCGAAGAGGCTCGCCAGATGGGCATTCTGGGTCTGGGTGATCGGGTCATCCTGAACCGGGATATGCTGCTGGCAGAAGCCAAGCGAGAGGTCCTGCACATGGCTGCGGCAGGCTATCATCCACCTGTGCCTGAGAAAATCTACGCTGCCGGGCGAGATGCCCTGGCTGGCATGCGGGTTGGCATCTATATGATGCAGCAAGGCGGCTATATCACGGAATACGAACTGCACATTGCCAGCAAGCTGGCTTATGTGCTGACCGGCGGCGAACTGAGCAGCGCCACCTGGGTGGATGAGCAGTACATCCTTGACCTGGAACGGGAGGCCTTCCTGTCCCTGTGCGGTGAAGAGAAGACCCGCCAGAGGATGTGGAATATGCTTCAAACAGGAAAGGCCTTGAGGAATTAGGAACATCGAGAAAAGGAGAGATGCAAATGAATCACCTGGATGCCTCTCGTGAACCTGTTATTGTTGCCGCGGTAAGAACTCCCATCGGCAAAGCCAAGCGCGGCGGTCTGGCAACCGTGCGTCCCGATGATATGGCGGCTCTTGTCATCAGCGAATTGCTCAAGAAGGTGCCGAGCCTGGAGCCAGCTGAGGTCGATGATGTGATTTTGGGCTGCGCCTTCCCTGAAGGCGAGCAAGGCATGAATATGGCGCGCCTGGTTGCTCTGCGAGCAGGCCTGCCCAGTTCGGTGCCTGCGGAGACAATTAATCGTTTTTGCTCCTCGGGCATGCAAAGCATCGCTCATGGGGTCTACGCGATCATGGCGGGTCAATCGCAAGTCATCATTGCTGGCGGAACTGAGTCGATGAGCATGGTGCCCATGACAGGGATCAAATTTGCCCCCATGCCCTACCTGGCAGAAAACAATCCGGCGGCTTTTACCGCCATGGGTTTAACTGCCGAGAATGTGGCTGCCCAGTATGGCGTCAGCCGCCAGGATCAGGATGCTTTTGCTTTGCGGTCGAACCAGAAGGCTTCTGCCGCAGTCGAATCCGGACGCTTTGATCCTGAGCTTGTGCCGGTCGAGGTGTCGATTGTGGAACCTGGAGACGGGGTTACCCGCACCAAGACATTCGTTGTCAGGCGCGACGAAGGGCCCCGCGCCGATACCAGCCTGGAGGCCCTGGCTAAATTGAGACCTGCTTTCAAGGAGGGCGGAACAGTAACCGCCGGCAACTCCTCCCAGATGTCTGACGGCGCAGCCGCGGTGGTGGTGATGTCTCGGGCGAAAGCGGAGTCGCTGGGGCTGAAGCCCCTGGTTCGTTTTATATCCTATGCGGTGGGGGGCGTGCCGCCCGAAGTGATGGGGCTTGGCCCGATCGCAGCAGTGCCAAAAGCTCTGAAATATGCCGGGCTGGCGCTAAAAGACATCGGCCTGATTGAACTGAATGAGGCTTTCGCCTCTCAGGGCCTGGCAGTGATGCGCGAGCTGAACCTCGATCCGGAGATTACCAATGTCAACGGTGGAGCGATCGCTCTGGGACACCCGTTAGGCTGCACTGGCGCAAAGCTGACCACGCAGATGATCTTTGAGATGAAGCGGCGCGACGTCCAGTTTGGCCTGGTGACCATGTGCATTGGTGGTGGCATGGGCGCGGCGGGCGTGTTCGAAAACCTGCCCTAGCATTTGTCGATCCAAGGGGATGCGCCTTCTCTATCTGGCCTGGCTGCGCATCCCCTGACACGAAAATATACACATTCTAAGGAGATTGAAATATGACTGATATCAGCGTAAAGGAAATGGTGTTCAATCATGAAAAAGCTTTCATCCCTTCGGCTGCCGAGGGCGTGGACGCAGTCATTCAATACCGCCTGACGGGCGAAGAAGGCGGCGATTACATCATCACTATCAGTGAAGGCAAATGCACGGTTGCTGAAGGCATTGCCGAAAACCCGCTGGTGACCCTGATGGCGGATGGCAAGGATTTCCGTGATGTTCTGATGGGGCGGGCGAATGGGATGCAGTATTTCATGATGGGCCGCTTGAAGCTGGCGGGAGACCTGAACCTGGCGATGAAGCTGACCAGCTTCTTCAAGATGGGATAATCATCGCATCCCACCTGATCCAACGCGATCTTGATTCCCCTTTCCTGGCGCCAGGAGAGGGGAGTTTTTAATCGCGTAATAATTGCGCGCGCAGGAGAATTTTGCCCATGAAAAAGTGCCCTTTTTGCGCTGAACCTGGTTCCCTAACCTGACGCGGTGAGGCATAGGCTGCTGCGCCTGACTCATGGATCGAAAACCGGCCTTGATAATTTTCAGGGCCGGTTTTTTCTCTCCTTTTTTGAACTCGTCTTTAGACAAATCTAAGTTTCCCGACTATAGGTCGGGTTGAAAATCAGCACCTTACCAATCGAATTTCAAGCCGTTTGAA
>JAFGQI010000138.1 GCA_016935755.1 Anaerolineales bacterium
TGGGTCCCGGTGGGCTCCCCGGTCTTCAAAACCGGTGACGGGTCGCGTTGCGGGCCGTGGTGGGTTCGACTCCCATCCACTCCCGCCACCTGTTTTATTGGTAGCCGATAACGCATAACGATAGGACTTACGCAGTTAGCAGATGGATGGGCGTAACTCCTAAACAATTCAACGCTAGAGTGAAATATACTTTATCTATGGACATTCCTGATATCGACACCCTGACTCCTATTGTTGCCCGTGTATTAAGGATTGAAGATATTACTACGGGCGATGCCCGGCAAAAATTCCTGGTGCGTTACCGCGGAAAATTATATGGCGAATCGGACGTGGCTTACGACCGGCTGGCAGAAAGCCTGCGCCCATTGGCAATCACGCCCCTCTTTCGCAAAGACGGCGATCAGGACGCAGTCCTGCTAAGGCTGGGCGTCATCCAGGCGCGCCCGGCTAACCCGCTGGTTAACCTGGTGCTGTTTATCTTGACTTTGCTCAGCGTAATTTTTGCAGGTGTTCTATATTCCTATGATGGGCCGATCCCCGAAAGTTCAGCGGAATTATGGCTGGCCTTGCTGCGCAGCCTGCCCTCTGGCATCCCCTTTGCTGTCAGCCTGTTGGCGATCCTGCTCGCGCACGAATTCGGTCACTATCTGGCAGGACGCTATCACAAGACTTACGTGACGCTGCCCTATTTTATCCCCTTCCCGTTCAGCCCTTTTGGCACAATGGGGGCATTTATCCAGCTAAAGGAGCCTCCCAGAAACCGGCGCACCATGCTCGATATTGGCATTGCTGGACCCATTGCCGGGCTGGTTGTGGCGATACCCGTACTATTGATTGGCCTGTCTCTCTCCAAGATTGAACCCATCAACCTTTCTCCAGGACAGGGCATCCAGCTGGAAGGCAACTCCATCCTGTACCTGTTCTTGAAATACATCGTCTTTGGACAGCTGCTGCCCTCTCCGAGCAGTTACGGTGAACTGCCCGTCTGGCTGTACTGGGTGCGTTATTTTTTCACCGGCACGCCTCTGCCCTTAGGCGGCATGGACGTGATGATCCACCCAGTGGCCTGGGCAGGCTGGGCAGGGCTGCTGGTCACAGCTTTGAATTTAATCCCCGCCGGACAGTTGGATGGCGGACACGTGGTCAATGTGCTGCTTGGGCGCCGCGCCCGCCTCTTGCTGCCGTTTATTCTGGGCCTGCTGGTGCTGCTGGGGTTCTTCTGGAACGGCTGGTGGCTTTGGGCCGGGTTGATCTTTTTCCTGGGGCGCGTCGTCGCCGAGCCGCTGGATCAAATCACAACCCTCGATCCACGTCGTAAACTTGTTGCGGTGCTGGGCGTGATCATTTTCATCCTGGTATTCACGCCAGTGCCGCTGGTCGTTTATTCAGCAGGGTAATGCGTATACGGCTGTTGGTCGGATTTGTCTTCATCTGCGTGGCCCTGGCCTCCTGCAATTCCCCGACCAGGGTCACGCCCACCCCAACTGTCCGGCCAGCCCTTCCTACCCCATCTGCTCCACAGCCTACCCACACCCTGTCCCCCACGCCCACCCGGCAGCCCAGTTCGCCCCCCACACTAGCGCCCACCCACACACCCACGCCAGTCCCGCGGCGCCATACAGTGTTCATCATCACCTGGGATGGCGGTAGAGCCGACATGGTTTATGAATGGATGGAGCGGGGCCTCCTGCCCAACTTTGCCAGGCTGGCGCAGAGTGGGCTGCGCGCCGAGTACGCTCTTTCCGTTGACCCAACCGTCTCTGCACCTGCACAATCCAGCATAACCACCGGATGTTACCCAAACCTGACTGGCATCGTTTCAAACAGCTTTCACAACCCTAACGACTCTTTCTACTGGTACCGCAGCGGTTATGATGAACTCCTGGATCAGGCCGAACCAGTCTGGGTAACCGCGTCACGGGCGGGTCTCAAATCAGCCGCATTATTTCATGTCGGCGGCACCCCACAACTGCCCAACCAGGCGGCCGACTACACCATCGGTTATGGCCTGCGAGATGCCTATTCCAGTCAGATCACGATCAAACTCGAGTGCATGAGCAGCCCCTGGGAAGGTGAAGCGCCAGCCTCCTACAGCCCTGCGCTTGAAGGCGCTTACACCATCGAGGAGGTTTCCCCGCTCTATCTGTATGTCCTGGACAGCAGCGATGACAGCCTGGTAAATTACGACACAGTCATCCTGAACAGAGAGCGCCGCATCGACCCCGTCGCCCCCAGGCTGATGGCCGGCCAATGGGGCAGCCTGGTACTGCTGCCCAAGATCATGGCAGGGGCAGAGTTCTTGATCCAAAAAATCAATCTGGAAAAGAGCCCTGTTGAAGTCACCTTGTTCCAGTCCGGAGTATGGCACAACACTGCCAGCCCGCGCGACTTGCTCGAAGGGCTGAACCAGAAGTTCGGCTTCTTCCGCGTGACCGGCGACTATTACGCCCTGGAGCATGGCTGGATCACCCCCGAGGATCACCTGCATCTCATTGAACAGGCCACGCGCTGGATGGCCGAAGTCACCGCCTGGGTGCAGAGCGCCTACCAGCCCGATCTGCTCTTCACCTGGCAGGATCCGCTGGACGCCGCCGGGCATACGTTTTTCATGCAAGACGAGCGCCAGCTGAATTATTCTCCCGAGGCTGCCAGCCAGCACCAGGGCTACCTGGAGCGCGCCGCCCAGATGGCGGACGCGGCGTTGGGCACCATGCTGCAGTCCATCGACCTGGCAGAAACCACCGTAATGCTGGCAGCCGACCACGGCATGGCGCCCATCCACACCTCCGTCTTTGTCAACACCATCCTGGAACAGGCTGGTCTGCTGAGGCTGGACAGGCGCAACTATGTGGTGGTGAATCAATCCAAAGCCATCGCCTTCCCCTCTGGGGGAGCAGTCCATATTTACATCAATCTGAAAGACCGTGAGCGTGATGGCTTCGTCGCCGCCGAACAGTACGAACAAATCCAGGCTCAAATCATCGATTTGCTGATCAATTTACAGGATCCTGCCACTGGATACCCGGTTTTCCAGCGCGTTCTGAGCCAGGCGGAACTGGCAGTTTTGAATCTCGATCATCCCAACTCCGGGGATATTTTCGCCCAGGCGTATCCCGGGTATAATCTGGATGGGTGGCGCGGCAATGATTTCATCTTCGCCCCGCCCGACTTTTACGGCAACCACGGGTACGACAGCGCCTGGCCCGAAATGCGCACCATCTTTATCGCTGCAGGAGCCGGTATCCATGATCATGGAAAGGTGATCTCCCCGGTTCGGATCACGGACTATGCCCCAACAATTGCAGCCCTGTTGGGTTTCACTCCAGCGCCAACGGTGGCCGGCATCCCCATCCCGGCCATTGCGCCTGGGGAGTGATGAAAGCAGGATATTGTCATGCCTGAAGATGTCATGTTCCAGGAAGCACTTGATGCCATACGCCAGGGTCAACGCGCCCGGGCGCGCGACCTGCTGACCCGCCTGCTGCGGACCGACCAATCCAATCCGCAGTATTGGCTGTGGATGAGTTCGGTGGTCGAGACCAAGAAAGAGCAGATTTTCTGTCTGCAATCCGCCTTACGGCTGGATCCTGATAATCAGGACGTTCGCCAGGGACTGGTGCTGCTGGGCGCATTACCTCCGGACGAATCGATCAAGCCCGTTTTTCCGGTGCGGCGAAAATGGGAAGTGGCCCTTCAGGATGTCCCTAAACGCCGGCTGTGGTCAAACCCCGCCGTGCGCGTGACCACTTACCTCATTTTGATGGCAGCCCTGTTTGGCCTGGTTTACCTGGGGGTCACTGGCCTGGGGATGACCCGCAAACCCACCGCCGTGGCTCACCTTCCCACCGAAACCACCGGCCCATCTCCCACCTTCACATACACACCAACCTCGATCAATTTCACCCCTCGTGCGCCCACGCGCACCCCCACTTATGCCGGTCCGCCTCCGCTCTGGACGCTGCTCCAAGCCACTTATACCCCCACGCCTTCCTACTATGCGACCCCGCACCCAGAAAATGAGGCCTTCATCATCGCCCAGCGGGCTTACCAGCGCGGCAATTATGAGTCCGCCTTGAGCAATTTGAGCCAGGCGCTGCAGATGAGCCCCAATGCTGTGGATATCTACTGCTTTGGAGCCGAAATCTACCGCCAACGCGGAGACGTTTTCAAAGCCCTAGAATACTACGAGAAGGCTATCGCCATCGATCCGAACTTCGCCCCGGCTTACCTGGGCCGGGCGCGGGTCAGATTCGCGGACGATCCCGAGTTCGATATGCTGGAAGATTTGCAGCTGGCGATCGACAAAGACCCCGACTACGGCGAGGCGTATGTGGAGCTGGCTGGATACCAGCTGCGCACAGGGGAATTGGAGACCGCTCTGGAGACCCTGGCAAAGGCGGAGACGCTCTTACCGGGTTCGCCGCTGGTCTACCTGTACCGCGCCCAGATTCTGCTGAAGATGGAGGAGAATGAGTCCGCCTTGGAAGACGCTCGCCAGGCCAACCAGCTGGATCTCACCATGCTGGACTCCTACCGGGTGCTGGGCGAGGCCGCCCTGGCCGGCGAGCAGTATGACGAAGCCGCCCAGGCTCTGGAGGTCTATACAGTTTACGCCCCCAAGGATGCGCATGGCTGGGTTCTGCTGAGCCAGGCCCTCTTTGCCACCGAAAACTACAGCGACACCCTGACCGCCCTGGATCAGGCGCTTGAAATCGATGAAGAACTGCCCGGTGCACACCTGTACCGCGGCCTGGTATTTTTAGAGCTGGGGCGCGGCCAGGAGGCTGTCAATGAGCTGTATAATGCTCTGACCGGAGATCGCCAGTCTTTCATGATCAACCTGAACTTCGGCCGCGCTCTGTTCGTCGCCGAGCGCTACGAAGACGCCCGCGGCCATCTCACCCGCACGCTCGAAATGGCTCAGACAGATGAAGAGCTGGCTCAGGTGTACTACTGGCGCGCCCTGGCCTTTGAGGCGCTGGGCGACCGGCTGAACGCCAATAAGGATTGGAAAGCCTTGCTGGCCCTGCCAGAGGAAGCCGTACCGGCGGAATGGATTGAGGTTGCCCAAAAACATATGAAGGCCACCTCTACCCCCACCCCCAAAGTCTCGCCAACACCCAAGGCCTCCGCCACGCCTACCGCCGGGACGCCCTCTCCCACGCAGAAGACCCCCACCCCTGGCACGCGCACCCCCACGCCCAAGGGAACCAGCACCCCAACGCCAACTCCGACGAAATCGCCAACGCCCACCAAAACCCCCACCCAATGAATTGTTAGAAGTTTGTCTGAAAGCCGTCACCATCCCTTGCCAAGCCTCCTCAGGCGTACTATAATACTCTGTTGCCAGATGATTCGCTGCTGGCAGTATTCGAGGTAATGGATGCCGATTTATACGTATCGCTGTAAAAATTGCGGCGTGCAGTTCGAGGTGCAGCAAAGCTTTACCGACCAGCCTTTGACGCGCTGCCCGGAATGCTCGAAGAAGACGCTGCAGAAAGTCTACCAGCCGGTGGGGATTGTCTTCAAAGGTTCAGGATTCTACGCCACGGACCATCGCTCACCCTCCGGCTCTAGCCGCGCTTCGGGCAAAGAGAAAGAGAAATCCGGCGAAGGGGAGGGCAAGAGTGAAGGCGAGAAGAAGAACGAAAGCGCCGCCCCCGCCAGCCCAGCCAAGAGCGAGTCGTCCAGCAAAGAATAAACGCTGTTGTTCGTAGTACCCGGACGCCTCCCGCGGGAGGCGTTTTTATTTTCCCGGCAGACCAAGCGCCAGCAATTCTCAATATAAAAAAAGGGTACGAGTCAGGTCTAGTCAAGGGGAGGGAAAAGTGATAACCTGGCAGTATGTTTGAAGAA
>JAFGQI010000139.1 GCA_016935755.1 Anaerolineales bacterium
AGCCTGGTTGAAGCGCACATAGGCCAGGCGATCCCCCAGCGGGCTCCAGGAAAATTCGAAGTGATTGTAATAAGGCTCGCTGGTCAGTGGTCTGGCCTGCAGGTTATCCAGGCGCAGCAGCCAGGCCTGCCGACCTGGCGTCCAGCGGTTGAGATCCAGGAACTTGCGCGCGAAAACCAGATAGACGCCATCGGGCGAAAAGGCTGGCGAGGTGTCTTCCATGCCTTCTTCGGGGGTCAGATCCTGCGTCTGTCCAGTGGAGCGATCGAACAGGATCAGGTGGCTGTTCGCCAGCGCCTGCAGATCGGTCAGAGTGCTGGAAGTGTTGGCATCCAGGAAGTTGATCTCGGGCGCCAGGTACATCTTCCCCCCTGGGTGCCATGCGCCGGGCTGTCCGGTCTGGTTGGGAAAAAGCGTTTGTTGGCTGGAGAGGGGATCCAGGAAGACAAAAGCGGCTGTGTTGGTGTCATAGAAGGTGAGCAGGTCGTCCGGTGACCAGGATGGCTGCACGGTCTGATGCAGGCCTTCGCCCGCCCGGCTTGGGGCAGGTTCTGGCGCTGTGGGGTCGGCAATGGGCAGTTTTACCACCCACACCTGGGGATATTTCGGCTGGTCCTTCTCAAAGAAGGCGGTTCGTTCATACGCCAGGAAGGATCCATCGGGCGATATAGCCGGGTAGCGACAGGCCGCCTGCAGGCAGGTAAACACCAGCTTTGGGGTGGGCAGTCCCCTGGTTGGAACGGCTGTGGCAGAGCCAGATGCCTGGGTAAGTTCCGCCAGATCCAGACGATATATCTCGCTGCCGCCCTGGATGCTGCGCACGCTGTAGTAGATTTCATTCCCACCGGCGCTGACAGAAAAATCCTGCACCCCGCCAGGGCTGTCGGTCAGCGCTTCGCTTTCGCCGGTGAAAGGGTTCAACAGATAGATATTCGCAGGGCCGTCCGCTGGAAACAGGTAGACCAGGCGAGGCTGGCGGGCGGCAAAGCTCCAATTGACCTCTTGGGATAGGGTAAGGGCTGGAAAAGCGGCGGCGCGGCTGCCGGCTGCCAGGGAGACCTTCACGGCTGCTCCGGCCGGCCAGGGGTCTTGCGGAGTGAACACCAGGGTGCTGCCTTGCCAGGAAAAATCGCCGGGGATGCGGGGCTGCAAAGTCAAGCGCTCCTGGATGGAGGCCAGATCCATCCGGCGCGAGAAGGTGATTTGGATCGGGGCGCTGGCAGAGACATCGCGGCTGCCATCGGCGGGAGTATAGCTCACCAGTCGCGGCAAGCTCCACCAGTATCCAGCCGTGATGGCAAACGCCAGGAACAGGACGCCCCCCAGAAGCAGGCGAATTTTGTTACGCATGGGGCAATTATACCGGATGACTTTTATCCGCCGGATGGCTTTTATCCGCCGGATGGCTTTTATCCGCCGGATGGCTTTTATCCGCCGGATGATGTTTATCCGCCGGATGATGTTTATCCGCCGGATGATGTTTACCTGGGCTGCGCGCCTTTCGGCAGTCCAGTTTGGGTGGTAGAATGAGCGCCATGAAACGATGGCAGTTTTGGCTTGGCATAGCGATCAGTCTGGTTTTTCTTTACTTCACCCTGCGCGGTCTGGGCCTGGAGGACTTTGGCAAGGCTTTGCAGCAGGCCAACTACTGGTGGCTGATCCCAGGGGTGGCGGTTTATTTTATGGGGGTCTGGGCGCGGGCCTGGCGCTGGCATTACCTGCTGCGCCCGATCAAATCGGTCAGCACAAAGACCATGTTCCCGATTGTGGCGATTGGCTATATGGGAAACAATATCTATCCCGCCCGCGCGGGCGAAGTTCTGCGGGCCGTGGTGTTGAAGAAGCGCGAAGGAGTGCCTATCTCGGCTTCGTTGGCGACCATCATCGTGGAACGCGTCTTTGATGGCGTGGTGATGCTGGCTTTTGTTTTCCTGAATCTGCCAGAGCTGGCGCAACTGACCAGCGATTCGGGTTTTGTCGGCAGCATCCAGAGCCTGGCGCTGTGGGGCAGCGCGGCCTTTTTCGGCGCGCTGGTGCTGTTCTTGCTGGCAGCCATGTTCCCGGAGCGCACCGAGAAGATCGTGCTTTGGGGGGCGGAGCGCTTTATCCCACTGCGCTACCGCCAGCGTCTGCTGGATATGGCTGGAAAATTCCTCGGCGGGTTGGAGTCGCTGCGTTCTCCGCGTGAGGCGCTGATGGTTTTTCTCACCTCCGTGGTGATCTGGCTCTTCGAGACGGGAAAGTACTGGTTCGTGATGCACGCTTTTCCTTTCGAGGTGAGCTTTTTTGCCTTAATGCTGATGAATGGACTGGTCAACCTGGCTACCACTATCCCTTCGGCGCCGGGTTATGTCGGCACTTTCGACGCCACCGGCATCGCCGTCCTGGTCGCCTATGGCGTGGATCGCGCCGTGGGGTCGGCTTATACGATTGTGCTGCATGTCGCCCTGTGGTTCCCAATCACCATCCTGGGCGCGTACTATATGGCCCGTGAGGGCTTGAAATGGGGAGAAGAGGTTGAAAGGATGAGAAAAGAAGCATGAGTGAGGCAGCAAAACAAATCGCCATCATCGGCGCGGGCATTGGCGGCATGGCGGCTGCTTATGATCTGGTCCGGCGCGGGCATCACGTCGACATTTACGAGGGCAGCGACCAGGTGGGCGGGCTGGCGGCGGGTTTCAAGGAGCCGCATTGGGACTGGTCGGTAGAAAAGTTCTACCACCACTGGTTTGCCACCGACCAGCATATCTTCCAATTGATCGATGAGTTGGGCTGGCGAGAGCAGGTATTATTTCCCCGCCCCTTTACGGTCATGTACCACCAGGGGAAATTCTACCCCTTCGATTCAATCTTAAAAGCCATCCTCTTTCCTGGGCTGGGTTGGGGGGTAAACAAGGTGCGCTTTGGATTGGTAGGCCTGTATCTCAGGCTGTCCAACAGCTGGCAGACCCTGGAGAAGCATACCGTGGATGCCTGGATGCGCCGCTGGGCTGGCGATCATGTGTATAACCTGATGTGGGAGCCGCTGATGATCGGCAAGTTTGGCGAGCGCTATGCCCGCCAGGTGAATATGGCCTGGATGTGGGCCCGC
>JAFGQI010000140.1 GCA_016935755.1 Anaerolineales bacterium
AACCCCCCACATAGGTGGATTTTTTCAACAATTCATCCCACTATGGGCTGTCTAAAAAGAAAAACCTAGACTTTTTAGACAGCCCCCAGTCTTCCAGGGCGCGGTAAATCAGCCCGCGGAAGAGCAGCTCCTCAGTCACCCCTACCAACCCGAAGTAGAACAGCGCCTCGCCCAGCAGGCGCGGCAGATCGAACTGCGGCGGGGAAAGCCGCCAATCCACCGCCAGGATTACCAGCGTTCGCCCCAGGATGATCAGCAGGCCCATCGCCAGGCTGATGCCCAGCCCTTTTTTATTCACCCCCAGCTGGTGCAGTTGATACCGGCGCAGGCCGATCCACAGCGTGCCTGCCAGAACGTAGATGTAAGCGAGATTTTGGAATATCTCGGCGCTGCTCCCCTCCATATTGGGCCACACCCACAAATATGCCGGGATGGCAGGCAGGAACATGACGCCCACCTCCAGCAGGGTCCTTAGCCCAGGGTGCAGGTTTGCCCACAGATGCTTCAATTTCTGTCTGCCTTTGCCATGCCGCCAGCCCAGCGCACCAGGGTTTCGACAAAGACGAGGGTTTCCATTCCCTTATAGCATAGTTGATTATTGAGCCAAAATCAAGAGTCGTTTAGATAGAGGCTAAGCAGGCTCGGTAATCTCGCTCTGGGCGTCAGCCTTGAGCAAGGTGGTTATAGTATCCCCTCAAACAAATCCCGCTCGCGCAGCCCCGCCTCGACAGGCGGATAAGCGCGCATAAACTGCTCGCGGCTGTTGACCCAGCGCAGCAGCCAGTTCAGCGGGCCGCGCCGGGGCAGGCCCGCCCCGCCCAGCTGGCTGGCGTGGCAGGCGGAGGCGGCCTGGCGCTGCTCCTGCACCGGGCGAAAATCGATGCTGGCATGCGCGGGAAAATCGCCCTCTTCGACAATCGACAGGATATCAATGTCGCCGTTGCGCCCGAACTTGCGCGGGTCGCGACCGAACAGCGGCAGGATGCGCACCGCCCACTTGAGGAAGCCCTTGGGGAAGATATGGTAATACAGCTTCTGCGGCTGGTAGGGGGGCAGTTCGTTTTGAAAGCCAGGCTCGCCCGCCAGTTCGAAGGCCCTCACCGTGGCGCGCTGGATGGCGATATGGTCGGGGTGCCTGTAGCCGCCGATCGGGTCGAAGGTCAGCACCACCTGGGGTTTCAGCAGGCGGATGTAGTGCGCCACGCGAGCGGCAACTTCCTCCAGCGGAGCGCCGATCAGCGCCTGGGGGTGCTGGTTGTCGGGCGAGCCGGGCATGCCCGAATCGCGGTAATCCAGGAAATGCACCCCGCTCAAGCCCAGGATGCCGGCCGCGCAGCGCAGCTCGGAAACCCGCAGTTCAGCGATGGAGGCGTACCCCTGCAGCAACTCGGCGTCCACCTCGCCCGCCTCGCCGCGCGTGGCGCACACCAGGTGCACCGCCACGCCGCGCCGGGCATAGAGCGCCAGGGTGCCGCCCATGCCAAAAGATTCATCATCCGGGTGCGCCAGCACCGCCAGCAGCGTGCGTTGAGCCTGCCCATTGTTATCCAAAGCGTCTCTCATCCTTGGTAGCTGGTTTTCCTATCGGCTACCAGCTATCAGCTATTAGCTACCAGCATCCCCTTCTTTTCCCGCCATTCCCCCGCGCAGGGCCTGCGCCCTGGCCTGCAGCTGCTTGAAATACTCCGTCTCGGTGATCTCGGCTACCTGGTGGGCCTTGCGGGCCTCGTCCAGCTCGATGGTCAGCTGGTGCACCTGCTGGACAGTGCGGGTGTAGATGCGGGCGTTGTCAAGGGCAAAGGCCGCCTGGATCGCCAGGGCGTCCAGCATTTCGAGGTCTTCGTTATCAAAGATATCCTTCTGGATGCGGCTGTCGACATAAATGGCGCCGAGCAGCCGGCCGCGCGCCAGCAGCGGTGTGCACATGGTCGAACGCAGCACGTTGAAGACCACCGAAGCCTGCGCCGAGAAGCGCGGATCGGTCTGGGCGTCGGCGGTGACCACCCCCTTGCCGGTCTGCAGGGCGGTGTTGATCACGGTGCGGCTGATCTCTTTTTCCCACTCTATGAGCTGTTTTTCGTTGAAGTTGCGCGACACGCGCAGAGTCCAGTCCTGGGAGTCGCTCTCGGTGAGCACCAGCAGGCCGCGCTCTGCGCCGGTCAGCTCGATCACCGCGTCCATCACCTGGCCCAGCACCTCATCCACCTCCAGCGAGGTGCCCAGGATGCGTGAAACCCGGTAGAGGGCTGCCAGGCGGGTCTGATCGTCTGATGCGCAGGGGTCCGGTTCAGGTTGAGTGGGCTGCAAGGCGGGCTGAACGGGGGCGGCAGGTGCTGCCTCTGCAGGCGGTTGGGCGGCATCTTTCTCAGCGGGCGGGGTCGTCTTGCGGCCGAAGGCGGATTTTAAAGAGTCAAATTTGGATGGCATGGGATCCTATTCTCCAATCTGGTCATACCAATAAATTATACAACTTTGACGAGACTGCCGCGCTCCGTTTTTTCCACCTCGAGCCGGGTGGGGAAGGCGTCTTTCAGCTCGTCGATATGGGTGATCACCAGGAGCTTGGCGAAGTCCGGGCGCACCATGTTGATGGCTTCGACCAGGCGCTGGCGGCCCTGTGCGTCCTGGCTGCCGAAACCCTCATCGATCACCAGGGTCTGCAGGCGAGCGCCCGCCCGGCGAGCCAGTACGTTGGAAAGCGCCAATCGGATGGCGAAGTTTACCCGGAAGGCCTCGCCTCCCGAGAACATTTCATAATCGCGCGGCCCGGCGCCATCGCTGATCTGGATATCCAGGGTCTCCTTGAGGTCATCGCGTTTTTTATCTTTGTAGGATGCCTGGGTGATGAAGCGCACCGACATGCTGCCGTTGCTCAGCCGGTCGAGGATTTCGTTGGCGCGGCCTTC
>JAFGQI010000141.1 GCA_016935755.1 Anaerolineales bacterium
CCAGGTTGTCCGGCAGGGCCTCGAAGGCGAAGATGCGCCCCTCCAGGCCAGTTTGACGGGCCAGCAGCAGGCTGATATAGCCAATATTGGCGCCCACATCGTAGATCACCATGCCAGGTCGAACCCAGCGCTCAACGGCTGCCTGCAGTTCAGGCTCGTATGTGCCCAGCCAGTAATCCTTCTCCGTTTGCAAATCCAGATAGAGCTGCACACCAGCCAGACCGCCCGCAGCCACCTCGACCGCCGTCAAGCCCTGCGGCACGGCCCGGTTCAGGCTGCCCCGCACCAGGCGCGCCAGGGGCTGGAAGCGGTACACCAGACGCTTGACCGGCATGGGCAGAACCCGCGCCGTCCAGGCTGCCAGAGAAAGGATTGCTTTCTTCATCTCACCTGCCCCAGCAGCGCATCCAGATAGGCATCCACCATGGCCTCCAGGCTGAAGGCCTGCTCAGCCCTCTGCCGCGCCGCTCTACGGAATCGCTCTGGCTCGTCCAGGATTTCTCCCGCGGCCGCGGCCAGAGCAGCCACATCGGGATGCTCCAGCTTCCAGGGATCGCCGCCGTAAGGGGCAATCCGCCCCGAGTCGCCAGTGACCAGCTCGGGCAAAGCGCCAGTGTCGAAAGCCGCCACTGGCAGACCGCAGGCCAGGGATTCGATGACCGAGTTTGGGCAGGCAGCATTGATATCCGATGAATATAAGAGATGCGCCGAGCGGTCGATCGCCGGGATGCGTTCGCGCTCCACCAGACCCACCCAATTCAACTGAGTCTTGCCCGCCAGGCTGGCAGCCAGGCGGTTCTCATACTGGCGCTGCAGTTCGGGGGGCACCCTGCCCACCACCATCAGCTCGACAGGCTTGCCTGCTTGCTGGCTCCAGGTCTGCGCCAGTTGCGCCACCAGTTCCACCGCGACCTGCAGCCCCTGCTCATAGCCGCCCATCAGGCTGCCCTCCACCATCAGCAGGCGGAGGCGGTCGGCAGGAGGGCTTTCTGGCCCCAGGGGGGTGTAGACACCCAGGTCAACCCCGTTATAGATCACCCGGCTGGGAACGCGGGTGGGGCCGTGCTTGCGCTCCCACCAGCCCTGCACGAAGCGGCTCTGGTAGACCACCAGGCTGGCGAGGCGATTCCTCACCAGGGTCAGGATCAGGTTGCCGTACTCGGCGCGCAGGAAATGGCGCAGTCCAGAGGACTGTAAGCCGCTGCTGTGCATCCGGTGCAGCCAGTTCATCCCGTCCAGGCGCTGCACCACCGGGATGCCCCTCTGGCGCAGGCGCCGCAGCCCCGCCAGGCGGCGGGTGCCGCCGATCACCAGGACAGCCTGGTAAGGGCCATCCTGCAGATCATAGCCCACCTGGACGCCGCGCTTCTGCAAGCCATCCGCCAGCTTGTGCTGGAATGAAACCATGCCGCCCACCCCGGAAACTCGCGGCGTCAGGCAGATGCGCACCGGATTTGCCAGGCTCATGGCTCGCGCTTCCCGATGCAGCGCGCCGGTATGCCAGCCCAGATTTCATCCTCGCCGGTGGACTGCAAGAGCACGGCGTTGGCCCCCACCACTGTACCTCGCCGGACATACATGGTGCCATCCTTACAAAGTATCTTGGCCCCCGGCGCCAGGATAACATCATCTTCGATCACAATGCCCTCAAAACGAGATTGCAACATCGGGCGGTGGATGTCGGCGCGCCCCAGGGTGACGCCGGGGTAGATTTTCACCCGACTGCCAATCACCGCGCGCGAATGAATCACCACCCCCACGCCTCCGTGAGCCAGCTCGAAATCCTGCCCCACCGGCACCGAGCGCGGGATCTCCACGCCCAGCAGCTTGAGCAGGTAATAGGCCAGCTTGCCGAGCAGGGGCCAGGAGCGTGCATACACCAGGGAAGTGGGGAGATCGCTGTGCATATCGATATCACGAACTTCTCGATTATGCCACAGGATGCCAATCCGTGAAAGGCCCTTGACACAGAACGCATGTTCGTGTTATGATAATAAATGGAACAAATAATCTGTTTATTGGGTCTCCAAAACTGGAGGAACAACCATAATGGCTAGAAAACGAAGCAGCGCCTTGAGTGAACGTCAGAAGAAAATCCTGCAAGTACTGCAGTATTTTCAGGATAAATTTGGCTACCCCCCTTCCATTCGCGAAATCTGCGACCAGGCCAAGGTTTCGTCCACCTCGGTGGTCAATTATTATCTGGACCAGCTTGAAGAGATGGGCTATATCGAACGGGACAGCCGGGTATCGCGCGGGATTCGCCTGGTCGGAGCATCAAGCGGGTTGATCAAGATTCCCCTGGCTGGCCGGATTGCGGCTGGCGCCCCCTTGCCGGTCCCCTCATCAGACTTTTCACTCTTCGAACCTGAGAGTATGGTGGATATCGCCAGCAGCCTGCTGCCCAGCCGAGAGCGCACCAACGATCTGTTCGCCCTGGAGGTTCAGGGGGACTCGATGATTGACGCCATGGTCTACGACGGCGACATTGTGGTGATGAAGCCCGCCAAGGATGCGCACAACGGCGAAATGGTGGCCGTCTGGCTGAACGACCGGGAAGAGACCACCCTGAAATATTTCTACCTGGAAAACGGGCGCGTCCGCCTGCAGCCCGCCAATCCCACCATGAAACCAATTTATATCGATGACCCATCCACAGTCGAAATTCAGGGCAAGGTGGTGATGGTCATCCGCCAGGTGCAGGGACTGGTGGCCTGATTCTGGCAATCGAAAAGCAAAAGGCCTTGCGGCGGCTGCCGCAAGGCCTTTTTTAGCCTCTACTTACGGGGCAAGTGAAAAGATCTTCAAGATCCTCAAGAGATAGTAAGCAAAAAGCCCAAACACCCCAACAACCGGGTCATGGTCAGAACTGCGATATGGGTCGGCAGTGTAGTATCCAGGCGGGTTGTAGTCCTGATCGTAGTTGATCACCTCTGGTTCATCTGTATTGATGTGCCAGATATCCACACCCAGCATCTTGATCGCCAGAAGTTCGGTCGCCAGCATATGATCGAGATAACCAGCCTGACCATCGAAGACATAGCTGTAGCGATCATCCGCGTCGACCTGATCTTCAACCAGGTTCACCAGCCCGCCCGTGATCAAGGCCTGGATAGAGGCTTCTTCAGCGTAGGCGTTCAAGTCGCCAATCACCAGCACATCCTCGTCGCCAGAACTGGTCTGAAGTTGGGTGATGACCAGGAGCATTGCCTGCGCCTGGGCCAGGCGCTTGGCGGCATAGCATCCCGCCCCATCGCCCTGATCCAAATCCGCGCCTGTGGCGTCACCACAGCCTTTTGACTTGAAGTGGTTAACCACTACCGTGAAGACATCCCCGGTGCTGTTGAGCTTAAAGGTCTGCGCCAGGGGTGGGCGGTTGAACACGTCTGTATAAGCGCCATAATCCATCTGGAAGTTCTGACCTGCGCCCTGTGGAGTAACCACGGCAGGCTTATAGATCATGGCCACCTTGATCTGGTCAGTGCCTGGAGCCGGTTCCAATACCCAGGCGTAAGTGCCCGCGCCCATGACCGCATTCAGGCTGTTCACCAGGTCCTGAATGGCGATCAGCTGGGTGGCGATAAAAGCATTGTCATTCTCCACTTCCATCAGACCGACAATATCACCATTCAGCGCTACCAGAGCCGGGATCAGTTTATCACGTTGGCGGACAAACTCATCGTACGTGCTGGGCCCGCGCAAAGCCGGGAAGCCTGTGCCGTCGCCATTGCCGTTGAAGAAGTTGTACAGGTTGAAGGAAGCCACTCTCAAGCTGCCCGGCAGCACCTCTGGCGCAGTTGTACGCTCGTTCTTGCGCACGAAGGTTACTGCCTGGGTCGGCTGCAGGCGGTAGAAGTATCCACCAGAGGAGTTTATCAGCCCATAGTCAATCACACCGGTCAGATTGGCCACTTCGTCGCCCGCCCGCAGGGTGTTGTCATCCCCGATGTAAGGAACGATGGTCATATTCTGGGCGGTGGAGTTGTCATCCAGGACCAGCATGCGGCGCAGGTTCTCTTCCAATGTGACCGCATGTGACCCATTCAGCGGGTTATACAGACGCCCATCCGCAGAAAGCGTAACCTGCCCATAGCGCCCCTGGAAATAGTTCTGGCTGACGGTCATCGTCTCGGGGATGGTCACCAGCATGCTCTCCTGCGGCTCCAGGTTCACTGCCACTGGCAGATCCAACACAAAGGGAGTGATCACTTCGGTGGTGGTATCGGTGACCACGCTGGTCACCGAGGTGATCTCGGTCATCAGGTAGTACTCGTCCACCATGCCGGTTACAGTGACCGCCTCGCCCACTTTTGCGGTAGGAGCGCTGCTCGTGTAGACATAGATGCCTTCGGAAGTATCCGCGTCAGCATCTGGCTGGGGATCCTGCATGTAAAAGCCCTTGCTCTGCACCCAGGTGACGACGCCGAACAGGTCAGTGATCACCTCTCCATCAAAAGGCGATTCCGCCCCGTCGCCCTGAACGTGGTGGATGCGCATCTGATCAGCCACCAGGGTCGACACTGCCTCGCCGAAGATCACCTCGCCAAAGTTATCCGCTTTGACGGCGTAATCATCGTTGACGATAAAGGTGTCTGCCGTCTGGGTAGCAGTGACTTCAAAATGCACCGTCACGCTGGCCTGGTCCGCCAGGGTAGCGAATGTCCATTGAACCATATCCCCTACCTGGACACCGCCATCCTGGATAGCCGCCAGCTGGGCATCCGCCGGGATGGTATCGGTGAGCACGACATTGGTCAGAGCGTAACCCAGGCCGTTATACACCGAAAGGGTGTAGGTGAACTTCTCGCCAGGGTCCACCATGATCGGGGCGGTCTTGTCCAGGCGCGGCTTGAAAGCGCTCACATCCGCCGGGCGGCGCGGCTTGATCTGATAATTGGAAACGTATTGGGTGCTGAAGCCGACCACCTGCACCAGATCGCCATTTTGAACGCCCTTGTTGCAGACATTCACCCCCGTATCAGAGTCTACATAAATGGCGGCCTGCCCAGAGCCATCATCTACATAGAAGGTATAGTTGCCTGTGCAAGACCCCAGTCCCGAGACCGTGCCTTCCACCTGCACCAGCCAGCCCTCCGAATCGCCCGCAACCACCTCGCCGGTGGTGTAATCAGTGCGCGGAGCGACTTCTGGCCCAGAGCCGACCTTTTCATAATACAGCACCGGGGTCACCATCTGCTCTTGACCATTGTAGCTGCCGCGCTTGGCCAGCAGGATCACCTCATCGCCCAGGGCAAGTGTAGGAGCTGGTGAGTAATAGACAGAGATCCCGCCTGAGGCATCCTGCATTTCCCACTCACTTGCGCTGTAGGTCAGCGGAGCCACCGTCACAAAGCCCTGGATGGCAAAATATTCATCGTTGGCGCCAGCACGAGCGGTGGAGATCGGGACGATCTCATGCGCTTCGGTTAAAACTTCATCTTCATTATTGAGAGGATCATCGCCAACAACACTGGTGCTGATCACGGCGGTGTTGGTCAGCGTTTCGCCCGGAAGGATGTCCGTATCCACATCCAGAGTCAGGTTGAAATTCAAGCTGCTGTTGGAGGCCAGATCGGGGAAATTCCAGACATACACGCCCGCCGATGGGTTGGAGGGGGTGACGCCGCTGGTATCCGAAACATAGGTGGTGCTGATCGGCAGGGTGTCGGTCAGCACCAGGTTGGTGGCGGCGACTCCCAGGGTGTTGTCGATCTTGAGGTTGTAGACCAGCTGCTGCTTGCCAACCAGCACGGCTGCAGGGCCGGTTTTTTCCAGGCGCACGTCAGGCTGGTAGCTGCTGTTGCGCGGATAGGGCACACCTGTGCTGAAATCAGCGCTGTTCTGATTCGTGTCGGTTGCGCCGCCGCCCGCCCGGAAGATAGCCGTTGTATTGCTGGGCGCTGGAGCGGCTGCTGTTCCCTCATAGCAGTTGGCTGTCCCAAAGCCGACAAAATCAACAATCGCGCCTCCTGTTGGACAGCTTCCGGTCAGTTGGGTAGCAGTGTTGGTCAGCGCCAGCTTGCCATTGGTGGCGCTCATGTTGATGGTACCGGTCGCATCGGGCGTGGGCAGATCTGCTCCTACCGATCCAGTATACAACTTAAACAGGAAATAACGCCCGGGAGCGATGCTGCCAGACAGGGCATTAACCGTCCAGCTTGAGCCAGTTGCACTGGCATACTGCACCGCCCAGGTGCTCAGGTCAACCGTCAATCCAGTGCGGTTGTACAGTTCGACATAGTCGCTTTTATACGGCGCTCCCGAATTGCTGCCGCCGCCATAGACCTGGCTGATGACCACATCCCCTCCCGGCAGCGCGGCCGGTCTGGCCGCGCTGGCAGGACCCGCGCCAGCCAGCAGGCCGGTCGCCAGGGTCAGCAAAAGAAACAGATTAAAAGCAGATCGGATTCCCTTCATGAAAAGCTCCTCTCGTCAAGATATGGATTTGGCGCTCTTTGCGCGGGGTTGAAAAAGCATCCCACAGAGTGCGTTTGCAGACTGATTGAAAACTTCACCGTGGATAACCTGACACAACAGGCATTGCCAGATAGGATAGTGCCCTGCTTACATCATATAGTCTAAAGTCATTTTTTGGAAGTATCATTTGTCATATTTTTGTAATTTTTGATCTGGTCAAATCGAGAGCGTCCCCGCAGTTGCCAAAGAGGCGGGAGACGTTTATACTATCCGGCATAGAGGCAGATACTTAAAAATTATGAACCAACCCACCAGTAAAGAAAAAGTCACAACACCCTTATCCAGCCCGCATGGCGAAGTCGTCTACGAAATGATCGGCCGTCCCGTCGAGCATGGCGGGACCCAGCAGCACAGCCTGGCGCATATCGTTCTCCCGCCTGGCAAGGCTTCCCTGCTCCATTATCACCAGGTTTGTGAGGAGACCTACTACATCCTGCGAGGCCAGGGGCGCATGCGGCTGGATGAGCAGACCTTTGACCTGCACCCAGGCGAAGCCGTGGTCGTTCTGCCCGGTCAGCGCCACCAGATTTTCAACCACCAGACAGAAGACCTGGAATTCCTGGCGATCTGCGCCCCGGCCTGGTATCCCGAAGATTCGTTCTACCTGTAAACATGGAAACAGGCATCTTCATCGGCGTCGATATCGGCGGCACCTTCACCGACTTTGTAGTCTACCAGCCCGCCACAGGCCAGCTGGACACCTTCAAGCTGCTCTCCACGCCCCACGACCCGGCAGAAGCCGTGCTGCAGGGAATCGATCAGATAAAAATGACCCTTCGGGTTTCAGAAAACCCGAAGGGTCTGGAACTGCACATCATCCACGGCTCAACCGTAGCCACCAACGCCCTGCTCGAACGCAAGGGGGCGCGCACTGCCCTGGTGACCACGCGCGGCTTCCGGGATGTGCTGCAGATCGGGCGGCAGAACCGCCCGGAGCTGTATGATTTTGCCTCCGCTCCACCTCCCCCGCTGGTGCCCGAGCATTTGCGCTTCGAGGTGGATGAGCGCATCAGCGCGCAGGGTGAGGTTTTGCAGCCTCTGGACCCCTCTCAGGTTCAAGCTCTTATCCCCGAACTCCGCCAGCAGGAGGTCGAATCGGTGGCAGTCTGCCTGCTGTTCTCCTTCCTGCACCCGCAGCACGAGCAGCACATCGCCCAGGCTTTGCGTTCGGCGGGTTTCTTCGTCTCGCCTTCTGGCGAGATTCTGCCCGAATACCGCGAATATGAACGCGCCAGCACCACAACTGTCAACGCGTATGTCTCGCCTGTGCTGGATCGCTATCTGCAGCGTCTGGAGCAGGAGCTGCCCGAAACGCATTTACGAGTGATGCAGTCCAATGGCGGCGCGATCCGCCTGGCCGAGGCGCGGCGCAGCGGAGTGCGCTGCATCCTGTCCGGGCCAGCAGGTGGGGTGATCGGAGCAAAATATGCCGCCGAAACGGCGCTCAGCCCGGCCCTGCGGGGGAAAGGCGTGCGCCTGATCACCTTCGATATGGGCGGCACCTCCACCGATGTTTCGCTGATCGATGGCGAGCCGCAGGTGACCACCGAGGCGGTAGTGGGCGGCTGCCCGATTCGCATCCCACTGCTGGATATCCACACCATCGGGGCGGGCGGCGGCTCGATTGCCTATCTTGACGCGGGTGGGGCGCTGCGGGTTGGCCCACACAGCGCCGGGGCTGACCCCGGCCCGGCTTGCTACGGCAAGGGCGAGCTGCCCACCGTCACGGATGCCAACCTGGTGCTGGGCCGCCTGCCCGCCGAACACTTTTTAGGTGGGCAGATGCCGTTAGATAAACAGCGCGCCTGGAGCGCCTTGCAGCGGCTGGGCGAGGTGATGAGCCTAAGTCCTGAAGAGGCTGCCCTGGGTGTGGTGGAGGTGGTTAACGCGCATATGGAGAGGGCTTTGCGGGTCATTTCGGTGGAGCGCGGCCACGATCCACAGGGCGGGGGCGGGCTGCCCCCTTTCACCTTGCTGGCCTTCGGCGGAGCGGGTGGGCTGCATGCCGCCGATCTGGCCCGCCGGCTGGGAATCCCGCACCTGCTGGCGCCGCCCCTGGCCTCTACGCTGTCGGCATTCGGTATGCTGGCTGCCAGCGTGGTCAAAGATTACACCCAAACCGTCATGCTGCCCGGCGACACTCCCCTGGAAGAGCTGGCTGCTCTGCTGCAGCCACTGGCAGAGAAGGGAAAACGCGAGGTGCAGGACGAAGGCATCCCGCCAGAAGATATCCACACGGAGCCGTTCCTGGATATGCGCTACCAGGGCCAATCCTATGAGCTGACCACCCCGTTCAGCCCTGCTGTGCTGGAGGATTTTCATATTCTGCACCGCCAGGCATATGGCTATGCCCGCCCCGAGGCAAAATTAGAGATTGTCAACCTGCGCCTGCGCGCCGTAGGCAGCGCGCGCCCTCCTGTCCTGCCCACCCGCCCGCAGGCTGACCCGGACCCCGCGCCTGCCCTGCTGGATTACCGCCCGGTGACTTTTACCTCCGGAACCCTGCGGCTGCCTTTTTACCACGGCGAAGCCCTGCAGCCGGGCAACCGGCTCAACGGACCGGCTGCCGTGGTGCGCCCAGACACCACCATCCTGCTCGGCCCCAGCGACAGCGCGGTCGTGGATGGTTATGGGAATTTGCTGGCGACCATTGGCGCCTGACCACAGCTGACGCCGAGCCTATCACAGGATATGCACATGACCGACCCCGTCCGGCTGGAAATTTTCAAACACCTGTTTGCCGCCATAGCTGAAGAAATGGGCGTGGTGCTGCGCAAAGCCAGCTACTCGCCCAATATCAAGGAGCGGCGAGATTTTTCCTGCGCCCTGTTCGATGGACAGGGGCGCATGGTCGCCCAGGCCGCCCATATCCCCGTGCACCTGGGTTCAATGCCGCTCTCCGTCCAGGCCGCCGTGCAGGCTTTCGATGACCTGCAAGCAGGTGATGTGATCGCCTTGAACGATCCCTTCCGCGGCGGCACACATCTGCCAGATATCACCCTGGTCACGCCGGTATTCATTGCAGAAACCCCGCCGCCCACCTCCAAACCAGCCAGGCCTTTCGGCTATGTCGCCTGCCGGGCTCATCACGCCGATGTGGGCGGCATGTCTCCCGGCTCAATGCCGGTGGCGCGGGAGATCTACCAGGAAGGGCTGATCATCCCCCCTGTGCGCCTGGCACGCGCCGGAGAGATGGACAAGGGGCTGATGGACATGATCCTGGCAAATGTGCGCACCCTGCACGAGCGGCGAGGCGATTTGTACGCTCAAACAGCAGCCAACCAGCGCGGCGCAGAGCGGCTGAGCGAAATGGTCGGGCGTTATGGGCCGGGGGAAGTATCTCACTATATGGCAGAGCTGCTGGCATATACAGAGCGCATGACGCGCCGCCTGCTGTCCAGCCTGCCCAACGGTCAATACCGCTTCACCGATTACCTGGATGACGATGGCATTGGCAGCCAGGCTATCCCAATCACAGCAGCCATCACCATTCAGGGAGAAGAAGCCCTGGTGGATTTCAGCGGCTCGGCCCCGCAGCAGAAGGGCAGCATCAACGCCGTCTACGCCATCACCCTCTCGGCAGTCTATTACGTTTTTCGCTGCCTGCTCGGCCTGGATGTGCCCAATAACGCTGGCTGCCTGGCGCCCATCCGGGTAGTCGCCCCAGAAGGGAGTGTGGTCAACGCGCTTCCACCAGCTGCAGTGGCGGGCGGCAACGTGGAAACCTCCCAGCGCATCGTGGATGTGCTGCTGGGGGCGTTGGCTCAAGCCCAGGCGGGCCTGCCCATCCCGGCAGCCAGCCAGGGCACAATGAACAACCTCACCATTGGCGGTTATGACCTGCAGCATGAGCGCCCCTATGCCTACTATGAAACCATTGCTGGCGGCACTGGCGCTCTACCTTTTGCAGCCGGCGCTTCGGGGCTGCATTCGCACATGACCAACACGCTCAATACGCCCATCGAAGCGCTGGAATATGCTTATCCTTTGCGGGTGATACGGTATGAAATCCGGCGCGGCTCAGGCGGGGAGGGCAAATTCCGCGGCGGCGACGGCATCCGCCGGGATATCCAGGTGCTGGTCGATTCCCAGGTGACTTTACTCAGCGAGCGGCGGCGCATCGCCCCCTATGGCCTGGCAGGGGGAAAGCCGGGACAGCCCGGCGAGAATACGCTGATCCACCAGGGAGAAGAGACCCCCTTGCCCGGCAAAGGCTCCTTTGAGCTTCAAGCGGGTGATATCCTCAGCCTGCGCACGCCTGGGGGCGGGGGGTACGGTCAGCCAGAGTAATAGTAGAAAGCATTCAGGATTAAGGAGCGCCCAATTGCTGCAGCTGTTCTGAGGCCAGCCTGCGCAGATGCTCAAGTTCCGGGTCGCCCTGGGTCCATTCCATACACATATGGAAATCATTGATTGCTATATCCCTGGAGCCCATATCCCGGTTTGTTATGCCTCGCTCACACCAGATATGTGCGCTGGCCGGGTGCTGTTCCGGTGAGACTTTTTCCAGAGCCATATCGAAGTAATATAATGCGGTCTCCAGATCGCCTCCTTCTCTGGCTGCCATCCCCAGATCAAAACACTCTGGTGTGCTCCCACACTCCGGTCTGCTCATCAGCTGTGGGCCAAAAATGACCGCCGCAGCGATCCCCGCGCCTAAAACCAGGAGCGCCACAAAGATGCCCAGGAGTGGGGACCTCTTTTTCCGCTTAGCGGGCGGCGCGGCTGGCGTTGGAGAAGGCGGTTTTGGTGCGGCCGCAGCTGGTAGTGGTTTGGGCTGCGGGATTGAAGCTGGCGGCGCAGCCGGGGGGACTGCCGGTTGGGGCTGCTTCTTCGTAGCGAAGGGGTCGCCGACGGGCGCCTGAGCGATTGGCGGCCGTGGGGCTGCCGCTTCTCTGACAGCCATCCCCAGGGCCTGTTCGAAGGCCTGCGCCATCTCCAGGGCGCTGCGATAGCGGTGCTCGGGTTTCTTCGCCAGCGCCCTGGTCAGCATCTGCTCCAAGCCTGCGGGCAAATCCGGGCGCAGACCTCGCAGCGCAGGCGGCGGCTCATTAATATGCTTATGGATGATTCCAAAGGGAGTATCGGCGTCAAAAGGCACCTGGCCTACCAGCATTTCATAGAGCATAATGCCTAAGGAATACAAATCGGTGGCTGGGGCAAGGGGTTGGCCCATGCCCTGCTCCGGAGACATGTAAGCCGGTGTGCCCAGCAGCTCACCTGTGGCGGTGAACTGCGTACCACTCAACATGCGCGCAATGCCAAAATCCACCAGGTAGGCCTGTCCATTGTGATCCAAGAGCACATTGGATGGTTTCATATCGCGGTGCAGCATACCCTGCTGGTGGGCGTAGTCCAGCGCATCTGCGACCTGATGCAGGATGCGCCCCACCTCTTCCAGCGGCATGAGCTTACCCTGCCGGGTCAAATCATTCAGCCTGTCTTGCAGATTCGGGCCGTCGATAAATTCCATCACCAGGTAGTATATATCCCCTTGGATATCAAAATCGTATGCCTGGACAATGTGCGGGTGGCGCAGCGCTGCCACCGCTTTCGCTTCGCGCTCAAAGCGGCTCAAAAAATCGGAAGCCTCTGCCAGGTGGCTGTGCAGCACCTTGATGGCAACATATCGGTTCAGGCGAGGGTGGTAGGCTTTGTAGACCGTAGCCATGCCTCCCCGCCCCTTGCGCTCAATGATCTCGTACTTATCCAGGGTGGTGCCCGTCAGATCAACCATGCCTGCTTCCTCCCATGAGCCATCATTACACTCATGCTGAGACTATTTTACTACGACCTCATGCCAGATTGCTTATCTCCTTTTCAAAATTCAATCGCAACAGGGTTAATAAGCTGGGGTATACTCAAGGGTGGTAACTTTCTGGAGGCTTCTTTGTTCCGACGCCGTTTCATGTTGATCTTGGCTGGGGCTGGGCTGCTCTTAGCGACTCTCGCACTGGCTTGCCAGGCGACTCTGTTCTCCCAACCCACGCCGTCTGTATTGGCAGACACCTTCTTCTCGGGGCGCGCCTTCGTCGACCAGAATAGCAACGGGCAGATCGACGCAGGGGATGCGCCATTGGAAAATGCCCTGTTTACTGCCGCTGGGTTTAGCGCCCACACCGACGCCACCGGATACGCCATGGTGGTCATCCCTGGACAGTGGGAGCAGCCCGTTACAGCCCAAATGGCGTCTCCAGAAGACAGCGGCTACACTCTGATCGGCCCAACCGAAGTGATCCTGCAGTATGGCAAGAAAACCAGCGCCGATTTCTTGTTCGCCCCACAGCCGGATATTGATTCCTCCCCGACGGCGGCTGGAAAGCCCACCGTGATCGATTCAACGCCACAGCCGTCTCCCACCGGGCAGGCGCTCCCCGGCGGCTCAGAATTCAACCTGATCTACTGCACCACCGCTGATGGTGTGGAGCTCAAAATGGATATTTATTATCCCAAGAAAATGAGCCAGCCCGCCCCGGTGGTGGTCTATGTGCATGGCGGCGGTTGGGTGGGCGGGGATAAGAGTGATGGGGCGGGTTTCATATTCGGCCCGGCACTCAGCCGAGGAGGCTTCATCTTCATCTCCATCAACTACCGCCTGTCCCCAAAATATCAATTCCCGGCTCATATCCAGGATGTGCAGTGCGCCATCCGCCACCTGCGCGCCGACGCCAGCCGCTATAACCTCGACCCCCAGCGCATCGGCGCGATTGGCGGCAGCGCCGGCGGACACCTGGTCTCCTTGCTGGGACTGGCAGACGAGAACGAAGGTTGGGATATCGGCGCTTACCAGGAAACCTACGCCGACCAATCCAGCCGCATCCAGGCTGTCACAAACATGTTCGCTCCAGCTGACCTGGTTAAGATGGCTAAGGATGCCCGGCGCGACTTTGGCATGCAGGTATTCAGGGCTAACGGTGCGGATGATCCGTTATTGACAACTTACAGCCCGGTAACCTACGCCACTCCCGATGATCCACCCTTCCTGATCCTGCAGGGGTTGGAGGATGAAACAGTGCCGCCCGAACAATCCCAGATATTATACGATCGGCTCATAACTGCTGGTATTCCTGCCAGCCTGGTGATGGTCGAGAATGCCGGGCATTTCTTCCAACCGTTGGATGGTGAAATCAGCCCTTCCTTAATTGAAATGCAAAAAATGGTGCTTGAATTCTTTCAGAAATATCTGATGTGAACATCTCCCCCTGTATTCCCCTCGACTAGTCGAGCTAACCGGCTGGGCGAGAGTGTTCCATCTGGTAAAGCATCACCCCCGCAGCAACGGCTAAGTTTAACGAGGTTGAACGCCCGTGCATTGGCAGGCGAATAAGCACTTCGCAGGCCGCCGCTTGTTCAGCGCTCAAGCCTTCGCGCTCGCTGCCCAGCAGCAAAACGCAGGGCTGAAGATAGGCCTCTACCTGACGATAGTCCACCGATCCATGCGCTGAAGTGCCATAGATATGATACCCATGATGTTCAGTCCAGCGGTTGAACTCTGCGAAAGATGTACTCACCACCGGATGCCAGAATAAGGCGCCCATGCTGGCCCGCACTGCAGCCGGGTGGTAAAGGTCCACGCTGCTGTCCAGCAGCAGCAGGCCGCTGGCGCCTACTGCATCGATCGTGCGCAGGATAGCCCCCAGATTGCCAGGATCCTGCGGCGCAGCCAGGGCCACCCCCCAGGGGAAATTAGCCGGTGAAAAGTCTTCCAGGCGCTGCTCAACCTGGTGAGCCACAGCCAGGATGCCCTGCGGGTTTTCCTTGTCAGCCAGAGACTCGAATACCTGCGCGCTGGCAGCCAGGCAGGGCAAACCGCGCTGTCTCTGCTGCTCGATCAGCTCGCGAGCATAAACGCTGTCGAGCAGATCGGGGGCATAATAAATCGCCTGCAGCGAAACGCCCGCTTCAACCGCCTCGCCGACATGCCGGATGCCCTCCACTAAAAACAAACGGGCCTCCTGGCGCGCTTTGCGCTGGCGGAGAGCCCGCACCTGTTTGATCTTCGGGTTGCTCAGGCTGGTGATGAGTTCCATCAATCAGTACCGCTGGCGCGGCGCGGCACCCAGGCCAGTACGGTAGTGCCTTCGCCTGGATACGAGGTGATCTCCACATCGCCACCCACCTTGCGAGCGCGCACATGCATATTGGATAAGCCATGCCCCAGGGTCACGCTCATCTTGCGCAGATCAAATCCCTGTCCATCATCTGAAATCTCGAGCAGCACGCGCTCCCTGGCGATCCAGAGATGAATTTCTGCATGTTGGGCGCGGGAATGCTTGGCGATATTCGCCAGGGACTCCTGGCAGATGTGAAACAAGGCGGTCGCGTTAGCAGCCGGGAAATCCACCAGCCCATTCTCCGGCCCCACCAGGGTAGCGCGGGTGTGTGAGTTGGCCTGAAATTCATCCACCAGGCGCTGCAGGCTCTGCTTCAGATCTTCTCCATGAAACTGCCTGGGGCGCAAGTCCAAAATATAGGCGCGTATATCCCGGATGATGGCATTGAGAGAATCAATCGACTGCTCAATCTTCGAATGAGATTGTTCGGGATCCTCTGCCAGGGCCATACGGGCATAGTCCAGAGCCAAACCCACCCCATAGATCGATTGGATGATGCCATCGTGGAGATCCATGCCGATGCGCTCGCGCTCTTCCAGAATCGCCAGGCGGCGCGACTGCCGGCTCAGGCGTGCATTCTCAATCGTGATCCCTGCCCAGGTGCCAATGGCAATCAACATGTGCAGTTCGCGTTCGTCCAACTCACGAGAGCGGCGAGTGGCTGCGCTCATCACGCCCACCACCTTGCCCCCCGCGGTCAGAGGGATGCAGGCGATGCACTGAAAGCCCGCTTCAAACACGGCTGGGCGCAGGTAGCGCATGTCCTGGCGCAGGTTATTGCTCACCAGCGGCTTACCGGTGGCAGCCACCATGCCAATGAAACCTTCGCCAAAGCGGAAGCGATCCAGGTGAGAGAAGGCGTCTTTGAAATCACCCCGGTGCAGCGCCAGGCGCAGTTCCTGCTCACCATCTTCACGCAGGAAGATCTCCCCGCCTTCAACATCCAGATACTCCATCACCAGATTGAGCGTCTTGTCCAGGATTTCATCCACTTCGAGGGAGCTGGTCAATGCCGCGGCGACATCGTTGAGCAGCTTGAGGTCTTCGTTGCGCTGGCATAACTCATGGTCACGGTTCACCAACTCGCCATAGAGGCGCGAATTGTTGATTGCCACGGCAGCATAAGCAGCCAGGGTCTCCAGTACAATCTCGTCTTGCTCGGTGAACTCGTAATAATTTAGCTTATCGGTCAGGTAAATTTGACCCAGAAGATGCTCGCCCAATAAAATGGGCACGCTTAGAAAGGAACGCATGGGTGGGTGGTTGGGTGGAAAACCCACGCTGCGTGGATCCGCGCTGATATCCGGGAGGCGGATCGTGCGCCTGTCCTTGCGAATGGCACCCAGCAGCCCGCGCCCTAATGGCGGATGGGGCATCTGAGCAATCTTTTCTGCTGACATTCCTACCGGGATAAACTGATCCAGATCGCCATGCTCATCCATCACCCCCAGGGCAGCATAGCGCGCTCCAGCCTGTTCGCGCGCCAATTGCACAATACGCTCTAATACGGTCTCTGATGATAGATCGCTGACCAACTCCAGGCTGGCCCGGTGTAGAGCTGCCAGCCGATCTTCGAGCTGTTCCCGCGTTAACAACACCATTCGAAAAACCTCACCACACCCCAATTTTACCCCATTTTGTCTGAGTTTGATAGTTTTTGCCAGTGCACCCAGAGTAAAAAGGGGGAGTAAACGAAATTCCTTTCTGTTCTACCTGAATCGATCTTTGGAGGAACTGTGGACCAACCAACTAAGGGCTCGCGCATACCCGGATTTTACAACTTCAGCCTGGAAGAACGCCTGGCCGAACTCGGCCAGCGCGGTCAGCTATCGTCCGAAGATCTGGCTGTTCTGAGCGGGGCAGCTGGTCTGGATGCAGCCCAGGCAGACCACATGATTGAAAACGTGGTTGGGCTGCACGCCCTGCCGCTGGGCATCGCTTTAAATTTCCAGGTCAATGGGCAGGATGTCTTAGTCCCCATGGTGATTGAAGAACCTTCTGTGGTTGCCGGTGCATCCTTTATGGCCCGGCTGGCGCGCTCCGGGGGCGGCTTCCAGGCTCATACCACCGCGCCAGAGATGATCGGTCAGATGCAATTATTGGACGTTCCTGACCTGCAAAGCGCGCGCCTGACAATTTTGGAGCAGAAGAAAAGCCTGCTGGAAGAAGCTGGAGAAATCGATCCCGTATTGAAGAAGCTGGGGGGTGGGCCGCGTGATCTGGAAGTCCGGATGATCGAAGATTCTCCTGTGGGGCCTTTCCTGGTAATCCACCTGATCTATGATGTGCGAGATGCCATGGGCGCCAATGCAGTCAATACTGCCGTAGAGCGCCTGGCGCCACGCATCACCGCGCTTACCGGAGGGCGGGTGCACCTGCGCATCCTGTCCAACCTGGCTGACCGGCGCCTGGCCCGCGCTCGCTGTACCATCCCGCTCAGTGAGCTGGCTTTCGGAGATTTCAAGGCTGAAACGGTGCGCGATGGCATCCTGGAGGCCTGGGCATTTGCCGCCGCCGACCCCTACCGGGCTGCAACCCATAACAAGGGCATCATGAACGGCGTAGATTCGGTGGTGATTGCCACAGGCAACGATTGGCGGGCGATTGAAGCCGGGGCGCACGCCTATGCCGCTCGCAGTGGGCGCTATACCTCGCTGAGCGCCTGGGGCAAGGACGCCCAGGGGAACCTGGTTGGGACTCTGGAGATGCCCCTGGCGGTCGGTATTGTGGGCGGCGCCACGCGCGTGCACCCCACCGCCCGCGCCGCGTTGAAGCTGATGGGGATCACCAGCGCCAGCCAACTGGCTGAGATTATCGTATCCGTCGGCCTGGCGCAGAACCTGGCTGCGCTGCGCGCCCTGGCGACCGAGGGCATCCAGCGCGGGCACATGAGCCTGCACGCCCGCCAGGTAGCCATCGCAGCAGGCGCGCGAGGCGAGATGGTCGAACGCCTGGCCCAGCAGTTAGTAGCAGAAAAAACGGTGCGCATCGACCGGGCCGAGGCAATTCTCCAGGAATGGAAAACCTGATCAAGAATCCATAGAAAATGGATCTAAACTAATCCACAAATTGGCTATAATGATGATCTGGACCGAACCCAATTACCAGGAATAATCAACAGGCGCATACGCATATGAATGAAACTTCTGCAGAACCCATCCTGTTAAAACCTGCCCGCCCGGTGGGTATTATCGGCTATGGCGCATACGTGCCCCGCTACCGCCTGCCAGCCAGCGAGGTGGCGCGCATCTGGACTGCTGGCGAAGGCGCGCTGCCTATTAAAGAGAAAGCCGTCCCCGGCCTGGATGAAGATGTCGTCACAATGTCCATCGAAGCGGCGCGCAACGCCATGCGGCGCGCCCGGGTCTCCCCCGGTGAAATTCGCGCCGTGTGGGTCGGCTCCGAATCGCACCCTTACGCCGTCAAACCCACCTCCACCCTGGTTGCCGAGGCCATCGGCGCCACGCCGAATGTGCAGGCGGCGGATTGGGAATTCGCCTGCAAAGCAGGCACGGAGGCCATGGTGGCGGCGATCGGCTTTGTCGGCTCAGGCATGGCGCATTATGCCCTGGCGATTGGCATGGATACCGCACAGGGTAAACCGGGCGACGCCCTGGAGTACACCGCTGGCGCAGGGGGCGCGGCCTATCTGCTGGGGCCAGCCGAAGAAGCGCTTGCCACCATCGACTGCACGTATTCCTACGTGACCGATACCCCGGACTTCTGGCGGCGGGCTTACCAGAAATACCCCGAACACGGGCAGCGCTTCACCGGCGACCCGGCATACTTCAAGCATATCACCTCTGCCGGACAAACCTTGCTGGACGCCACCCAGACAACAGCCAAAGATTACCGCTACGCCGTCTTTCACCAGCCCAATACCAAGTTCCCCCAGCGGGCAGCCGCTATGCTGGGCTTCTCCAAGGAACAGATTGCCCCCGGGCTGCTGGTGCCGGTCATCGGCAATACTTACGCCGGGGCCGCCATCATCGGCCTGACCGCCATCCTGGATATTGCCGAACCGGGCGACCGGATTCTGATGGTCTCTTTTGGCTCTGGCGCTGGATCAGACGCCTTTGCCATCACCGTCACTGAGGCGATTAAAGAGCGCAGCAAACTCGCACCGCTCACCCAGGATTATATTGCCCGGCGCACACAGATTGACTATGCCACCTATGTCCGCCTGCGCGGCAAGCTGGTGATGGAGTAAACCCTTATGACCGATGTCGTCATTGCAGGGATCGGGCAGACCCCGGTAAGTGAACTATGGGGCAAGTCCCTCCGAGAGCTGGCTCTGGAGGCGATTGTAGCGGCTGCATTGGATGCCGGTGGTCTGCAGCCCCAGGCGCTGTTTGTGGGCAATATGCTCGCGCCGCAGCTCTCCCACCAGGCGCATCTGGGCGCTCTATTGGCTGATTTCGCAGGGCTGACCGGCATCGAAGCCGCCACCCTGGAAGCAGCTGGCGCCTCGGGTGGAGCGGCGCTGCGCGCCGGTTTCATGGCGGTCGCCTCCGGGCAAGTAGATGTCGCCCTGGTAGTGGGTGTGGAGAAGTTCTCTGACCAGGTGGGCGCGCCCGTCGAAGCAGCGATCGCCACCGCAAGCGACAGCGATTTCGAGGCTGTCCAGGGTTTGACACCCACCGCTCAAGCGGCTCTGCTAATGCGCCGCTATCTGCATGAATATAACCTCCCCCGAGAGATTTTTGCCGGTTTTCCACTGATCGCCCACGCTAATGGTGCAGGAAATCCCAACGCCATGTTCCGCAAAGCCATCAGCGCCGAGGCTTATCATACAGCCGGGCTGGTCAGCGATCCACTCAACATGTTTGATGTAGCGCCAAACGCCGATGGCGCCTCGGCGCTCATCCTGACCCGCCCAGAACTGCTCCCACCGCAATTTCCCCATCGCCTGGTGCGCGTGGCTGGTTCGAGTATGGTTAGCGACCGTTTGGCGCTGCACGACCGCGCCAACCCGATGGATTTCCAGGCTGTGCGCCAGTCTGTGCAGCGCGCCTGCGAAAAGGCGCACATATCACCGCTGCAGATTGACCTCTTTGAACTGTATGACGCCTACTCCATCTATGCTGTTCTCACCCTGGAAGCAGCCGGGTTCGCCGGGCGCGGCCAGGGCTGGCAGTTGGCAGTGAACCAGGATGGTGTATCTGCCATCAGCCTGAACGGCTCCCTGCCCATCAGCACCCTGGGCGGGTTGAAAGCGCGCGGTAATCCTGGCGGAGCCACAGGCGTTTACCAGTGTGTTGAAGCGGTGCTGCAGTTGCGCGGCCAGGCTGGAAAAAACCAGGTGCCAGACGCCCACCGGGCAATGATCCAATGTTTAGGCGGCCCCGCCTCCACCGCCATCACCCATATCCTCGAAGCAGGCGATTCCTGATCACTGATCACTTTCCATGGCATGTTGATAGTTCTTGATAGCTCTCCACGGGTATATTTAGCCCTGAATTGACCCTTGAAGAAGGAGAAACACGATTATGGAAATTCCCCGCCACTGGCGTTTACGCAAACAGCGATACTCCCTAATGGGTGAAATCTGCCCACACTGCGAAGCGAAGATATTTCCACCCCGCGACATCTGCCCGGAGTGCGGTCACGAAGCCAAGACCCTGTACCAGTTCAGCGGGCAGGGTGAAGTCTACTCGTACACGACCGTCTTCGACCCCCCGGCGGGTTTTGAAGAGAACGCCCCCTACACCGTGGCGCTGGTCAAACTGGCCGAAGGCCCCATTATCACCGCACAGCTGACCGACCTGGGCGACGCCCCGGTGCAGATCGGCATGCCGGTCGAGATGGTCACCCGCCGCCTGCGCCAGGATGGGGATGATCGAGGGTTAATTGTGTACGGTTATAAATTCCGACCTGTTTTGCAGGCTCAGGCTGCCTAGCAATAACCTTAACTGGTTATTACCGCCCCGCTCTGGTTTCATCCAGCGGGGCGGTTTGATTTACACAATATTGATTCATAATCCAAGTTTGACTCGGGTAAAGGCCCGCACTCGCTTAGATGCCTGCAGTGCCGCTTTGGCCTCTACTTTATCAGCCACTAAGCCAGGATAACGGAACAGTACCGCATATCCTTCCATTACATTCAAGTCAGCCTGGAGGAGCAAGAAGCTGCCATCGATCTTTGTTATCAGTGCCAGCAGATCTGCTAAGCTGTGCAGGCGCGGAATAAGCTTTCCGCTTTCTTGGAGTATAGCTTTTAGATATTTTTCGGCAGCCTGCTGTGAATGAAAACAGACTGCATCGTAGTTCGGAGCCTTTCGGACACGATACTCACGGCCGGCAGTGAGAAAATCACCCTCTGCTTTCTCCACCCATTCAAGCGTCAGGGGATTCATACATTACAATCCCTTTGGAAGTGATCTCTCGCAAGAAAGAGTCGCCCAATCCAAGGCGCTCTTTCATACGAGATGGTTTATAAACCAGAATATCCACGCCAAAAAGCGGGTTCACATGCTGGCGAATCTCAAGCGCTTGCTGGGCTTCTCGCAGAGGCGTTTCCATCACAACCAACAGATCCACATCACTTTCCGGACGTGGTGTGTTACTCGCGTATGATCCAAACAAGATGATCTGCTGCGGTTTAAAAGTATCCGCAATGCGCGCTACCAGTTCCTGAATAATACTATTCGGGATACGAGAGCGAACATCGACCGTTGGCGCAACCAGTGTCATAGCGAATCACCTTCTGCTGCAAGGATTATACAATATTTCTAGGCCTTGTATAAATCGTTCAACAGTTATCACCTTATACTCATCAGACCCTATGTAAAGGAGTTGAATAAAGGGGATTACCGAACGGAAATGATTATTGGATTGTTTAGCCAAATGGATAGACCCAAAAAAGTTGTTACATCTTTGATGGTTGCCTCAAACTCAATTATTTGCTGTTTGTTAAGCGTTTTTACAATTATAATTGGTACATCATATAGATAAACGCTATGAAATGCTTCCTGACCTGCATTCAAGTAAACAGTTCCTTCTTTAGTTACTTCGTTTACCTCTGCTATCCAGTGAATCCGTATTCCTATAAGGGTTTTGGTATAATCTTTCCATTGGATATCGGTCAGGTTCCTGTATTGCAGCTCAATATCGCTTATCGTCACCGAAGCTGGTGTGGCTGAAGGAAGAGGTGTGATTGAGGGAACAGACGTGATTGTTGGAACAGACGTTATACTTGCAGCCTTCGTTGGAGACTTATCACTACTTACATCAATTATGGGGAATATTTAAGTGGTAACATAAATTCGGACAAAAAAACGGGCAAGATTAAGGTGGTACACTGTGCATATGAGGAAGCAATACACCGCCAAACA